>NZ_SLXS01000003.1:387945-742202 GCF_004340785.1 Tumebacillus sp. BK434 | reverse complement strand
CTGTTCCCATCCCGAACACAGAAGTTAAGCTCTGCAGAGCCGATGGTACTTGGACCGCAGGGTCCTGGGAGAGTAGGACGTCGCTAGGCAAAAGAGAAAGACCCGATCTTACGCAGATCGGGTCTTTTTTCATACATGGCAAGCACATAGAAACGGTGCCGCGTTCGCAGCGGAGCGGAGAACCACCGAAGCGATAGTGGAGGTCTGGTACTTGGACCGCAGGGTCCTGGGAGAGTAGGACGTCGCTAGGCAAACGCTAAGGCCCAGTTTTGCAAGACAGACTGGGCCTTTTGCTTGCAAACATCCATGATTTTGACCTTGCTTGTCGGCATAGAAAGTGTTATCATATGTTTTGTCTTCTGCGGAAGTGGCTCAGGGGTAGAGCATCGCCTTGCCAAGGCGAGGGTCGCGGGTTCGAATCCCGTCTTCCGCTCCATCTATCATTTTTGCTTCGGGCCTATAGCTCAGTTGGTTAGAGCGGCCGGCTCATAACCGGCTGGTCCCAGGTTCGAGTCCTGGTGGGCCCACCATACCATGCCTTGCCTTCCTAACTTCATATGACATGTGCCCATAGCTCAGCCGGATAGAGCGTTTGACTACGAATCAAAAGGCCGGGAGTTCGAATCTCTCTGGGCACGCCATCTTACCTTAGAAGGTAACGGAATGTAGCGCAGCTTGGTAGCGCGCTCGCCTTGGGAGCGAGAGGTCCAGAGTTCGAATCTCTGCATTCCGACCATATCTTAGCGGACGCGGTTGAGGTCTTATCGGGACCCGGCTGCGTTTTTGCGTATAAGGGGGCACTCTGGGGGAACATGCTGCGACTTGTTGCAATATTAGTGAGCATCGGTCTGGTCGGGATGACGCAAGGTCTCATCGTGCCGCTGCTCTCGTTCATTCTGGAACAGCGCGAAGTCTCTGCTGTCTTCAACGGCATCTCCACCACCGCGCTGTTTTTAGGAGTCATCGTCGCCTCGCCGTTTATCGAACTGGTCGTTCGCAAGTACGGGGCGAAGCGCACGATCTTATACAGCACCGGACTGGCTTTCATCATGACGCTGGCCTTTCCGATCTGGGACAATCTCTACGCCTGGATCGCCTTCCGCGTCATCCTCGGGATCGCCCTCTCCGGCATCTTCGTCTCGACGGAGATCTGGCTGAACACGATATTGACAGCCAACAACCGCGGACGCATGTTCGCGTTTTATGGTCTGGCCATCGCGATCGGGCTGATGATCGGACCGCTGGGCATCAACCTGCTCAGCATCTCGCTGTGGGCCCCGTTCCTCGTCAGCGCGCTCTGCTACATCATTCCGATGCTGATCACCATTCGCATTCCGGATGACGACTCGCGGCTCGGAGAGGCGGAGACGGAAGACGGCAATGGCATCAAACGCTGGTGGCGCATCTTTTGGCTCGCCCCGTTTGCGATGCTGGCTTCTCTCGTCTACGGCTACATGGACGGCGCGCTGATCGGCCAGTTTCCGATCTACGGCTCCCGTCTGGAAATGGCGCCGGCGACGATCTCGCTGACGCTCTCGGTCTTCGTCTTTGGATCGATCGTCTTTCAGTTCCCGCTCGGCTGGCTCTCCGACATCTGGGGCCGCCGTCAGACGCTGCTGCTGGCAAGCTGCATCGGGTTGGCCGGTTTTCTACTGCTCCCCTTGGCACAGACCAACACCTGGATGCTGATGACGATGTTTTTCCTCGTCGGCGGTGCGTTAGGCTCGTTTTACTCGCTGGGCCTCGCTTACCTCGGGGACCTCTTGTACGGGAGCGATCTTCCGACCGGCAATGTCCTGTACACGATGCTGTACGGCGTCGGCTCGATCATGGGCCCGTCCTTTACCGGAGCGGCCATTCAGTACTTCGGCAAGGAATGGTTTGCCTGGTCGATCGCCGCGATGCTGCTGATCTACGCGGCCTACGGTTTACTTCACTCACAAACGATTAAAAACAAAGGTTCGGCGTTCACAACAAGTGGCAATTGAATCTGAATTTTTGTTCAAAAATAGGACAAAGCGCATCATTTATGGTAAGATACTTGTGTGGATTCGGTAATTAGAAATCGCAGAGACTTAATGCGATTTACAAAAAATACTAGGGAACTTAGAAGCGGAAGGGGCTAGGCAACAAATGAAAAAAGCAATTGCAGGCGCAGTGATCGGTGCAGCGGTTGTAGGCGGTATCTGGTTCTTTTCGAACGCAGAAGGCAACGTCGCAACGGTAGGCAACACGAACATCTCCGAGGAGCAGTTCTACTCCAAGCTGGAGCAGGCAGGCGGCAAAGACACCTTGAAGCGCATGATCGAAGAGCAGGTCGTGCTTAACCAGGGCAAGTCGCTCGGCCTGCTGGCGACCGACGCGGAGATCGACAAAGAGATCCAGACGATCATCGACGAGCGCTTTGAAAAAGACAAGGCGAAGCTGGAAGCGGCGCTGAAACAAAGCAACATGACCCTTGATGACCTCAAGCGTGAGATGAAGATTTCTGTCACCGCGAAGAAGATCGCGACCAAGGACATCACCGTTTCTGATGACGAGATCAAGGAATACTACGAGCAAAACAAAGCGAGCACCCTCGGCACTCCGGCTAAGGCCAAAGCGAAACACATCCTGATCAAGGATGAAGGCAAAGCAAACGAGATCTACAAGCAGCTGCAAGCGAACCCGGCCGATTTTGAAAAGCTGGCGAAAGAGCACTCCGAAGACTCCTCCAAGGATCTTGGCGGCGACCTCGGCGAGTTCCCGAAAGGCACCATGGTCTCAGAGTTCGAAGCGGTTGTCTTCAACAAAGACGTCAAGCTGAACGAAGTGCAAAAACCGGTCAAATCGGAATTCGGCTACCACATCATCAAAGTCGAATCCCGCACCGACGCTGTCGTTCCGAAGCTCGAAGATGTCAAAGGTAAGATCGCTGACACCTTGAAAGAGCAAAAAGCGAAGCCGTTTACCGATCTGATCACCGAACTGACTGCAAAAGAAAAGATCAAGATCAGCAAACAAGAATACAAAGACATCATGGACCCGGCTCCGGCAGGTGACGGCAGCACCGATACCCACACCGAGGGTGACGGTCACAACCACTAAGATGTCCTCACTATCGTTTCCACAAAAAGGCTTGGGCACTCGTTGCCCGGGTCTTTTTTTGTGCATTCAAACGAGGGTTGCGTGCTACACTACTACTAGAGAGAGGGGTGCGCTCGCATGGATAATGTCACGCATGCTCTTCACGGTCTCGCGTTGTATGCAGCAGCTGCGACCGATCCGGCCTTGGCACAGGACCCGACGGCGATGAGCGCTGTGCTGTGGGCGGTGTCGCTCGGTTCGCAGGCGCCCGATTTTGATTTTGTCGTCCGGCTGTTCGGCGGGGACATTGCCTATTTGAAACATCACCGCGGGATCTCCCATTCGATCCCGGCCTGGCTGATCTGGCCGACCGTGCTGGCGCTTGTGCTGTGGTTCTTTTTTCCGGGCCATTTCGGCTTGCTCTGGTGGTGGAGTTTCCTCGGGGTGATCGTGCATGTGGGGATGGATCTGCTCACGACGTACGGGACGGCAGCGTTTTGGCCGCTTTCCAAACGCCGCTACGGATGGGACGTGTTAATGATCGTTGATCTCGTGCTCTGGGCGTTCGGCGCCTTGGGGATCTACTTGTGGTGGACGGGAGTGTCTCCTGAGCGCGTACTCTGGTATACAATTTTGCCCTCGATAGTCTATCTGTTGCTGCGTGTTGCCGTGCAGTATTATCTGCGCAGCCGCGTGCGGCGCTACTATGAAAAAACGGGTGTGGACATCGGGCGCATCTCGGTGATCCCGTTCCTCGGCATGTTCCGCTGGAATCTCGTCGTGGAGAGCCCACAAGGCTATCAGCTCGGCACCGCGCATCTGCGCAAGGGGATCTCGATCAAGGATTCCTACGCGCGCCAAGGAGCGGAGCAGGTGATGGCCGAACTGGAACACTCGCAGGTGTATCAAGTGTTCCGCTGGTTTGCGCGCCATCTGTTTCTGGAAGTGAAAACGGATGAGCAGGGCCAGATGCGGGCGGAGATGGCCGATCTGACGTTTGGCTTCAGCGACCGGCTGCCGCTGATGGCGCAGGTGACGCTCGATGCGGAAGGCAAGGTGCTCGAGGAAAAGCTGATCCGCAAGCCTGACAAATTCCGCAAAACCGACAAAAAAACGCAGCAAAACAAAAACCACGACGCCAAATGACAGGTGTCGTGGTTTTGTGCTATTTCGTGCTCTCCAAAAACTCATGCAGCGCCTTGATGATGCCGCGCTCTTCGCCGCGCAGTTCATACAGGCGTTTCGCGAACATGATATACGGCACCGAGTCCTCTTGCAGCAGGAACGCTTGGGTATCCGGTGAGAATCGCGACAGGATACGGTCCGCTTCGGAGTACATGTCCTTGTCGATCGTGTCGTCATCGTGCAGGTAGTGCACCGGTATTTGCAAAGCGTTGGCCAGTTTGCGCACCACTTCCATCGAGGGCTTGGTGCGAGTGCCCCGTTCCAATGAGGAGATGTGGCTGATCGAGAGGCCGGAGCGTTGGGACAGTTCATTCAGCGTCCACTTTTTGCTCAGGCGCATCTCGCGCAGTTTGGCTCCCAGCGTATAGTTCGAGGATTGTTCCACAGTCGATTCCTCCTCAGAATTGCCGAGCGATTTTAGTAGTAAGTATAACACACATGCAAGATATTTGTGAACAATATTTAAAACAGGATTGTGTTTGAAGTAAGACTCGCTACTATATGTTCACATATATACTAAAGACGAGCCATAAATTGTAACTTGGTGATCAATCGACACCATTCGCTAAATTTATACGCGAATAACCGGCTACTAACGTAGGACGAAAGGAGTATAACTCAAAATTTTTTTAGGTCAAATTCACTAATTATCAATTGTAACGGTTGTGGAGGTATAGAATCTTGTAGTAAAGTGTAAATATCATTATATCAACTAATTCTAGTCGTCACGCGGAAGTTGGTTTACAACTTCCAGCTGCGGCTCGAAAAAAGAAAAGGACCACCCGGGACGCCTGGGTGATCCTTCTCGTTATATTCGTTTGCGCGCAACGATCACCTGGCGCAGTTTGCGCACTCCGTCGCGGAGCAGTTCCAAGTCGTCCGTCTGGTCGGCCAACTCGCATTGGATCAAGGCGGCGGAACAGGTATCCCCCGCTTCCTGCAAGGTGGTCACCGCCTGGTGCATGTAAGTTTTGTACCCGTCGGTATTGCCGTCCTGCAGGTCGCAGCCGGCGAGGATGCAGTACAGCTTGGAGCGGTCGCGCGGCTGTTGCAGGCCGGATAGCGCTTCCAACGCGTGCTCGCGGGCGCGTTCAGGCTCCTGCTGCTGCAGAGACAGGCTGGCCAGCCCGCCTTTGGCGCGGTGCAGCTCGTCCGGAGCGGCGCTCTCAGCCAACGCCAGCGCCTGCAGGTAGTGCTCGCGGGCCTGCGCATAGTCGTGCAGACCGCTGTAGATCTCGCCGAGCAGCCGCGACGCTTCCGTCAGCCGCTGCTGGTCGCCGGTCGCTTGAAAATGACTGCGGGCAGCGTCGGCAGCCTCCAGCGCCTGCTGCAGCTTGCCGATCTCGGCTAATGCCTGCGCGCGCAGGAACTTCGCCCGGGCTTTGCCCTCGGCGTCGCGGAGGTTGTCATAGACCAGCTCCGCTTGGTTGCAGAGCACGATCGCCTCCTGCTGCTCGACGCACTCCATGTGGATCTGCGCCATCTCCATCAAGATGCTGGTCACGCGGGTGAACAGCTGATGGCGGTAGGCGAGCTCCAACGCGGTCGTGTATACGCCGAGCGCACGTTGCAACTGCCCTTCCGTTTTGGAAAAAACGGCGAGGGCGCAGACGGCGTCGACTTGGCGCGGGTAGTTTTTGGTCAGGATGAACAGCTTGTAGGCGTCTGTCATCGCCGTTGTCGCACTGTCAAAACGTCCATTGTCGGCGAACACTTGGGAGATCTTAAACTGAATCTCGGCGGTGTGCTGTTCATGGTCGGGCAGCTCGGCGGCCACCCAGTACATGTCATAAAGCAAAGTCAAGGCATCGTCTGTCTCGCCGCTTGCGACCATCTCGTCGATGCGGGTGAACAGAACACCGGCCGTTTTGGCAAAGTCGGGATAAAAGAGCAGCACTTTCTCAGGCTGCAGTTGCAGAACTTGGCACAGATAGAGCACCGTGTCGATCGTCGGGTTGATCTTGCCTTTTTCAATGTTGTTGACAGCGGTGGGGGAAAGTGTGGAACCTGCTACTTCGCGCATCGTCAGGCCCAGTGTGGTCCGGCGTTCGCGGAGCAGATCCCCGAGAGTGACAGCGCGATACATGTCCATCATCTGAGGGCCCCCTCAACTAATTGTAACTTTTTTCTAGTATATCAAGGAGGTCTTGCAGGTACAACTGTAAACCGCATTTGCGTAAACTTCTTAAAAAGTTTGAAAATACACGCTAAATTTCGAAAAGATTTGCCGCTGTTTAGTTGACAGATTTTATATATTTCTTATAATGAAACTAAGTTGAAGTAACGATAAATGATCACTCATCACATATATAATCAAAGTTTCTAAAAGTAAGTCAGGCGATAATAACGGAGGAGACAGCTATGAAAGCCACTTTGGGACAGAAAATTCGTGAACTGAGAATTCGAAAAGGATTGACGCAAAGCGACCTGAGCGCAGGGCTGGTCACGCCGAGCATGATCTCCCAGATCGAATCGGACAAAGCCAACCCGTCGCACAACCTGCTCGCAGCGATCGCGGAGAAGCTGGACACGCCGATCGAGTACTTCCTGACCGACACCGAAACGCAGATGGAGAAGGTCAGCGTGTACAAGATCGCCAAGGCGTTGATGGCGACCCGCGAGTATGAGAAAGCGATCGAAATGCTGATCGATCTGGAAGAGAACCCGTCCCCGCACGTGTCTTCGATCGACGTCGCGTACGATCTGGCGGTCTGCTATCTGAACACGGGCAAGCTGAACGATGCCACCGACCGTTTCGAAAGCGTTTTGGATTCTGCAGTAGCGCGCAACGACAATGGCATTCAACTGCTCGTGCTGAACAAGCTGGGCGAACTCTCCTATATGGAGAAGAACTACCCGATCGCCATCCACTACTGGAAAAAGGCGTACGAGATGATCAAAAAGGGCCAGCTCGCCGAGCTGTACCTGCAGGCGAACATCATCAAGAACCTCGGCACCGTCTACTACAAGCTGGGCGAGTACAACGAGGCGCTGACGTTCTACCAGGAGTCCAACTCCCTGCTGACCGGCAGCAACCACTTTAAGCAGATCGGCGACATCTACCTCGAACTGTCCTTCACCTACCGCGAGATGGGCGAGTTTGAAAAAGCGGCCGAGTACTCGCAGTCGGCCTTGTCGATCTTCCAGTCCTTGAACAACATGAAAATGACGATCGACGTGAAGGCGAAATACGGCATCGTCAAAGGCGAGACCGGCAACATCGACGAAGCGATCTCCATCCTCACGCAATGTATGCGCGACTACGCGGACATCGGGTGCGAGACGGAAGTGGGCCAACTGCACAGCGACCTCGCCCGCATCCTGATCCAAGACAACCGCGTCGAGCAGGCGGCGGAGCACTGTGCATCCGCACTGAAGTACTTCCCGGAAGAGAACCTCGACCGCGCGCACGTCTACCGTATGAGCGGTCAGATCGCCTCGGCAGGCAACCAGGCGGAAGACGCTGCCGAGTTCCTGCGCAAGGCGGTCACGATCTATCAGGACGTGCAGGCGTTTGGCGAACTGGTCAAGGCGTACTCGATCCTCGGCGACATCTACAAAGCGAAAGGCGACTTCAAAGAAGCGATGGAGTGCCTCGAAAAAATGAACGAAGCGATGGAAGAAAACCTTCGCGAGCGCAAGATCGTAATTTAATCCCAACGCAAAAAAGACCGGGCCCGCTAGCCCGGTCTTTTTTGCGTTGGCGTGCGAAACAGCGAGCGGCCGATTCTGGCCAGCCAATAGCCCAGCGACACGGCGAGCACGCCACCGCCGGACAGGGA
Source organism: Tumebacillus sp. BK434 (assembly GCF_004340785.1). Classification (NCBI taxonomy): domain Bacteria; kingdom Bacillati; phylum Bacillota; class Bacilli; order Caryophanales; family Alicyclobacillaceae; genus Tumebacillus; species Tumebacillus sp. BK434. The sequence continues at coordinate 734,169 of NZ_SLXS01000003.1, read as the reverse complement.
CAGGGCAGAAGACAGACGATAGCCGGTGTCTTCCACGCCGCTCAAATAGAAATAGGCGATCGGAAACAAGGCGAGAAAAACGCCGAGGACCAGTTCGTGCCACTTCCAGCGCGAGGCGAACAGCAGGCCGTAGCAGACCAGCCAGACCGGCGTGAAGAGAATCAGAAACACCTGAAACCAAAAGTGATAATAGAGTTGAAAGGCGATCATGCCGAGCAGTGCATACGTCATCACCACGACGGTGCACAAGAGCCCGGACATCAAGCTTTGCCGCCAGACCGGATGGCTCAGGAAGCGGCGCCAAGGTCCGCCGGACGAGCGGTGCGGGCTGGGCGCGCCCAGGTTTTTTTGTAATGGCGGTTTGTACACGTTCATGATTTGGTTCTCCTCAAGAGTAGTTGTCATCAAGTCTGGACGAAGGACGGCCGTTTTATACTGCACTCTTTAGAACTACTCGAAAAATCGCGAAACATGATACGAAATGAAAATTTCGGAATGTTTTTCGCCGCAATCTATATATCTAAAACGAGAGGCTGTGAGAGATTCGTTTCTGAAAATAGAGGAGGTTTAGACTGGATGGTCAAAATGATAGCATTGTACAAACATCCTGAAGATTTGGATGCCTTTACCCAACATTATTTCGGCAGGCATTTGGAACTGAACGGGAAGACGCCGGGGCTGATCCGCACGGAGGTGTCGAAGTTTTTCGACCTGCGCGGCGGCACGCCGGAACACTATCTGATGTGCGAGATGTATTTTGAGAATCTCGACACGCTGAAAGCTTCGTTTAAAACGCCGGAGAGCCAAGCGGCAGGCGCCGACCTGCAATCGTTTGCCGGCGGACTCGTGTCGTTCTCGTTTGCGGAAGTGGTGGCGGGCTAACTTATTTGAAAGGGAGTCTCTCACATGTACGAAACGATTTTGTATGCTTTGGAAAACGGAGTTTTGACTTTGACGCTGAACCGCCCGCAGGTGATGAACGCCTACAACCAGCAGATGGGCGATGAACTGTATGATGCGCTGAAAAAAGCGGAGCAGGATGACAACGTGCGCGCGATCGTGCTGACCGGGACCGGGCGGGCGTTCTGCTCGGGACAGGATCTCAACGACGGAGCCGAATTCAATCACGCCGACCTGTCCAATGCGGTGCGCGAGCGCTACAACCCGCTGATCGTGCGCATGCAGACGATGCGCAAGCCGATCATCGCGGCGGTCAACGGCGCAGCAGCCGGGGCTGGCGCAGCATTCGCTCTGGCGGCCGACCTGCGCATCGCCTCCGACAAAGCAAAATTCACCATCGCGTTCTGCAAGATCGGCCTCGTGCCCGATTCGGGCGCGAGCTATTTCCTGCCGCGCCTGATCGGCGTCGGCAAAGCGATGGAGCTGGCGTTGACCGGCGAGGTGGTCACGGCAGCAGAGGCGGAGCGCCTCGGCATGGTCAACAAAGTGGTGCCGGCCGAAGAGCTGGACACCGTCGTGCGCGAATTCGCGCAGAAGATCGCAGCAGGGCCGACCTATGCGCTGGGCTTGACCAAGCGCTCGATCTACCAAGGCTCGGAAAGCGATCTGTTCACCGCGCTGGAAACGGAAGCGCAGTATCAAGGAATGGCCGGGCGGAGCGAAGATTTCCGCGAAGGGGTGCAGGCGTTTTTGGAGAAGCGCGCACCGGAGTTTACCGGGCGCTAATCCTCGCGCCTGCACCCGCCAGCCCGGTCCACGCTGACAGGGAGGTTGCTGACGAATGGCTTTGTCCGAACTGGAAAAAGAGCAGCAGTTGCTGGAGAAGATCGCCAGCGGGGAGACGATCGAGTCGCCGGAGGAGATGACGGAGGAGTATCGGGAGAACCTGATCCACCTGATGCTGATGCAGGCCGACTCGGAAGTGGCCGGCGCGTTTGGCTATGTCCCGTGGATCATGAAAGCGCCGACGACGGCGGAGATGCTGTCGGTGGCGACGATCACCAAAGACGAAGTGCGCCACGGGCGCGTGATGTATAAGCTCCTCCAAGAGCTCGGCGTCGACGTCGATGCCCGGCTGAAGGAGTTCGATTTCACTTTGCGCGTCGGCGACGAGGTGGAGCTCGGCGCGACCCGGGCGGCGCACGATGACCGGGTGAACATTTTCTACTATCCGATCAATACGTGGTATGACTTCATCATGTTCAACGTATTGATGGACCGTGGCGCCGGGCACCAGTTGGAAGACTCGGAGCAGTCGTCCTACGGCCCGTGGCGCCGGGTGATGGAAGGGATCATGAAGGAAGAGCTGATGCACGTGGCGCACGGCGATTCGTGGCTGGTCCGGCTCGGCAAAGACCCGGAGCACCGCGACGCGACGCAGGAAGCGCTCGACCGCTGGTTCCCGCGGGTGATGAACATTTTTGGCAAACCAAATTCAAGACGCAACCAGATCTACCGCAAACTGGGCCTGAAAAAGCGCGACAACCACGAAGTGCGCCTCGCCTTCGAGGCGGACGTGCGCAAAGTGGTCGAGCGCGCGGGCCTGCGCATGCCGGTCTGGGCGCCGGACTGGGATAAGCTGCAGGAGGATGCGACGATCACCGGATGAAGCCGAAACGCATGAGTAGCAAGGGGAGATACCAAGGCGATGGTATCTCCTTCTTACTGAACCGGAGGTGTCTTTTGTGATTCATAAAGGGCTGACTGTAGGCGAAGTGGTGCACAGATACCCGGAGGCGGTCGAGGTGTTCGACAAGCACGAGCTGACCTTTTGCGCAGGGTGCTATGTCACGTTGTTCTCCGAGCTGGAAAAAGCGGCCGGGTATGCGGCGGTACAAGATCTGGAGGAGATGATCTGCGACCTGAAAGCGCTCGTCGAGCGGCTGGAACGGGTGCGGGGCTAGGAGGCTGGCTGCAGGATGAAAGTGTGGGAGCAGCCGGTCGGCGTCATCGGCGCGGGCACGATGGGCATCGGCATCGCCCAGGCGGCGGCGCAGGCCGGGTATGAGGTGTTGTTGTACGATCTGAGCGAAGCGGCGCTGCTGGCTGCCCTCGGCAGCTTGCGCGGCCGTCTGGAGAAGCGGGAAGCGATCGGCAAACTGGCAACCGGCACCGCTGCCGCCGTGGTCAGTAGGATCACGCCGGTGACCAGATTGGAACTGCTCGCCGAAACGGCGCTGGTGATCGAAGCGGCACCGGAGCAGTTGACGTTAAAACAGGAGCTGTTCGCCAAGCTGGAAGCGGTGGTGTCCCCGCTGTGCCTGTTGGCATCCAATACGTCGTCGCTGCCGATCACGGCGCTGGCCGGCGGATTGCAGCACCCGGAGCGGGTGGTCGGGCTGCATTTTTTCAATCCGGTGCCCTTGATGCAGCTGGTGGAAGTGATTCAGGGGCTGCGCACGGAGCCGCGCACCGTGTATCTGGCGCGCAGCTTTGCCGAGTCGCTGGGCAAGACGACGGTGCTGTGCCAGGACACACCGGGTTTTCTGGTCAACCGGGTGGCGCGGCCGTATTACGGCGAGGCGCTGCGTTTGCTGCAGGAAGGCGTGGCCGATGTGGGAACGATCGACCGGCTGGCCCGCGACGGGGGGAGATTTCGGATGGGGCCGTTTCAGCTGATGGATCTGATCGGGATCGACGTCAACTTGGCGGTGAGCGAAAGCGTGTACCGGGCGATGTATGAGGAGCCGCGCTACCGTCCGCATCCGCTGCAGGCGCGGCTGGTGCAGGCCGGGACGCTCGGGCGGAAGACGGGAAGGGGGTTCTACCGCTATGACGACTAGCCGCGTGCCGGTGCTGGGGGATGGGATTGTCGCTCAGGACGGGGAAGGAGGTCTGTCTCGATGACGAACAGCCGCGTGCTGGTACTCGGTGACGGAATCGTTGCCCGGGAGATGGCGAGGGAGCTGGCCGGTTCGGGGCTGCTCGTGACGTCGTTTGCGGCAGACGAACCGCTTTTTGTCTGGAAGGGGGACGGGCTGCATGCGGTGCGCGAACTGATGCAGACGGTGGAGGTGCGGACGTTCGACACGGTCGTGCTCGCCTTCGCCTCCGAGCGGGAAACGGTGCGCGAGATCGTGCGCGAAGTGGAACGGCGGATGGCGCCCGACGCGCTTTTGCTGATCGCGGCGCTGGGGCTGTCGGTGACGGAAGCGGCGTCGTGGTGTGCGCTGCCGGAGCGGGTCGCCGGATTCGGCTATGTGCCGCCGCTGGCCGGGGTGGCTTGTCTGGAGGCGGCGCAAGGCTTGCAGACCAGCGCGGAGACGGCGGAGCGGGCGGGTCGCTTTTTGCAAGCGGGGCTCGGCCGGGAAGCGGTCTGGGTCAAGGACAGCGCCGGGCTGGTCATGCCGCGCGTGGTGGCGATGGTGATCAACGAAGCGGCGTACGCGCTGATGGAAGGGATCGCGACGGAAGCAGACTTGGACACGGCGATGCGGCTCGGCACGAACTACCCGCACGGCCCGCTGGAATGGGCGGATCAGATCGGGGTCGAGCAGGTCGTCGCCGTGCTGCAAGGCGTGTTTGCCGAGCAGGGTGACGACCGCTACCGCCCGGCGCCGCTGCTGCAGCGGATGGCGAAGGCGGGGCGGCGTTTTTATCCGATACAGGGGGAGGCGGCAGACGATGCGGATGCGCGAGGCGGTCATTATTGATGCGGTGCGGACGCCGATCGGGCGGTATGGCGGTGCGCTGAAAGACGTGCGGCCCGATGATCTGGCAGCCGGTGCGATCCGGGCGCTGGTGGCGCGGACGGGGATCGACCCCAGTCTCATCGAAGATGTGATCCTCGGCTGTGCCAATCAGGCTGGCGAGGACAACCGCAACGTGGCGCGGATGGCTGCGCTGTTGGCAGGTCTGCCGGTGAGTGTGCCGGGCGTGGCGGTCAACCGGCTCTGCGCGTCGGGGCTGGAAGCGGTCAACAGCGCGGCGAGGGCGATAGTGGCCGGTGAAGCGGATGCGGTGATCGCGGGCGGGGTGGAGTCGATGACCCGGGCGCCTTTTGTGATGGGCAAAGCGGAAGGGGCGTTCGCGCGCGACGTGCAGGTCTATGACACGACGATCGGCTGGCGGTTTCCCAACCCGCGGCTGTCCGAACTGCATCCTCCCTATTCGATGGGCGAGACGGCAGAAAATGTGGCGGAGCGCTATGGCGTTTCACGGGAAGAGCAGGATGCGTTTGCTCTGCTCAGCCAGCACCGGGCGGCGGCGGCGATCGCGACTGGCGTGTTTGCAGATGAGATCGTACCGGTGCAGGTGCCGCAGCAGAAAGGCGCACCGCTCCTCGTTGAGCGGGATGAGCATCCCCGTGCGGACACGACGATGGAAAAGCTGGCCAAGCTGCGCCCGGCGTTTCGCGCAGGGGGCACGGTGACGGCGGGCAACTCGTCGGGCATCAATGACGGCGCGGCGGCCGTCTTGGTGACGTCGCGGGAGCTGGCGGAAAGGCTCGGCCTGACTCCGTTGGCGCGCTACGTGGTGTCGGCGCAGGCGGGGGTCGATCCGGCCGTGATGGGCATCGGGCCGGTGCCTGCCGTGCAGAAAGCATTGCGGGCGGCGGGGCTGCACCCGGAGCAGATCGACTTGTTTGAGATCAATGAGGCGTTCGCCGCACAGGTCTTGGCGTCCGTCCGGGAGCTCGGCATTCCGCTGGAAAAAGTGAACCCGAACGGCGGCGGCATCGCGCTCGGGCATCCGCTCGGCGCGACCGGGGCGCGGATGGTGGCGACGCTGCTGCACCAGATGAAGCGCCAAGGGCACCGCTACGGCGTGACGACGATGTGCGTCGGCGTCGGGCAAGGCGTGGCGACCGTGTTTGAACGGGTCTGAGCGGAAACGGAGCGGTGTAGGCGTGGTGGGAGTCGTCCTGACGGGCGGCTCTTTTTGTTTTCTATCATTTTGCGCGGGGGGCGGGAATATGTTGGAAGAGAAGCAGCGAGAGGGACAAGGGGGTAGTCTGAGATGAGGATTTTTGAAGAGATGGCGAAATACGGGCACGAACAAGTCCATTTCCTGCAGCATCGCGGCACGGGGCTGAAAGGCATCGTGGCGATCCATGACACGACGCTGGGGCCGGCGCTCGGCGGGTGCCGGATGCGTCCGTATGAGACGGAGGAGGAAGCTCTGTTTGACGTGCTGCGGTTGTCCAGGGGCATGACGTACAAGTGCGGCGTGGTGGATGTGGACAACGGCGGCGGCAAAGCGGTCTTGATCGGCGACCCCAATCAGGACAAATCGCCGGAGCTGTTCCGCGTGTTCGGGCGGTATGTGCAAGGCTTGGGCGGCCGCTTTTATACGGGGACCGACATGGGCACGACGCCGCAGGATTTTGTGCATGCCAAGCGGGAGTCGTCCTGTTTCGTCGGATTGCCGGTGGAGTATGGCGGCTCGGGGAACACGGCGGTGCCGACGGCGCTTGGCGTGTTTGAAGCGATCAAGGCGACGGCGATGTGGCTGTGGGGAAGCACGGAGCTGACCGGGAGGCGTTTTGCGGTGCAGGGCGTGGGGAAGGTCGGGGCGCTGGTCGTGCAGCACCTGGTCGAAGCGGGCGGTGCGGTGTATGTGACCGATGTGTCCCAGCCCAATCTGGATGCGGTGGTGACGGCGACGCCGGGCGAGCAGTTGCTCGGAGTGGTCGGGCCGGAGGAGATCTACGGGCTGGACGTCGATGTGTTTGTGCCGTGTGCGCTGGGGGCGATTTTGAACGACGAGACGATTTACGAACTGCGCTGTGCGGCGGTGGTCGGGTCGGCGAACAACCAGCTGCTCGACATGGAAAAACACGGTGCGATGCTGGCGGAGCGGGGGATCTTGTATGCGCCCGACTATCTGGCAAACGCGGGCGGGCTGATTCAGGTCGCCGATGAACTGCAAGGCTATGTGCCGGAGCGGGTGTTGGCGAAGACGAAGGCGATCTATGACATGCTGCTGCAAGTGTATGCGTTTTCTGCCGAGCGGGAGATTCCGACCTGGCTGGCGGCAGACCGCTTGGTGGAGCAGCGGATCGAGCAGGTGAAAGATCTGAAGGCGGTGTGGGTGCAGAAGGCGCGATAGAGAAAAAAGTACCCTGCTCGTCCCGATGCTTGCGAGGAAAAGCAGGGTCTTTGGTTCTGGGAAATTGTCGTGCGGAAAGTGGAGGGTGTTGCCAATTGATGAGGCGAAGGAGATCGCGGCGTACACGCGGGGTGTATCCGGCTTCGAAAAACGCTGCGTTACTTTTGAAGCGGCCCATGCCCTTCGTTGTGCAGCTGACCCATCTGCAGTTTGAGATGGTAGATGTCCATCGTGTTGCGGTAGGACTGGTCTTTGAGGTAGGTGCTGTCGCTCTTCAGGCCGGCGATCTGCTTGTGGAGAATCAGGATGTCGTCCTTCGTCGCCATCTCAGCGCGGAGTTCGGCGAGTTCTTGTTTGGTCGCCATCTCGGCGCGGAGTTGTGCGAGTTCTTGTTTGGTCGCCATCTCGGCGCGGAGTTGTGCGAGTTCTTGTTTGGTCGCCATCTCAGCGCGGAGTTGTGCGAGCTCTTGTTTGGTAGTTGCTTCAAGTGCGGCCATCGTCTCGCGAATCTCTTTTACCTGCCGGGTCAGCCCTTCGATCTGGGCGCTGTGCGTATCGCTGCGGCCGATCAGGGCTTTCAGCATGTCGCGCATTTCTTCCATGAGGCTTTGTGATACTTCCATGTTTCACACGCTCCTTTGCGAAGGTCAGGTATCTTCTGCAGGTATAGACTAGCATGGAGGTTGCGCTGTAAGCAACGATAAATTTACACAAATGTGCAAGCGCAGACAGTTCTCAAATTGCAGAGAGATTTTTGCAGAAGTTCCCGCATATATAGGGAACGAAGGGGGGACAAGTTGATGAACCGGATTGATCAATGTCAGGCAGAAGGGAAATCGCTTTCGCCTGCGCTGTTAACGGAAATGTACAAGTGGATGATCACCGTCCGCCATTTTGACCGCCGCGCGGTGCATCTGCAGCGCTCGGGGCGGATCGGCACCTATGCGCCGCTGGAGGGGCAGGAGGCGGCGCAGGTCGGGTGCGGTTTTGCTTTGGAAAAGCGGGACTGGCTGTTCCCGACCTACCGCGAGCACGGCGTGTCGATGGTGCACGGCCTGCCGATGGCGACGATCTTCCTTTACTGGAACGGCCGCCCCGAAGGCTGTATCTCGCCTCCAGGCGTCAACATCTTCCCGATCGCCGTGCCGATCGCCACCCAGCTCCCGCACGCCGTCGGCGCCGCCTGGGCGAGCAAACTGCGCGGCGAGGACACCGTCACCGTCGGCTTTCTCGGCGACGGGGCGACGTCCGAAGGGGACTTTCACGAAGCGATGAACTTTGCCGGCGTCTTTCAGTTGCCTGTGCTCTTTTTCTGCCAGAACAACGGCTATGCGATCTCCGTCCCGCTGTCCAAGCAGACCGCGACGGAAACCCTGGCCGAGAAAGCGGCTGCATACGGCATCGCCGGCGTCCGCGTGGACGGCAACGACGCCGTCGCCGTCTACGAAGCGGTCAGAACGGCTGCCGACCGAGCCCGCAGCGGCGGAGGGCCGACCCTGATCGAGGCGGTCACCTACCGCTACGGCTCGCACACCACCGCCGACGACCACACCCGCTACCGGGACGAAGCGGAAGTGAATGGGTGGCGGGAAAAAGACGGCATTGCACGACTGAAACAGACCCTGCTCACGCTCGGCGTCTGGTCGGAAGAGCAGGAGACGGCCGCTTGGGAAGAAGCGGACGCCACGGTGCAGCGCGCAATCGAGGAGATGCTCGCCGCTCCGCCGGTCGACCACAACCGCATTTTCGAGCACGCCTATGCGAAACTGCCCTGGCACCTGCAAGAACAGCGCGCCGAGATGCGCAAGCTGTACGGAAACGGAGGCGGGAAGTGATGGCAAAACGCAACTTGATCCAAGCGATCACCGACGGCCTGCGCGTCGCCTTGCGCGAAGACCGGCGCGTGCTGCTGCTCGGCGAAGACGTCGGAGTCAACGGCGGGGTGTTCCGCGCCACGGAAGGCTTGCAGGCGGAGTTTGGCAGCGACCGCGTCGTCGACACGCCGCTGGCGGAAGCGGGCATCATCGGCGCGTCGGTCGGGCTCGCGGTGAACGGGATGCGCCCGGTGCCCGAGCTGCAGTTTGCCGGGTTCATCTATCCGGCGGTCGAGCAGATCGTCTGCCACGTCTCGCGGGTGCGCATGCGCTCGCAAGGGCGGTTCTCCTGCCCGATGGTGATCCGCGCGCCTTATGGCGGCGGCATTCGCGCACCGGAGTTGCACGGGGACAGCCCGGAGGCATTTTTCGTACACCAGCCGGGGCTGAAAGTGGTCTGCCCATCCACGCCGTACGATGCAAAAGGCTTGCTGCTCGCCGCGCTGGCCGAAGACGACCCGGTGCTCTTTTTCGAACCGATGCGCATCTACCGCGCCATTAAGGAAGAGGTGCCGGACGGGCACTACACCGTGCCGATCGGCAAAGCGAACGTGGTGCGCGAAGGGAGGCAGATCTCCCTGTTCGCCTGGGGCACGATGCTGCGCGTGTCGCTGGAGGCGGCGGAACTGGCCAAGCAAAAGGGCTGGGACGTGGAGGTGGTCGACCTGCGCACCTTGTCGCCGCTCGACCGGGAGACGATCCTCGCTTCGGTGGAAAAAACGGGCCGGGCGCTCGTCGTGCATGAAGCGCCGAAGACGGCGGGACTCGGGGCGGAGGTCGTCGCCTTGATCAACGACGGGGCGCTTTTGTCGCTGGAAGCTCCCGTCGGCCGCGTCGGCGGCTATGATGCGCCGCAGCCGCTGTTTTCGCTGGAGGACATTTATGCGCCGGACGCCAAGCGGATTCTGCACGGCATCGAAAGCGTGATGAACTTTTAACAGGGGGGGACGTTCCATGACCGTTGCATTCAAGCTTCCCGACGTCGGCGAAGGCATCCACGAAGCGGAAGTCGTGCGCTGGCTGGTGCAGGAAGGCGATGTCGTGCGCGAGTTCGACCCGCTGGTGGAAGTGCAGACCGACAAAGCGCTGGTCGAGCTGCCATCCCCCGCGTCCGGCTGCGTGCAGGAGATCCGCGCCCAAGCGGGCGAGCTGGCCCGCGTCGGCGAGGTGCTGGTGGTGATCGGGGAAGACAAGCTGTCCAAGCGGGTGCTCGCCACGCCGTCGACCCGCAAATACGCCCGCGATCAGGGCGTCGATCTCTCGCAAGTGACCGGCACCGGCCCGGCGGGGCGCGTGACGAAGGAGGACGTGCAAGCGTTTTTACATACAGCAGAACAACCGGCTGCACCTGCTGCGGCACCGCCGGCCGTCACCGCGCACCACTCCGCAGCGCAACCATCCGACACGGCGGCTCCTTCCTGCACATCCGACCCCGCACCCGCACCCGCCGCTGCATCTGACAGCACCCGGATTCCTTTGCGCGGCCTGCGCCGCACCATCGCCGACCGCATGACGAAGTCGGCGTTCACGGCGCCGCACGTCACGGCGGTCGACGAAGTGGACATGACCGAGCTGGTCGCCTGTCGCCAGCAGGCGAACGAATGGCTCGCTCCTTCCGGCGAAAAGATCACCTACCTGCCCTTCATCCTCAAAGCGCTGACCACCGCCCTCAGATCGCACCCGCACCTCAACGCCCACATGGATGATGCGCAAGGCGAGATCGTCCTGCACCGCGACTGCCACATCGGCGTCGCCGTCGACACGCCGGACGGTCTGATGGTACCGGTGATCAGGCACGCCGACCGCCGCTCCCTGCTCGAGCTCGCCGCCGCAGCCAAAGCGCTCACCGAGCAGGCCAAAAGCCGGACCCTCGCCCTCGGCGACATGCGCGGTGGCACGTTCACCGTCTCCAACATGGGCCCGGTCGGAGGCCTGTTCGCCACCCCGATCCTCAACTACCCGGAAGTGGCGATCCTAGGCATCCACCCGATGCAGGAGCGGCCGGTCGTGCGGGGCGGCGAGATCGTCATCCGCACGATGATGTATCTCTCTCTGTCCTTCGACCATCGCGTGATCGACGGAGCGGAAGCGGTGCGCTTCACCAACAAGATCAAACAGCTGCTGGAAACGCCGCAGCGGCTGTTCCTCGAAATGAGCTAAGGAGGTACCCGATGGTCGTAGGAGACATCGCGCAAGAAGTCCAAGTCGTCGTCATCGGCGGCGGCCCCGGCGGTTATGTGGCAGCGATCCGCGCCGCCCAGCTCGGCAAAGAAGTCGTGCTTGTGGAGAAAGAGCATCTGGGCGGCGTCTGCCTCAACGTCGGCTGCATTCCGTCCAAAGCGCTGATCCACGCCGCGAATACTGCGGTCGCCATCGCCGAAGCGGTCGACATGGGCTTGCACACCGCCGCTCCGGAGCTCGACATGCAGAAGCTCCAAGCTTGGAAAACCGGCATCGTCCACAAGCTTACCGGCGGCGTTGCCACCCTGCTCAAGCAAAACGGCGTCACGGTCACCCAAGGCGCAGCGCTGTTCATGACCGAAGACCGCATCGCGGTGGAAACGGCGTCCGGCATGGAATATTACCGCTTCGATCAGGCGATCCTCGCCACCGGCTCGCGGCCGCTGCAACTGCCCAGCCTGCCTTTTGACGGCACCTACATCCTGTCCTCGACCGACGCGCTGCAACTGACCGAGCTGCCGCAAGAGCTGCTCATCATCGGCGGCGGTTACATCGGGCTGGAGCTTGGCACCGCGTTTGCCAAGCTCGGCACCCGCGTCACCATCGCCGAGATGGCGTCCGACCTCCTGCCCGGCATCGACCCTGCCTTGGTGCGGATCGTGAAAAAAAATCTCCGGCGCATGGGCGTCACCTTGCTGACGGAAACGGAAGCCCTCGCCCACACGATTGAAAACGGCCGCGTGGACGTCCGCCTGCGGGAAAAAGGGGAGGACAAAATCTTCACCGCCGACAAAGTGCTCGTTACCGTCGGACGCCGCCCGAACACCGAAGGGCTCGACCTCGACCGGGCGGGGCTGCAGACAGACGAAAAAGGGTTCCTGCACACCAACGCGCAAGGCCGCACGCACAACCCGAACATCTTCGCCATCGGCGACATCACTCACGGCCCGATGCTGGCCCACAAAGCGAGCAAGGAGGGCATCATCGCAGCCGAAGCGATCGCAGGCCTGGCCAGCGCCAAAGACATGGCCTGCCTGCCCGTTGTGATCTTCACCGATCCGGAGATCGCCGTCACCGGCCTCACCGAAGCGGAAGCGCGCGCACAGGGTTACGCCGTCAAATCCGGCCAGTTCCCCTTCGCCGTCAACGGCCGCGCGCTCACCACCGGCGCAGGCGACGGCTATTGCCGCATCGTTGCCGAGCAGGAGAGCGGCGTCGTGCTCGGCGTCCACATCGTCGGTCCGGAAGCGTCCTCGCTGATCGGCGAAGCGGCGCTCGCCATCGAGATGGGCGCCACGCTCGAAGACCTGCACCTCACCGTCCATCCGCACCCGACCTTGACCGAAGTCCTGATGGAAGCGGCTGCCGACGCGGACGGGGCGGCGATTCATCTCGCCAAGCGCAAATAAAAAGCATCTGTCTCATGGCGAGACAGATGCTTTTTTCAACAATTTCCACTGACTGGTCGCCACCACAGCGGCCACGCCGACCAGCGCGGCGGCCAGCAGATAGACGAACCGCACGCCGACCGCATCGGTCAGCAGACTCATCATCAGCGAAGACAAGGCAAACCCGGTGTAAAACACGGTCAGCTTCACCGAAAACACTTTCGGCAGCAAGCGGGCTTCGACCTGCGTTTGGAACAGGGTCTGCTGCACCACGGCTTTCAACTGGTGGGGCAGGCCCATCAGCAGGCAGATCCCAAGTGCCAGCCAAGGAGTGCTGTTCAGCGCAAACCCGACATTGAGCAGCGCATAGATGATCGAGCCCAAGATCAGCAGCAAGCCCATCCGCGCCTCGACCCATTTGGAAAACGCGGTGACCAGCATCCCGCCAAGCAGCATGCCCGCCATGTAGCCGGCGTTCAAAAAGCCGAACCACTGCGCCCCTTGTCCCAGCGCCTCCTGCACAAACACCATCACCACTGCACCGATCCAGACGCCTTCCGCCAGCACCTCCAGCGCGTCCATCACGATCACCAGACGCAGCAGCGGTGAGCGCCAGACGAAGACCCAGCCTTCTTTGACCGACTCCAAGCCTGACTTGTTGCTTGCATCCGCTGCCTGTTCCTCCGCAGGCAGCGGGTCGCGCACGCCAAACATCATCAAAGCGGCCGCCGCATGCAGAACGAAGCACAGCCACAAGCTGAGCGTTCCGCCGAGCGCGACAAACAGCACGCCGCCCAGCGCCCAGCCTGCGAGCTGCACCGTCTGATCGGTCGAAGCGAGCAGGCCGTTGACTTTCACCAGCCGGCTCGGGTCGACCAAGCGCGGCACGATCGCGTTGCGCGCCGGATTGGCCGCCGAGTCCAGCCAGGAAAACAGCGCCATCAACACGTACAGCAGCGGCAGCCAGCCCCCGTGCAGAAACAGATCGAGATTGAGCGTCAGCAATACGAACAGCAGCGTCTTCCCCAGCTGCGTGCTCCACAGCAGCACGGTCAGCCGGAAGCGGTCGATCAGCAAAGGCGCGGTAAACCCGCCGATCAGCTGCGTGCTCATCGTGACGATCGGCACCAGCGCGGTCAGCATCGCCGACCCGGTCGCGCCGTAGATCATGGCGATGATCACCACCACATACAGCACATCGCCCAGATTCGCCGCCGTCTGGCCGATCCATAAGAAGCGAAACGAAGCGGTCCGGCTCATGACTTCCTCCCGACGAGGAACAAAAACAAGGGAATCCGCGACCGGCGCAGGAATTCCTCCTCCGTGGGGAACAGCTCCCGCTTCGGCTTCGACTCGCGCAGCATTTCGACCTGGAATCCTGCCCCTTGCAGCGCCAGAAAATACTCCTCCAACGTGTGATGAAACTTTTGCACCCGCCCGCCCAGCCATTCGATCTCGCGCGGCCCGCTGACAAAGTAGTCATCGACCACCATGCTGCCGCGCGGACCGGTGATCTCCTGATCGAGACTGGATGTCAGCAGCGGATGCTCCACCGATAAGACAAACCGGCCGCCTTTGACCAGACTCTTCGCCACTTTGGCAAACACGGAGCAGATATCCTCCACATAGTGCAGCGCCAGCCGCGACAGGGCCAAGTCAAAGCTCTCGGCAGGCAGGTCGATCTCTTCAAACGTCCCGCGCACCAGGGTCGCTTCAGTTCCGTGCAGCCGCTCTTGCGCCTGCTCCAGCATCTTCTGCGCCGCATCCACGCCGAAAAACGACTTCGCGCCGCGCCCCAGCAGCTCGGCACCGTACTGTCCGTTCCCGCATCCGAGGTCGAGCAAGGCCAAGCCCTGTACAGGGCCGATCAACTCTTCGATCACCGGCTCCTCCAGCACGGCATTGGCGCTCAGTTCGCGTCCGCGTTGCCGCCAATAGGTGTTGAACACCTCTTCCTGATCAAAAAAATTCTTTCCGGTATGCAACATCTATCGTCCCTCACAGTTCCTACTAAATGGAAGTTCCTCTTACTATACACTGGCGGCAAAGCTCTGCCAAGATGGGAGTTCTTGTGCTAAACTAAGCGAAAGTCAAAAAGGGAGGAGCTACTTGTGATCACATTTCGACTCGTCCAACCGGACGCCGACCGCGCCACGCTCGTCCAATTTTTCACCGACATCAGCGAAGCGGAGCAGGCGGAAGGGGACCTGCAATTTAATGAAGAGGACTACATCCAATTCGCCAAGCAAAAAGCGGCCGATCTGCCGGAAGGGTTCGTGCTGATGGAAGACGACGGGCACACCGTCGGCGAGCTCGTCCTGCGCCGCGCCGAGTACGAAGGGCGGGAGGTCGGCTACATCAGCTTCATCTACGTCGTTCCCGAAGGCCGGGGCCAAGGCTACAGCCAGCAGCTCCTCCGCTATGCGGAAGACCTGTTCCGCAAGCTCCAGTTCCCCGAGTACCACCTCCGCGTCGCCCAAACCAACGCCCGCGCCATCCGATTCTACGAAAAAAACGGCTTCGAGCAGTTGGCGCAAGAGACCAACTCCCTCCAGCAGCTCTGCTGGCGAATGGGGAAGCGGCTCAAGTAAAAAAGGCACTCACCATCACCGGTGAGTGCCTTTTTCGATCTCTCCAAACTCATCCAACACTTCCTGCACCCGCATGAAAAACTGCCCTACATGCACACCATCCACCAGCGCGTGATGGACCTGAATCCCCAATGGCACTTTCACCTTCCCGTTCTCCTCGAAGAACTTGCCCCATGCGAAACGGGGCACGCTGTCGTGCGGGTCCATGTGGATCGGGTGCTGGACACTGGTGAAGGAGACCCAGGGCAGGCAGGTGACGTAGAGCAGGTCGTCGCGGCCGGGCTCGTCTTCGATGTAGACGGTGTCTTTGGCCGCGTCCATCACCTTGGCGGTCTCTTCAAGAAATACGTGCAGCTCCGGATGGTATTTCGCCTCCGTAAAGCGAAACACATCTTCCGACGTCATCAGCGTAAATGACGGATGCACCGCGTCATGCTCGACCACGCCTTTCTCGCGAATCCGGTAGCGAAACTCTTTCAACTCATTGGCCGTCCTTACGACCGCATACAAAAACGTTTTGAAAAAAGACAGCCCGTTCGCTTTCACCACCGCTTGGAAGCGGGTCACATCCACGTTGGCACAGACGTTAAAATGCGGATAGTCCATCGTGCGGAAGAAGTGATAGTGGTTTTTTCGCGGCCAGGTCTCCAGATCGAGGTATCGCACAGGCTTGTCTCCCCTTAAAAATCCTTTTCCCGTATTGTACACAAAAACCGGCCGCCGCGCTGTACGGATGGCCGGTCTGCGCTTAACAGTCGAAATCGCCAAGCCGCGCCTCGACGTCCGCTCCAAAGCGCAGCGGGATCTTGAGCAGCAGATCCTGCTGGACGCGATACGTCTGCGGCCCTTTTACGCCTTTGTGCTTGCCTGGCGGGCAGGACGCTTCGCAGTCGAGCATCGGGCCCGGCTCCAAGATCGTGACCGACGGGGTGACGGTGACAACCGCTTCGACACGTACGTTTTTATGCAAAAAATGCGTGCATCCTTCTCTGTCCGCCACGGACTCGGAAGGAATGTACTCCAAAAACGGCTCCTCGGGACTGCGCGGCTGCCGGTGTGCCCGCTGCTGTTTCGGCCGGCTCCGGCAGGGCAGATGCTTGCGGACCCATATCGCTTTTTTCCTACAGGTTCCTCCGGTCTTTCGATGGCGCATCCTGATCCCCTCCTGTCTGTTTTTCTGGAATATTATACGGGCGCAGCTTGGGGGAATGCACCGGTCGAATCGTCCATTTTTCAAAATCTCCGTATTTGCCCAAGCCAATGCGCTCGGCTCGACATTCAATGAGAGTAGGTTGTCATCCTATGCCGAGAGGACTGAATGCTATGGAAGCCCAGCAAGGCAACTGCACAGCGGTGGTTCATCAGGACGTGCAGGTGGAAGCGGTTGTCACCGTCACTCCGCAAGTGAGGATCGGGCGCGGGCTGCAGGTCGAATGCGTCGGACCGCTGCGCTGTCGCAGAGGCGCCCCTCCTCGTGCCTGCCCGCCGTCCCCCTGCTCGTTTACGGTGCAGCAACAACTGCGCTTGCGCATCCCGATCCAATTTGGTGCCAAAACGAACGTGGCGCATGGCGGATCGGTCTGTCGAATTCCGGAGCTGGAGGATTGCGGGACAAACGCTGATTTTTGACAAAAACAGCATTTGCCTCAATGCGCGATGGCTCGTTCCTGCATCTGATAAAGCAGATTAATGAAAGGAAGTGATTCTGCATGACGAATCAAAACGACTGTGGATGCGCCGGCGCAAATGCCAGCGCCCAAGCCGCTGAGCAGCCGCAGGTAACGCTGGTAGATCCGATGGTCAACTGCCCGGTGACCGTCTCGGATCAGGTGTGCCTGCAAGCCGATCTGGAGATTGTCCCGTCCGTGACGACGCAGACGATCAGCGTGAAATGCGTGGGAGGCCCCGTGCTCGGGCCTTGTGCGTCCCCGCCCATGACTGCGCCGACGCCCTGCCGGTTCTCGGTCAGCCAAGTGATCTGTGCGGAGTTCAAGCTGAACTTCTCGGCGGAAGCGGCCGTCCGCAACACCAGCGCGACCTGCGAAATGCCCGCGCTCACCCCTTGCCCGCCGACGCCGCCCCCTCCGCCTCCTCCGCCGCCCGGCAGCTGCACGCACACGATCGGCTTCTGGCGCAACCAAGGTGTAGATCTGACCACCAGTTTCCTGCCGATCCTGCTCGGTAATGGCGGCGGTCTTAGCATCAACGTCACCACCACTGCACAAGCGGTCGCCATCCTCCAGCCGTCGTCCGGTCCGAGCTCTGTGCCGCAGTACAACCAGCTGTACGCACAACTGCTCGCCGCCAACCTGAACGTGCTGAACGGTGCAACCTGCGCGGCAGCTACGGCAGCGATCGCAGCGGCCAACGAGTTCCTCTCCGCAAGTGATACGCCTGATCAGAAGACCGTTGCGGCCGCTCTGGCCAGCACGCTCGAACAGTACAACAGCGGTCAACTCGACGAATGTCCGGGCCACTGCGAAGACTAATCTCGCAGCATACAGACCAGAGGTACACAAAAAGACAGCCTGCACAGGCTGTCTTTTTGCTGTTCATCCTGCCGTCATCCACCCCAAGTGTGCTGCCGCACCCATTTGGTTGCGATCCATTTCTCTCCCTGCGTAACGGGAGCGCCGCCATGCAGCGTCAAGGGGTCGACTTGGCCTTGGCTGTTGCAGTACTCAAAATACACAGCCGCCCCTTTTTTCGGCACGACCGACAGCGAGATCTGCGGAAAGATCGTCTCGCCGCCAGCCGGAACGTCATTCAGGTAGAGGATCATCGTGCTGACCCGCTGTCCGCCGTTGGCGAGGTGCCTTTGATTACCTGGCGAGGAGGGCGGGAAAAAGTCAAAATGCGGCCGGTACTCGCCGCCGCCCTTGTAGTGGAGCACTTGAAGCCCTTCGCCGTGCTCGAGCGGGACGTTCATCACTTCGGCGAGGCGCTGCTCAACGCGCGCGATCAGCTCGTTTTCGCCGCGTTGAAAATACGTGCCGAAGCTGGTGCGAACGTTGTCGACCGTGCCTGCGCCGCTCTGCGGATCGACTACGGTGGAGCGCAGGACGCCTCTCGACTGGGCAAGGAGAAGCATTTCATCGCATTCATCGGCGCTGAGCATGTCGTCGAACACGACGATCACCGGCCGCTCACTGCGGACGACAACATGCACATCGCGGTCGGAGGTGGAGATGACGCGCCCGGACGACTGAATGCGGGGCGTTTCGTAGACGTACGACTCGTCGGCTGCCGATGCTGATGACTGCCCCGACGTCTGCCCCGACGTCTGCCCTGACGGCTGTTCCGACGACTGTCCTGACGGATGTTCCGCTGTTTGCTGTGCAGCGACGGCCGCTTGGGCGGTGGCGAGGTCGAACTTGTGCTCAACCATTTTTTGAATCACGACCTCGGGCGATGCGCCTCGCGTGAGATTTTCCGAAATCCAGCGTTGCCACTCGCCCGGAACGTGAGAGACTGGGTTCATGGTGCACTCCTCCTTTTTCCAAATACTATAAAATATTGGCGGAGCGCTGCTTTCGGCACGGCACTTTACGCGAGGAGTTGAAGGGAATGACCCGCAACCGAAAAGGCGACAACGGCTATTCTGCGTTTTACAGCATGGTGGACCAACTCGTTATGGGGCGCGCCACCTATGATTTCAACATGCGCGAGGCGGAGACGTTTCCATATCCGGGCAAAACATGTTACGTCTTCACCAACCAGGCAGGCCTGCCGCTTGACCCGCATGTCGAGTTCGTCAGCGGCGACTTCGACCCGGAAAGCCGTCGCCTGATCCAAGATGTACTGACCTGACCGAGCAACCCTTGCAGGCATAAAGAATGAAGTCCGATCATAGCATCTAGCGAGGGTGGTGCCATTTTCCTTGACGGTCAAGCCCAATCGATCTGCAATTGAAAAATCAAAGGGGAGTAGCTTGCAGGCAGTGCCCCTGCCTGAGACAAAGTCGTCATGACGAGGAGTGATCCTCCGGCTTTGTTGAGCGGAGTGCTTAGCGAGACCTTTGCCATTTTTTCCAATGGCAAAGGTCTCTTTTATTTTTCCCATAAGGGACATTCTGCTTAGGTGAAAGGAGCGATTCCGACGTGTTTGAGTATCTGTGGGCTCTGATTTCTATCATTATCATCGACCTGGTCGTTTCGGGTGACAACGCAATGGTGATCGCCCTTGCCTCCCGCCGGCTGCCGGAAGCGCAGCGCAAGCGCGCCATCTTCTGGGGCACCTTCGGTGCGGTCGGGCTGCGCGTGTCGCTGACCGTCGTGGCGGTGTATCTCTTGAAAGTGCCGCTCTTGCAAGCGATCGGCGGCGTGTTCCTGCTCTGGGTGGCGATCAAGCTGCTCATCGACAACACCGATGAAGAGGCCAACATCAAAGAAGGCAACACCTTTGGCGCGGCGATCCGCACGATCATCATGGCGGACCTCGTGCTGTCGCTCGACAACATCTTCGCTGTGGCAGCTGCGGGGAAAGAACATATCTCGCTCGTCCTGATCGGCCTGGCGATCTCGATCCCGATCATCGTCTGGGGCTCGACCGTCATCCTCAAGCTGATCAACCGCTTCCCGATCCTGATCTACCTCGGGGCCGGGGTGCTGGGCTGGACGGCCGGCAACATGCTGATCGATGACAAGCTGCTCGCACCGATCTTCACGGCCGATTTCCTGCACTACCTGATCCCGGCGTTCACGACCTTGCTCGTCGTCGGCTTCGGCAAATGGTGGACCTCCCGCCACAAGCCGCAGTTGGAAGCGGAAGCCTAAGAGTTGGGCGCACCGCCCTGTACACGCCCGCATAGGATAGAGCAGGAAAAGGAGGGGAGCGCGATGTGTCAAAACGCTCTCACCCGTGTTCCCGCCGGTCATCTGCGAGAGCGCGAACGCGCCTTGATCCGAAAGTTGATCGAGCTGCGCGTCACGAGACAGGAGCGGGGCCCTGTGCCGCTCTACGAGCTGAAACAGGGGCGATCCAGCAAAAAAACACCGCAGTGAACTCTGCGGTGTTTTTATTTAGCTGCAGATGCTGCGGTAAAAAAGGTGAGCAACTCCCGGGTCAGCCACTCCGGATGCTCTTCCATCGGCATGTGGCCGCAGTTGTCGAGCCGCCGATAGCGGACGACATTGGGCAGCACATCCCGGTAGCGGTCGCCGATGCGCGGCGGTACGATGCGGTCCTGATCGCCCCAGAGCAGCAGCGTCGGGATCTGAATCGTGCGGCAGAGCTCCGGCCCGATGCCCGCCTCGCGGTCGCGGGCCAACTGCCGCATCGCCAGCGGGAACTCTTCCCGCCGATAGGGCGCGACATACTCGGCGATCACGTCCGACCCATACACCGCCGGATCGGCGACGATGTAGGAGATCGAGCGCCGAAAGCCTTTGACATCGAACCTGCGTTTGACGAACCAGCCCATCCACGATCCGGACAGCAAGCGCCGCTGCCACCGCTTAAACGCCGGGCGGAACCCGTCGGCGGAGACCAGCACCAGTTGCCGGAACGGCGTCGGATCGAAGGAGGCGGCGAGCGCGGAGATCTCGCCGCCCATCGAATGACCGACGAGCCGCACCTCGGAGAGCTCCAAGCGCCGGATCACTTCCAGCACGCGCCGGGCCTGTGCAGATTGCGAATAATCGCCGTCGTCCGGCATGTCGCTTTTGCCAAAGCCGAGCAGATCGACCGCATAGACGGCATAGCGCTTCGCGAGCCGTTCCGCCACCAGACGCCAGCAATAGGACGAGGCAAACAGCCCGTGCACCAATAACACCGGCTCGCCTGCTCCGCGCTGTTCTACATATAAAGTCCCGCCGTCGACCTCAACGCTCAGCACCTGCGTGCTCATGACGATTAGTGGTCGCCGTGGTTGTTTTTGCTCGGGTTGGTGATCTTGAAGCCTTCGCTCGGGTAGAGCAGGTATTTGATCGACAGGCCGTTGAGGAAGTCTTTGTTATCCGGGCCGACGAGCAGTTCCATGTCTTGCACGGTCACCACTTCGTCTTCCGGCTTTTGCGTGTCAAACGCCAGGCCGTAATGGGCATGGTCGCCGTGCACATGGTCGACGTAGACGCGGCATTTCAGTTCCGGGTTGTTCTCTTGCGCCAAAGCTTCGCGGATTTTCTTCGCCGCGAGCGAGTTCATTTCGATCGTCGTTGTCAAAGGAAAGCACCTCAGTTCAAATTGATGGAATTCCACAGAGAATCCCTTTTAGTATAGCGATTCTTGGTCGCGCGCGTCAAAAAAGACTTCCAACAGCCCGTTCTGGATCGCCGTCAGCAGGATCGCATTGAGCGGCAGCATCAGCACGATCATCCCCACCGAGAAAAAGGCGTTGATCAGAAAGGCCAGCACCGTGTTCACGCCGGCGATGACGAGAAACATTGACAAAGCCCGCCCCTGCACCCGGTTCCGCAATTCCACAGAGCGCCGGAACGTCTCCCAAAATCTCGTCCGCTCCACGACCACCGTGAATTCAAAGAAGAGAAAATGATAGCGGAACCACAGCATCAGCGCGATGGCCAGCAGGCCGCCGATCACACCAAAAATACCGATGATCGGCACCATGATGCCCATAAACAAGGCCTGTGTAAACATCCAGAGCAGCAGTTTGCCGTACGAGCGGCGCACATCCTGCCCCGTCGTGCCCGGCAGATCGCGCTGGCTGCGGATCAGCAGCGCGAGATACAGCGCCTGACCCAGACAGTAGAAGAACATGGAGCCGATCATCAGCACGAGTGTCAGGGCGCTGTTGCCCTGACTCAGCGTCACCTGATAGCCCGGCTGGTGGGCTGCCTCCAGCAGTGACTGCAGCCCGGGCAGCCCGACGTTGGCCGTCACCTTCAGCGAGGTGATCGGCTCCATCGACAGCGGACCGCCAAAAATCCACCAGCTGATCAACATGCCAACCGCCTCAAAGGCGATCGCAAACAGTGCGGCGCGCAGCCACAACGTGCCATTTCCGGTCGCGCTCTGCAATTCCGGTTTCATGCCATCCCTCCCGATTCACTTTCTTTCCATTATAAAGGAGAAAAGATGCAAACAATACGATCTCACCCAAATTTTGTGAAAATGTCTCTTGTCAAAGGACATGTCCACATGCTAAGATACAGGGAACAAGTGGAAGGGCCTCTAGGGAGCCGACGGGAGACCGGATCGAACCAAGCGGGGCCGAGCGCATCGGAGATGCGTTACACCGTGGGGATAAAAGACCTGCGGCAAGTTCCAGCAACACGGGAACTTGCTGCGGGTCTTTTCTGTTTTTCCGAGCGGGATTCCGAAGATTGACTGTAAAGGGGGAACGTGCAGATGTCCGCGATACGTGTACAAGGATTGACGAAATCATTCACGATGAAACACAAGCAGGCAGGATTTATGGGCAGTGTCAAAGGGTTGTTCAACCCGACCGTCAGTGAAAAGGTGGCGGTCAAACCGATCGACTTTACGGTGGAGCAAGGCGAAGTGCTGGCTTTTCTCGGGCCGAACGGAGCCGGCAAATCGACGACGATCAAAATGCTGACCGGCATCTTGCATCCGTCCGCCGGCGAGGCGGCGGTGCTCGGCTTCTGTCCGTGGACGGAGCGGCACAAGCTGGCGTTTCACATCGGCTCCGTCTTCGGGCAAAAATCGCAGCTCTGGTATCACCTGCCGCCGCTCGACACGTTTGAGCTGATGGGGCGGATCTACGAAGTCGGGCTACACGATTTCAAAAAGCGCCGCGACGACCTGATCGAGTGCTTCGAGCTCGGGCCGTACCTGCACACCGCCGTGCGCAAACTGTCGCTTGGCGAGCGCATGCGCTGCGAGATCGCCGCCGCGCTCCTGCACCGCCCGCAGATCGTTTTTCTCGACGAGCCGACGATCGGGCTCGACGTCGTCGTCAAACACAAGATCCGCGAACTGATCCGCGAGATGAACAAAGAGGAAGGCACCACCTTGTTCCTCACCTCGCATGACGCCGGCGACATCGAGCAGCTCTGCAAGCGGGCGATCGTGATCAACCACGGCCAGATCATTCTCGACGACACCGTCTCGAACATGAAACGGGACTTCTTAACTTATAAAACGATCAAGCTGAAGCTGGCCGAAGCGCCGGAGCAGTTCCACGTGCAAGGCGTGGAGATCGTCAAGCAAAAGGGCAGCGGGTTGCGTCTGTCGGTCGATACGGCGCAGACGACGATCGAAGCGGTGCTCGCCTACATCGTCAACAACCACCGCCTGGTCGACGTGACGATCGAAGACCCGCCGATGGAAGAGATCATCACCCATATCTATGCCCGCACGGGCCAAGAGGAGGCGAGGAGCGATGCAGCATCATCTCACGCGTGAGCCCCGCGTGTCCTCTCTGGCCTTGAAGCTGGCCAAGTACACGGCGGTCGGCTCGATCACCATTCGCAACAATCTGGCGTACATCTACGATTTTATGATTCGCTCGCTGTTTCTGATCGTCATCTTATATGTGTTTATCCAGCTCTGGAGCGTCACCTATGACAGCGTTGGCACCACACGCATCGCCGGGTACACGTTTGAACAGATCATCTGGTACCTGATCTTCGCCGAAGCGTTTGTGCTCGCCGCGCCGAAAGTGTCCTTGAAAGTCGAAGAAGAAGTATTGAAAGGCGACATCGGCTACCAGCTGACCCGGCCGATGAACTACCTGCTGTTCCATTATGCCTCTTACATGGGTGAAGCGCTGGTGCGGGTGGCGATCAACCTCGTCATCGGCGGGCTGCTCGGGCTCCTGCTGTTCGGCTGGCCCGATTTTGGATTGGGCTGGCTGGGCTTTTTGATCATGATGATCGGCTCGTACACGCTGCATTACCTGATCACGATGCTGGTCGGGCTCTGCGCGCTGTGGGTGGAAGAGGTGCGCGGCATCGATTTTGTCTACAACAAGCTGCTGTTTACGATCGGCGGGATGATGATACCGCTGGAGATGATGCCCGACACGCTGCAGAGAGTCTGCGAGTTCCTGCCCTTTCAGGCGATCGTCTATTTTGCGGCGAAGACGGCGGTGCAGTTTGACGCGTGGGCGATGCTGAACATGATCGGCATTCAGGCGCTGTGGGCGCTGCTGATCGCCCTGATCCTGACGGTAATGTATGCGAAAGGAGTGAAAAAGCTCAATGTCAACGGCGGCTAAGTATTGGCGTTTTATGCTCACCTGCTGGAAGCTGAACCTGGCGGGGGCGATGGAGTTTCGCACGTCCTTTCTGATGCAGGTCGGGATGATGATGATCAACAACACGGTCTGGATCTTCTTCTGGGGCGTTTATTTCACCTCCTTCCCGATCATGAACGGCTGGAGCTTCCAGGACGTGATGATGATGTGGGCCGTCTCGGCGGCCGGATACGGGCTGTCGGCGACGCTGTTCGGCAACGTGTACCGCCTGGCCAACATCATCGCCACCGGGCAGCTCGACACCTATCTGGCCCAGCCGAAGCCGGTGCTCCTGCACGTGTTGATCTCGCGGATGCAGATCGCGGCGATCGGGGACATTTTGTTCGGGCTGATCTTGTATGGGCTGTTTGGGGAGCTGAGTTTCGTAGGCCTCGTGAAATTTGCAGTGGCGCTGCTCGTCGCGATGCTGATCTTCACCTTTTTTATGGTGATCGCACAGTCGCTGGCCTTTTACATCGGCAATGCGGAAGGCTTGGCGAACCAGTTCTTCATCACCTTCATCACGTTTGCCACCTACCCGACCGACATCTTCCGGGGCCTCGGGCGGATGGTGCTGTTCACGGTGATTCCGGCCGGGTTCATCTCCTATCTGCCGGTCGGGTTCCTGCGCGATCTGAACTGGACGTTCACCTTGACGGCGCTAGGCGTGGCGATCCTGCTGACGGTGGGCGGCACATGGTTCTTTTACCGGGGGCTGAGACGGTACGGTTCCGGCAACATGATGAGCGTTCGGATGTAAAAGTGAGGAAATTGTTACCTGCGTGAAGTAATCTTGTCAAAAGACTCGTCTATGCTGTATGGATGGGTCTTATTTTTGACTAAAATAGTAGCAAGATGCTAGTTTTAAGAATCGGAGGGCCGTTATGTCACAGACACCAGTTGTGCAGATTCGCAACTTAACGAAGAAGATCGGCAAGAAAACGCTCGTCGAAGGGCTGACGTTTGACATTCCGCGCGGCGAAGTGTTCGGATTCCTCGGACCGAACGGGGCCGGCAAAACGACGACGATCCGGATGATCGTCGGTCTGATGAAAATCACCGAAGGCCAAGTGCTGATCAACGGCAAGGACGTGGAAAAAGAGTTCGAAGCGGCGATGACCGAAGTCGGCGCGATCGTCGAGAACCCGGAGATGTACAAGTTTCTCTCCGGCTATGACAACCTCGTGCATTTTGCGCGGATGAACAAAAATGTGGCGCCAGGGCGGATCGACGAAGTGATCAAGCTCGTCGGCCTTGAAAACCGCATCAACGACAAAGTGAAGACCTATTCGCTGGGGATGCGCCAACGCCTCGGGCTGGCACAGGCGCTGCTGCACAAGCCGACCGTGCTGATCCTCGACGAGCCGACCAACGGGCTCGACCCGGCCGGCATCCGCGAGCTGCGCGACCATCTGCGGATGCTCGCCAAGCAGGAAGGATTGTCGGTCATCGTCTCCTCGCACCTGCTGGCGGAGATGGAGCTGATGTGCGACCGCATCGCCGTCATTCAGAACGGCAAGCTGATCGACGTGAAGCCGGTGCGCGAGATGGTCGGCGCCGCGGAGCAGACGCTCGTCCGCTTCGAGGTCGACCGTCCGGAAGAGGCGGCGAAAACGCTGGAGCTGGTCGTCAGCGAGGCGGCGATCACCGTGCAGGCGGACGGGCTGGAGCTGGCTTTGACCCGCGAGCAGATCGCCGACGTCAACCGCCACCTCGTGCAGGCGGGTGTAAACGTGTACGGCATCCGCACGCAGAACAAGTCGCTGGAAGACCGATTCCTTGAAATGACAGGCGGTGGACAAATTGTTTAACCTGATCCGCAATGAAAACATGAAAATCTACGGACGCCCGCGCACTTGGGCGATGTTTGCCGTGCTGATTCTGGCGATCATCGTCCAACTGGTGATCACCGACCGCTTCCTCGCCAAGCCGCCCGAAGGCGTCGACTGGAAGCAGGAGATCACGCAGCAGACCGATGGCATGCGCCAGGCGCTGCACGATACGAACAATATGATGCCGGAAGCGTCGCGCAAACAGTTGGAAGCGCAGATTAAAATGAACGAGTATGCGATTGAGCACAATATCGCGCCTTATGAATATACCGCTTGGAAATTTGCCGAGTCGGCGTCGGGCATGATCTTCCTGGTCACGTTGTTCACCGTCATCGTCGCCGGTGACATCGTGGCGACCGAGTTTACCTGGGGCACGATCAAATTGCTGTTGATCCGTCCGGTGAGTCGGACGAAGATCTTGTATTCCAAATACATCTCGACATTGCTGTACGCACTGTTGATGGCGGTCGTGCTGCTCGTCATCTCGTTTGTCCTCGGCGGACTGGTCTTCGGCTTCAGCGGAGTCGATCAGCCGTTCATCTATGTCGATGGGGATGGCGTTTTGCATCAGATGAACATGGCGAGCAAAGTGCTGCTGTCGTTTGGCTTGGAAGCGGTGACCTTGCTGATGATCGTGACGATCGCCTTCATGATCTCGGCGGCGTTCCGCTCGTCGTCCCTGTCGATCTCCCTGTCGATTTTCGTGATGTTCGCAGGCTCGATCGTCGTGCAGATCCTCTCGCGCTATGAGTGGATCAAATACATCCTGTTCGCCAACCTCGACCTTTCGATGTACTTCATGGGCATGCCGCTCGTCGAAGGCATGACCTTAGGCTTCTCGGTGCTGATGCTGGCGATCTACTTTGTGATCATGCATGTCTTGGCGTGGACGCTGTTTACGAAGCGCGACGTCGCAGCATAAGAAAAGACCAACGGATTGCTGTCCGTTGGTCTTTTTACGTTTCCGGCGGGGCGAAGATGTCGATGCCAAGGCGTGCCAGCACTTCCGCCGCCTCTTCGACGGGAAGTAAAGGCAGCCGGAACTCTTCGGCCAGCACCTGTTTGATCTCTTGTAACGAAGCTAATTTTTCCTGCCGGTCGGAGCCGTCCTCGAAGCGCAGGGTCAACGTGTTGTTGACCAGCGAGATCGAGCGGCCTTGTTCCGGCTGCCAGAGCTGGCAGCGCAGCGTTTTCATGAAAAAAGTCTGGCCGGGCGTGTTTTGCTTTTCAATGATGTCGGCAAAATCTGCGAAGCTCAGCTTTTTTTCAGGGTACATCTCCCATTCCAAGGTGACGTTGCCTTTTGCGAGGTGCTGGAATTTGCCATCCTGAATGCGCACGCCGACCCCGCAGGAAACTCGCTCGCCGCCGGCGGGGAGGGGGATCGGGGAGAAGACCGGCGCGCCGACGCCGACATCGACGTAGTGCAGACCTTCGGGCAGATCGACGGCGATGCCCATATGGTTTTCGTTGAAGCCGACCAGCCACGCGTCGTAGCCGAGGGCGGTGAGCAGCCGGTGGAACGATGTGTTGTGCGTGAAACAGGTGCCGCCGGCGTCGAGGGACTGCATCTTTTCTACAAATACATCGATCGGGGGGATGAACCAGCCCGTTTGTTCATATCGCTTAAAGTAATACAGTTTGGTGATGTTCTCAAACGCGTTGCGGGTCAAATGCGCCGTGCACAGGCGTTCCAGCGCCGCGAACCCCGGCGCTTCGGCAGGCAGGCCGAGATGCTGCAGATAGGCTGCGGTCCAGTTCATCAATCGCCGCCCCCTCCGCCGCCGTCTCCGCTTCCGCCGGAGTCGCCGCCACCGCCATAATCAAACCAGCCGCCATCGGAGGAAGAGGAGGAGCTGTCTGATGAATGGAGATTGTGACTGCCGCTCTTCTTGTGCGCATATTTTCCGCCGCCCCGTAAAGTGGCCAGCAACACCACGACGCCGATGATCACGATGAAAAAAATGATTTCCATGTCGTTCCCTCCTGAGCAGGTGGTATTTGCAAGATGATTTCAATCGCTTACAATGAATCATACGTACTGAATAACAAAAAGTTCCATCCTTACAAAAGGAGGAATTCCGTTGAGCCAAGATGATAAACTCAAACGGCTGGAGGCCGAACTCCAGCTCCAAAAACAGGAAATCCAGTCTCTGCAGAAGCAGATTCATCTCTTGAGCGGGCGAATTGAGGATCTGCAAGCGGGCGCAGGTCACCCCGGTCCGCACGCGTCCGCGCCGGGGTCGGCCGCCGAGCCGGACCTGCTGCCGATTGGCACGCAAGCAGCGGCTGACCTGGCTGGTGCAACGGCACCTGCTGCCGGCCCGGTCGGGCAAGAATCGAAGACTCCCGGTGCGCAGCCGCAACAGGTGCAAGAGCATCCGCCGCCGACCGACTGGGAGCATCTGCTCGGTCGGGTCTGGCTGCCGCGCATTTTCGTGCTGGTGCTGCTGCTCGGCGTGATCTGGGGCTTCCAAACCGCGGTGGCGGCGGGGGTGTTGACCGAGCCTGTGCGGTGCCTCCTCGGCGCGCTGGCCGGAGGGTTGTTCCTGTGGCTGGGCGACCGCCAGGCGCGGGCGCAGCGCACGGCGCTCGGCAACGTTCTGCTCGGCGGGGCGCTGGCAGTCTGGCTGCTCACCGTCTTCGCCGCACACATGCTCTACGGCTTGCTCAGCTCCGGCGCCGCGTTCAGCCTGAACGTGCTGATCGTCCTCGCAGGCATCGCCTGCACCGAGCGGTACCGCTCGCAGACGCTGGGCATCCTGACAGCTTTGGCCGGTATGCTTGTGCCATTCCTGTTGAAAAGCGAAACGCCGAACACGCTGTTGTTCGTCAGCTTCGAGGTCTTCTCCTCCCTGATTTATCTGGGGCTCGCGCTGCGCCACAATTTTCGGGCGCTGTATGTGTTCAATTTCCTCTTCTTCCACGCGGCGCTGCTCTTTTTCGGCATCGCGACCGGCTCTGAGGCCACCCAGACGATCGGCTATGGCGTGCTGATCCACCATCTCGCCCTGCTGGCGGGGATGATCGTGCGGAAAGCGCAGGACAGCCGCTTCCTGACCTTGTTCACGTCGGCGGCGTTCACGATGGGCTGGTGGTACGTCCTGTTCGCGCACGATCCGGTCAAAGGAGCTCTGTACACCTGGCTTTTGCTCTTGTTGACGGTGCTCTATGCGGCGCTGGCCTACTACTACCGCAGACAGCAGGGCAGCGCCCGCTTCGCCGTGTCGCTGACGATCTCGTCTTTCGCGCTGATGTTCTACCTGCTGCGCATCTTGGCCGGTCCGAACGAAGCGATCGCACTCCTGCTCGAAGGCGCCTGTCTGTTCGCTTTGGCGCTTCATCTGCGGGCGCGCGTGCAGAGCATCATGTCGGTCGCCATCTTTACTTTGGGGGCGTCCGTCACGATCTTTGACCGCATCCCGCAGGTCGCATCCGGCCAGACGTTGGCGTGGATCGTGATGATCCTGTCGCTCGCCGCCGTGCTGACGTTCACCGCCAAAGTCCTGCGCAGCCGGGAAGCGGACGGGGAAGAGATCGGCTTCGAGTGGTCGGTCGTCCGAGCATTATGGGTCGCCAATGCCATGCTGCTGCTCGTCTTCCTCACCCGGATCACCGGCCTGCTGACCGACAGCTTGTCCAACGACATCCAGCATTTTGCCGTCTCCGCCGTCTGGGCCTTGTATGCCGTCGCCGTGATTCTGCTTGGCACCGTCCGCCGCTCCGCTTTGGCCCGCATCGCCGGCATGGTGCTCTTGTTCATCACGCTGCTCAAGCTGCTCGTTTTCGACCTGCCGACCGTCTCGGTCCTGATCCGGGCCCTGCTCTTCATCGGCCTCGGCTTGATCGGGCTCGCCATCTCGCGCGTATTTTATAAGAAATAGGAGGCACACACCATGTCGATCAATATCGCACCGAACCAAAACACGCTCGCCGAAGCGCTCGGCATCCAACTGATCGAGCTCACACCTGAAAAAGTCATCGCCACCATGCCTGTGCATCCGCCGACGCACCAGCCGTTCGGCTATCTCCACGGGGGCGCCTCGGTCGCCCTCGCCGAGACGGTGGCCAGCGTCGGCACCTGGAACCTGATCGACCAGACGACCCAAGCCTGCTTCGGCCTCGAAATCAACGCCAACCACATCCGCGCCAAGCGCGACGGCATCGTCACCGCCACGGCGACGCCGCTGCACAAAGGCCGCACCACGATGGTCTGGGACATCAATATCACCGACGAAGGAGACAGACTGATCTGCGTCTCCCGCTGCACCGTCGCAGTCGTGCCGCAAAAAGAGGCATGATCATCGGCAGCGGAATTGACATCACCGAAATCGCCCGCCTCGAGCGGCTCTGCCGGCGCCTCGGCGACAAAGTCTGGGAGCGCATCCTCGCCCCTGCCGAGCGCCGCCCGATCAGCAACGAAAAGCGCCGCCTCCAATACCTCGCCGGCCGGTTTGCCGCCAAAGAAGCTGCATCGAAAGCGCTTGGCACCGGCCTCGGCAAGGTCGGGTTGCACGATCTGATCATCGACAACGACGAGCTGGGCGCCCCGGTGCTCACCTTGCAGGGACATGCTGCCGAGCTCGCCGCCCAAAAAGGAGTGGACAGGATTCACCTGACCCTTTCGCACTCCGACCACTACGCCGTCGCCCACGTCATCCTCGAAAAAACTTGCACCGCAGCGCGTACATAATCGACTTCGGACGAGAATAGACATGTACCAGTGCAGGGACAACGTCCCTCGTGTGATATTTCCCGGGTAATTGCGACAGGGGCACACAATTCCTGTCGAATAAGGTAAGGGGGAGAGCGAACGTGCGCAACAAAAGATCCATTTACCTCGTTCTCATCACTGTGCTGGTGCTCAGTCTCGCGATGGTGGGCTGCGGGAGCAAGAATCAAGAGACGGTGATGAAAGACCTGACGAGCTTCAAGCAGGGGCTGAAAAGCTACGAATCCAAGGCGACGATGACCGTTACGGCTCATAACAGTCAGCAGAAGTATTACATCGAAACCTGGTACTTGGCGCCAAACTACTATCGCATCGCTTTGGGCAATGATGCCAAAGACATCACACAAGTGATCGTCAAAAACGACTCCGGCATCTTCGTCGTATCGCCACAGCTGAAGAAATCGTTCCGCTTCAAAGGCGACTGGGCGGAGAACCAAGGCCACGTCTATCTGTACCATGCGGCGGTTGACCGCATCCTGAAAAGCAAAGACTTGAAATATGGCGTAGCGGAAGGCAAGCTCAGCTTCACGCTGAAGATGGAGCCGGAAAACCCGCTCGTCGCCGAGCAGCGCATCGTGCTGAACGAAACCAACCTGCATCCGGTGCAAGTCGCTCTGCTCGACAAAGACGCCAAATCGATCGTCTCCGTCGATTTCACCTCCTTTAAGACCGGTGTCGACTACAAAAAAGAAAGCTTCTCGCCGGAAGCGGCGATGGCGCTGGCGCCGACCGAAGCGCAGCCGGTCATGGCCGGGGCGAAAGATTTTGGCATCATCGAACCGCGCTACCTTCCGGAAGGCGTGACCAAACTCGCGCCGCAGGAAACCCAGTCCAGCGTTATGCTGCGCTTTAACGGCAGTGATCCGTTCACGATCATCGAACAGCGTCCGGCGGCGGTCAGCTCAGCGATGAAGAGCGGTGAGATCGTCGATCTCTGGGGCACCACCGCCGTGCTCGCGCAGGTCGACGGCGGCCAGACCCGCTCCATGCATTGGTTCCACAACAACGTCGAGTTCTCGCTGACCGGCAAACTTCCGGTCGAGGAGATGATCAAGGTGGCCCAATCGATGATCGGGACGGTAGGAAAATAGACAACGCGTACGAACAGGTTGGGAGTGCTGATATTCAGGCACTCCTTTTTGCAGCAGGACAATTCATCCTCCTGTCGAACTCTTACAGATCAAAATAACGGATTACGAATCACGGATCGGAAGGTGAAGGAAGTGGAAGGGAAGTTTATACGCCCGACATGGGCGGAAATCAACCTCGACAGCATCGCGCACAACGTGCGTGAAGTCAGCAAGATCCTGCCGCCGGGCACCGGCATCATGGCGGTCGTCAAGGCGAACGGGTACGGACACGGCGCCCTGCAGATCGCGGAGACCGCGCTGCAAAACGGAGCGAGCTGCCTCGGCGTGGCAGCAGCTGACGAAGGCATCGACCTGCGCGAGGGGGGCATCACCGCGCCGATCCTCATCCTCGGCCATACTCCGACCGACTGTGTCGATCTGATCGTCAGCCATGGTCTGGCCCAGACCGTCTACAGCCGCGAACTGCTCTATGCGTTGCACGAAGCGGCGGTCGCCGCGAACCGTCCGGCTGCCATCCATATCAAAGTCGACACCGGCATGGGCCGGCTCGGCTTCACCGGCCTCGAGGAGGCGGTCGAATTTGCCAAAGAAGCGCAGGCGCTGGAAGGCATTGTGGTCGAAGGCATCTTTACCCATTTTGCCACGTCGGACGAGCACGATTCACCGTATGCACAAGAGCAGATGCGCCGCTGGGGAGCGCTCAGGCAGCGCTTGCAAGATGCAGGTCTGAATATCCCGCTCCAGCATATATCCAATAGTGCGGGCATCCTCCAATACACAGAATGCCCCGGCAACATGGTCCGGCTCGGCATCTCCATGTACGGCTATTACCCGTCAGACGAAGTGCCGCAAAGGCTCGAATTGCGGCCGGCCATGCGGTTTGTGTCGCACATCGTGCACTTGAAAGAAGTGCCCGCCGGCACGAAGATCTCCTACGGTGCGACCTATGAAACAACGGCGTCGGCCAAGATCGCGACGATCCCTGTCGGCTACGCGGACGGCTATTCGCGGCTCTTGTCCAGCAAAGGCGAAGCGCTGGTGCGCGGCGTGCGCGTGCCGGTGGTCGGACGGGTCTGCATGGACCAGTTGATGCTCGATGTAAGCGCAGTGCCCGGCGTCGAAAACGGCGACGAAGTGGTGCTGTACGGCCAGCAGGGCGATGACCGCATCCGGCTGGAAGAAGTGGCGGAGAAGATCGGCACGATCACCTATGAAGTCTGCTGTGTCTTGGGGCGACGCGTCCCGCGAAAATATCTGCAGATGGGCAAAACCATCCAGATTCAAACGATGTAGCCAGCCTGCGTTTCTGGTCGAAACTGGTATGAAACCTCAGATGCTTTGACATACTTAGGCTATGATGGGTATAATACTCGTTGGATGTCTAGTGAAAAGGGATTGTATTGTTGCTTGGAGGTGCCGCGTTTTGTCCAATACCAAACGCATTATGGTTAGTGTACCGAATCATCTTTTGCAGGAAGTGGACGGCATTGTGGAGAAGGAAAACCTGAACCGCAGCGAGTTCATCCGTGAGGCGATGAACCTGTATCTGCAAGAGAGAAAGAAGCGCTATATCCGGGAGTCGCTGCAAAAAGGCTATCTGGAAATGGCGAAGATTAACCTTAACATCGCATCAGAAGCGTTTTTGGCGGAGGAAGAGGCGGAGACAACTCTAGACCGTTTAGTTAGCGGGGTGTAGTCGGTGAATGTAAAGCGCGGCGACATCTATTTTGCCGATTTATCGCCCGTCGTAGGGTCCGAGCAGGGCGGGTTTCGACCGGTCCTCATCATACAGAACGACATCGGCAATCGATTTAGTCCAACGGTGATTGTCGCGGCGATTACCGCGCAGATTCAGAAGGCGAAACTGCCGACCCATGTGGAAATAGACGCAAAAACGTACGGTTTGGATCGTGATTCCGTCATTCTGTTGGAACAGGTCCGCACGATCGATAAACAGCGGTTAACCGATAAGATCACTCATCTCGATGATGAGCTGATGGCGAGGGTAAACGAATCTCTGATGATCTCCTTGGGGCTCATCGAGTTCTAAGTAAAAGAGCTGATCCTGCGAGCAAACAGATGTGCAGCAGAGACGGCTCTTTTTGTTTGGGAAAAGGGTGTTGGAAAAAAACCACCTGACCGAAGTCAGGTGGTTTTTGTGTGTGAATCTTCAAACTTCAATCTGCATTAAGCAGTGAAGCCGCCGCGGATGATCACGGAGTTGCCGCTCGGGAGAACTTTGCCGCGTACGATCGCGCTGTGCTCGTTCGGAACGTGATCGTTGTTTAAAGAGCGCGGGGAATCGCCGCGGATGATGACCGCAAGCTGATCAACCGAATCCAGGGAGTCGCCGCGGATGATGACTGCTTCCTGTTCAACGTCGCCGCGGATGATGACGTTTTGGAAGCCAACCACTGCTACTGCAGCGATTGCGAAGCTGAGGATTGCGAGTGTTTTCTTCATGTATGAACTCCTCCTTGTTGTCCTCAGTGGGACAAGAGACGTAGAATTTTTAACTACTTCAACGAATTGAAATAGCAAAAATAATAGAGTCATCAACAAAAATATAGCATAGGATAGTAGGACTGACAAGGTGTTTCGGTAAAGGAGAACCGCGACTACTTTAAAGAAGTCTAAATACTGCAATTACTATAAAGATATAGTGATTTGAAAGTTCTACAGTCGCCCTTTCAGGAACGTCTTATGTAAAACACCACTACTCTTATAGACGTATATAGGGTTATAAAAGTTACAGTTTGAGGATAAAATATCCAGAGCAAAATCGATAGGGCGGGACTCTTTACGAATTCGTTCCCTGCTTCTATAATAGAACCCAAAGCTTAGAAAACCTTTAAACGCCATGACGAAAGAATAGTACGGCAAATTCCGCTGTCAGAGAGAGAATCCCGAGGCTGTGAGGATTCTTCAGTCAGGAGTGCCCGAACGCTGCTTTCCGAGTGCAGGCAAAACCTGCCGGCTCGTGCCCGTTACCGCACATCTGAGGTGACCCGCCTGTCTTTCGGCGCGGTAATCAGGGTGGTACCGCGAGAGTGTGCACAACGCCTTTCGTCCCTGTTTTTGGGGATGAAGGGCTTTTTTATTTGCCTGTTTTTTGCAGGTTTCCATTTGCAGGATCATTGCAAGATTCAATTAGGAGGGTATTTTGATGAAGTCATCCGAAATTCGCAACCGCTGGCTGAAATTTTTCGAATCGAAAGGGCATGAGATCGTGCCGAGCGCGTCTCTCGTGCCGTACAACGACCCGTCGCTGCTCTGGATCAACGCCGGGATGGCCCCGCTGAAAAAATTCTTTGACGGCAGCGAGATTCCGCGCAACCCACGCATGACCAACTCGCAGAAGTGCATCCGCACCAACGACATCGAAAACGTCGGCAAGACGGCGCGTCACCAGACCATGTTTGAGATGCTCGGCAACTTCTCGATCGGCGATTATTTCAAAAAAGAAGCGATCCACTGGGCGTGGGAATTTGCGACCGCAGAGCTCGGCTTTGACAAAGAGCGCATCTACGTGACGATCCACACCGAAGACGAGGAAGCGTTTGGCTACTGGACGAACGACATCGGTCTGCCGGCAGAGCGCATCGCCCGCACCGAAGAAGACAACTTCTGGGATATCGGCGAAGGCCCGTGCGGCCCCTGTTCCGAGCTGTTCTACGACCTGAAGCCGGAAATGGGCAAAGACGACGTGTTCCACCCGGACAACCATGACGGCAACCGCTACCTCGAGTTCTGGAACCTCGTCTTCACGCAGTTCAACCACAACGCGGACGGCTCCTACAACGAGCTGCCGAAGAAAAACATCGATACCGGTTCCGGTCTCGAACGCCTCTGCCTGATCCTGCAAGGCGTGGAAACCAACTTCGACACCGACCTGTTCCAGCCGATCATCCAGGAGACGGCCCGCCTCGCCGGCAAAGCCTACCATGAAAAAGCGGAGTGGGACGTGGCGTTCAAAGTCATCGCCGACCACATCCGCACCGTCGCTTTCTCGATCGGGGACGGCGCGCTGCCGTCCAATGAAGGCCGCGGCTACGTCATCCGCCGCCTGCTGCGCCGCGCCGTGCGCTGCGGCAAGGTGCTCGGCATCGAGAAGCCGTTCATGTACACGCTGGTCAGCGTCGTCGGCGAGATCATGGGCGAGCACTACCCGGAACTGGTGCAAAAGCGCGAGTTCATCGAGCGCGTCGTCAAAGCGGAGGAAGAGCGCTTCCACGTGACGCTGGCGGACGGCGAAAACTTGCTCGCCGAAGTGCTGGAGCGCGTCAAAGGTGAAGGCAACCATGTATTGCCGGGCGATCAGGCGTTCCGCCTCTATGACACCTACGGCTTCCCGATCGACCTGACGGAAGACATCTGCGCGGAGCAAGGCATCGCGATCGACCGCGAAGGATTTGAGCGGGCGCTGAACGAACAGCGCGAACGCGCGCGCGCAGCCCGCAAGGACGTGGCGTCGATGGCGGTGCAGACCAACCTGTACGATGAGATCAACATCAACTCCGACTTCGTCGGCTATGACGAAATGGCCGCACCGGCAACTGTGCTCGCCTTGATCAAAGACGGTGAGATCGTCACCGAAGCGCACGAAGGCGACGAGATCGAACTGTTCCTCGACCGCACCCCGTTCTACGCGGAGTCGGGCGGCCAGGTGGCCGACATCGGCCTGATCACCGTCGGCGAATCGGCGATCGTCCAAGTCACCGACGTGCAAAAAGCGCCGAACGGCCACAACCTGCACCGAGCAAAAGTTCTCTCCGGCACCGTGGCGGCGCTGGCGACTGTCGAAGCGTCGATCGACCATGAGCGCCGCGTTTCGATCACCCGCAACCACACCGCGACACACTTGCTGCACAAAGCGCTGCGCGAAGTGCTCGGCGACCATGTGGCGCAAGCAGGCTCGCTGGTCGGTCCGGACCGCCTGCGCTTTGACTTCTCGCATCTGGCCGGCATGACGCCGGAAGAGATGGCGACCGTCGAGCGCAAAGTCAACGAGCAGATCTGGGCGAACGAAGGGGTCGAGATCCGCGAGATGAACATCGACGACGCGAAGAAGCTCGGCGCGATGGCGCTGTTCGGCGAAAAATACGGCGATGTTGTGCGCGTGGTCAAAGCGGGCGACTACTCCACCGAGCTCTGCGGCGGCTGCCATGTCCGCTCCACGGGCGAGATCGGCCTGTTCAAGCTCCTCTCCGAGTCTTCGATCGGCGCAGGCGTCCGCCGCTTGGAAGCGGTGACCGGCAAAGGCGCATATGAGTTTGTGGTCAGCCAGGAGCGCCTGCTCCAAGAGGCGGCCGGCAAGCTGCGCGCTAACGTCAACGACCTGCCGAACCGCATCGACCATCTGCAGGCGAACATCAAAGACCTCAGCAAAGAGATCGATGGCCTGAAAGGCAAGCTGGCGGCCGGCGAAGTCGGCAACCTGCTCGGCAAGATGACCGATGTGTCCGGCGTGCCGTTCCTCGCGGCGAAGCTGGACGGCGTGGACATGGACGGCCTGCGGGGCATCGCTGACGACATGAAGAACCGCATCGAGTCGGGCGTCATCGTCCTCGGCGCGGCGCAAGGCGAAGACAAAGTCTCCTTCGTCGTCGCCGTGACGAAAGACCTGAACGGCCGCGGCATCCAGGCGGGCAAGATCGTCAAAGAAGTCGCAGCCATCACCGGCGGCGGCGGCGGCGGTCGTCCGGAGCTGGCGCAAGCGGGCGGCAAGGACGTCTCCAAGCTGCAGGAAGCGCTGGATCAGGCTTCCGCGATCCTTGCAAGCATGCTGTAACAATGGCTTTGAACTGAACGATGGAAAGCCCCGTCTGCTATGAGACGGGGCTTTTTTTATGAAATGGGAGGTTGTTGTTCGTTAATGATATTGTCTTATTTTATCAATCTTACTCTATTTTCATTTCCTTCTATTGTACACCTGTAGAATAAGTTATACTCGGTAACAAATGCTCCGTGCTATTTCACGAATGTAAAATAAGCTATACTCGGTAAGGTATTCTCTGTTTGAAGAATCGCAGCTGTGGCAACAGGAGGAATCCTTAATGGTGATACGATTGGCACAAGAGCAGGACCAGCCGTTTTTGATCCGTGAATATTTGCAGCACTTCAGCCCGCACATGGGGGAAGCGGAGCGGTATGCCAGACAGCACCTGCAGGTCGACCGCGCGCTGCTCTTGGAGGAACAGGGCTTCATCCTCGGCCTTGCCACCTGGGGCGCCCGCGACGGCATCCGCACCGGACTCGCGCAAATCACCGGCTTGCGCATCATCACGACGCGTCGCCGCTGTGGGCTCGGGAAACTGTTGTTTCAAGCGGTCGTGGAAGATATGGAAGCGTATTACCGGGAGCGAGATGCGGAACTGCGCCGCTTGTTTCTTTTTGCACCGGAGGAAACCGGTATTTTTTTTGAAAAGCTGGGCCTGGCCAAAATTTCGCTGGTGCAAGATCAGCGCGGGCTTCAGCGCCATGATCTCTTGTACGTCATGGAACGAATCGGTGCTGACCGCGAATGAGGCGGACAGTACCTTTTTGTTGTGTCTGCATATCTAGGCAGGGACAGTGTGGGAGTAGATCTAGGTGGCAGCGGCGTATCGAATAACTCTCTCGAACAGCTCATGTTCTAAAAGTTGAAGTTGCGCTCCTGTATATGTTAGAATTGTCCTATAGAACTTGCATAAACTAAAAAAGACCATAGGTGCTGGACACACCTACGGTCGTTACACAACTGATACCCCAAACGGGTGTCGGCTCTTATGTTGAGAAATAGACCTCCATGCCGTCAAGCTCAAGGGAGGTCTATTTCTTTTTTATCAGGTTTAGTATGCTGATGGTCACAGAAAGCAAACCGAAAATGATCGCGACAATCAACGAACCGAATGCAATCATCACAGTGAGCGTCTGGAATTCCGTCATACTCTTCTCACCCCCTTTCCACAGGGGATGAGCCGACCGCCCTTGAGGAGATTATTCAATTGTGTTGGTTGTATTCTATCATAGAAGAACGCGGTGTGTGAGTCTTTTGTTATAAAATAAGAAGAAAAGAGGCAAATGTTAAAAAGGATGGCGTACTGTGTTACGGAAGGCAATCAAAGTGTTGTTTAACAGCAGGGTACTTAACGGGGACCACCTTATGCAACAACGCTCTATTAGCAATATTAGTATAAACAAAAGCGAAGTGGAGTTTTTACGGGGACTAGTAGAATGGCAGGTCTATTTTTATGTCCGTCATTTTGCCTGCAACGCGAGGAAGCAAATTGAGAAACAGCGACTGGTTCGCTACAATAAAAGGGATACATACGGGATGAAGGTGAAGAAATGAATCAAGATCAGACAAAACGCGTGCTGGTCATCACCGCGGTCGAAGCGGAACGGGACGCGATCTTGCGGGGGATTGGCAGCTCGGAACGGTTTGACGTGCAGGTTGGCGGCGTCGGGCCGGTGGCGGCCGGGGTCAGGACCGCGAAGGCGATTGCTGCCGGGGACTACGGGCTGGTGATCAGCGCAGGGATCGGCGGCGGCTTTGTGGAGCGGGCGCCGGTCGGGTCGCTCGTCGTGGCGACAGAGATCCTCGCCGCCGATCTGGGCGCGGAGACGGGAGAAGGGTTCGCCAGCGTGGACGAGCTGGGCTTTGGCGCTTCTCGCGTGGAGGCTGACGCAAAACGGGCTGCCCAAGTCACGGCAGCACTGCAAGCGGCCGGGCTGACCGCGACCTCCGGGCCGGTGTTAACTTTGGCAACGGTGACCGGGACGGCCGAGACCGCGCAGAGACTGGCCGCACGCGTGCCGGGCGCGGCGGCAGAAGCGATGGAAGGCTACGGGGTGGCGTTTGCCGCACAGGATGCGGGGCTGCCCGTTTTGGAAATTCGTGCGATCTCCAACGCTGTCGGTCCGCGCGACCGGGCGGCATGGCGGATGAAAGATGCTTTTGATGCCCTGCAAGCGGCAGGCGCAGTTTTGGTGGAGGTGCTGTAAATGAAAATCGCTTACTCTCCGTGTCCGAACGACACGTTTGTATTCCACGCCTGGGCGCATGGATTAATCGAAGGAGCCCCTGAGCTGGACGTGATGTACGCCGACATCGACATCACCAACGGTCTCGCTGCCAGTGGCGAAGGGCCGGAAGTGCTGAAGATTTCCTACGCAGCCCTGCCATGGGTGCTGCAAGACTACGCTTTGCTCCCTTGCGGCGGCGCGTTGGGCCGCGGTTGCGGCCCGCTCGTGCTGACGGCGAACGCAGCGGCGGCAGGCAACCCGGCCGCTTTGACCGGCAAAAAAGTGGCGGTGCCGAGCGAGCGCTCCACCGCCTACCTGCTGTTCCGCCTCTGGGCGGCGCAAAACGTGCCGGGCGGCGTTGGCGAGATCGTCGTCATGCCGTTCCATGAGATCATGCCGGCAGTACGAGACGGCCAAATCGACGCCGGCCTCGTCATTCACGAAGCGCGGTTTACCTATCAAAATTATGGTCTGACCCTGCTCGCCGACATGGGCAACTGGTGGGAAGGCGACACCGGCCTGCCGATCCCGCTCGGCGCGATCATCGCCAAGCGCTCGCTCGATCTGGAAGCGATCGCCGGCTGGGCGCGCGCGTCGGTCGAATACGCCTGGGCACACCCGGAAGCGTCCCGAGACTACGTGATGTGCCACGCGCAGGAGATGTCGCCCGACGTGGCCCGACAGCACATCGGCCTCTACGTCAACGAGTTCACCCGCGATCTTGGCGACAAAGGCTATGAAGCGGTCACCGTCCTGCTGTCCCGTGCGGCGCAAGAGGGTCTGGTACCGGAATTCGATCTGGCGCTGCTCAAATAACCGGAATCGAAAAAGGCCATCCTCGGCGCAGGATGGCCTTTTTCTCATGTCTCAAAATACAGATGGTGGTGCAACTGACAGCCCGGATTGAACGACGCGCCGCAAGCCGGGCATTGGGAAGCGCAGTCTTGGTACGCCTGCACCGTCAGCTCCGTTCCGCAGGCGCCGCACAGCACGGCCGGTTCGTCGAACCGCGCGCGGGGCCAAGGCTGTGGCGGATGATCCGCCACCTCCTGATGGCACTCATAGCAGGGATAATAGCGCTCGCAGCATCCGAACTTCAGCGCGATGATGTCCACCTCGGAGCGGTAATGCCTGCACCGCGTCTGTGCATCGACCTCCACCCCGTACACGCGGGGGCGCACGTCGGGCAGCGGTTCGCCGGCGACAATGTTGCCGATGCCTTCCTGACAGACTCCGTAGGGCAGCCACGGGCAGGTCGAGCAGATCTCCAGCAGATCGTCCGGCTGCAGCGAACGGGCCACCCGCGACAAGATCTCCTCCCACGTCACCACGTCCCCGGCCTTCAGCCCGAGCCGCTGCAGGATCAGCGCGTCGCGCTCGGCCACATTTTGATCCTCGCAGTGGTACTCTCCGTCCGCCGGAAAGCAGGCGCAGAGCATGTCCTTGCCGCTGATGATCTGGCACGGCGTCTTGGGGTCGTCGAGCAGTTGCCGATAGACCCGGGTCATGTTGTCCACATAGTCGTCCGAATACCCCATCCCCCGGTAGCCGAGCAGACAGAGCAGATGATGTCCTCGCAATGAGATCCTCATGTCGCATCTCCTTTTGCAGATCCTTCAAAGTCTTCCTACTATAGCACATGCTCCGTTTTCTGAGGAGGGTCTTAGCTGCCGCTCCGTCTCGGGACGGAGCGGCATCCCGACTATGGGGCGGCGCGTGTTTGGATGATTTTCCCTACAATGAAATCAACAAGTTGTGGAGGGAGACAGCGCATGAACACGGTGTACGAAGTGAACGGACTGACCAAAATCTATGAGAATCAGAAAAAGGCAAATGACAACATCTCGCTCACGATCCGACAAGGCGAAGTGGTCGGCGTGCTGGGGCCAAACGGGGCCGGCAAATCGACGCTGATCAAGCAGATGGTCGGCCATGTGAAGCCGACGTCGGGGGAGATCCGGCTGTTCGGGGCGGACGTGATCAAGCGCTCCGACCTGATCCCGCAGTATGTCGGGTATTACGACCAGCGTCCGGCGGCGCTTGACGCTTTGACCGGGTATGAAGCGATCTACTGCACGGGCCGTCTGCGCGGCATGTCGCGGGCGGCGGCGAAGCAGGCGAGCGACCGCCTGATCGAGCTGCTGAACCTCGGCGAAGTCCGCAAGCGCGAGATTCGCAAAATGTCGGGCGGGCAGCAGCGCATGGTCGGGTTCGCCACCGTGCTGATCGGCGAGCTGCCGGTGCTGATCCTCGACGAGCCGACCAACGAGCTCGACCCGGAGCGCCGCCGCCAGCTCTGGGACACCTTGGCGGAGCGCAACCGCCAAGCGGGCACGACGATCCTGCTCGTCACGCACAACGTGCTGGAAGCGGAGCAAGTCGTCGACAAAGTCGCGGTGATCGACCACGGCCGGCTGCTCGCCTACGACTCGGTCGGCAAGCTGAAGCAGCAGGTGGACAGCCGGCTGCGGCTGGAGCTGACCGTGTTGCCAGAAGAAGGGGAGCGGCTGGAACGGCTGCTGCAAAGCTTCGGCACCTTGCAGCGCCCGGCTGCGAACAAGATCCGCCTCTTTATGGAAGAAGGGCAGGCTGGCGAAGCGCTGCAAACGGTCGTCAGTCAGGCGGGCGCAGGCTGTGAAGAGTACCGCGTGGTGCCGCCGAGCCTCGAAGACGTGTATTTCAAGCTGGGTGGAAAGGAAGGTTCGATCTAAGATGAAAGCAACAGCTATGGGAGCGGCCCCGATGCCGCAATCGATTCTCAAGAGCGAAGGCATCCCGCTCTGGAAGCGCAAAGTCAGCGAACTGGCGACGCTCTGCTGGATGCAACTGCTCCAACTCCGTGAAAACTGGGTCTGGGTGGTGCTGCTGGCCAGCATGTTCCCGATGACGACCCTGCTGTTTATGAAATTCTTGAATCCCAATCCCACCCCGGCCTACATCGTGCAGACGATCGCGGGCAACATGATCTTCGGGGTGATCGTGTCGGGCGTGAACATGATGTCGCAAAGCATCTCCTGGCAGAAGGAGCAGGGGCATTTTACCTACTATCTCTCACTTCCATTGCACAAATTGTCTTTTGTCACCGCCGTCTTATTCCGCGGACTGTTGAACACCGTGCCGTCACTGGTCGTGATGACGCTGATCGGCAAGCTGGCATTTCAGGTAGACTTCCAGTACAGCTGGTGGCTCTTGCCGCTGTTTTTCCTGGCGACGTATGTCTGTTCCGCATTCGGCACGGTGATCGGATTCTGGAGCAAGAACCAGCAGCTGACCAACATGATCAGCCAAGTGCTGATGATGTTCCTCTCCTTCCTCTCCCCGGTCATGGTGACGATGGAGCAACTGCCGGGTGCGCTGCAAAACATCGCGTATGTCTTTCCGACCACGTACATCGCGGAAGCCGCCCGCACTCTGCTCTTGACCGGGTACGATGCGACGGTGGGCTGGCAACTGCTGATCTTGTCAGGGTATGCGCTGGTGTTTACGGTGCTGATTATTAAGAAGGCAGACTGGCGAGCGAAATAATGGAGAGTCGAAATACGAAACCCCGCCGAGAGGCGGGGTTCTTTCTTACCAAAACGGAAAATCAGCTCACACCGTCACTTCCCGTACTCTCCGAATCCCGTTGACATACTGGATCGCCTCAAACGTCTCCGCATCTAACATCTTATCCACCGCCAGAATCATCAGCGCCATTCCACCCTGTGAGCGGCGGGCGACTTGCATGGCAGCGATGTTGATGTCGGCGCGGCCGAGCAGGGTGCCGACTTTGCCGATCATGCCGGGCTGGTCGAGGTGCTCGGTCATCAGGAGCGTGCCTTCCGGGGCGAGGTCGACTTTGAAATCGTTGATCTGCACGATGCGCGGGCCGAGGTCGGCGATCAAAGTGCCTGCGATCGTCACGTCGCCTTGGTCGGTCTGCACCGTCACCTGCAGCAGGTCGGCGTAGAGATCATGGCGCGTCGTCTTGGTCTCGGTCAGCCGAATGCGGTGCTGCTCGGCCAGATACGGCGCGTTGACGTAGTTGACTTCCTCTCCGTGGTGGTACCCGAGCAGCCCTTTCAGAATCGAACGGGTCAGCGGGTCGGTCTGCTTGTCGGCCAGCTTGCCCGCGTAGGTCATCTCGATCTTCTGCACCGGCCCTTCCGCCAGCGCCGCCGCCAGACGGCCCGCTTTCTCCGCCAGCTCAAGATACGGCGAGATCGTGCGCATCGCTTCGTCCGACAAGGACGGCAGGTTGACCGCATTTTTGAACGGACGGTCCCGGAGCAACTGGAGCAGTTCCCGCCCGACGTCGATCGCCACGTTGATCTGCGCCTCTTCGGTCGAAGCGCCCAGATGCGGCGCGACCACGACGTTCTCAAACGAGAGCAGCGGGTTCTCCAAAGTCGCCGGCTCCGTTTCAAAAACGTCCAGGGCGGCGCCTGCCACCTTGCCGCGCTGTAACGCTTCGATCAGCGCCGCTTCGTCGATGATGCCGCCGCGGGCGCAGTTGAGGATGCGCACGCCCGGCTTCATCCGGGCGAACTGGTCGCGGGAGAGCAGGTGTTTCGTCTCTTTGATCAAGGGCGTATGCACGGTGATGAAATCTGCCGCTGCGACGACCTCGTCCACCGACGCCATCACCACGCCGACT
Organism: Tumebacillus sp. BK434; assembly: GCF_004340785.1. NCBI lineage: Bacteria > Bacillati > Bacillota > Bacilli > Caryophanales > Alicyclobacillaceae > Tumebacillus > Tumebacillus sp. BK434. Next base: position 689,666 of record NZ_SLXS01000003.1, on the reverse strand, counting down.
TTCTCCGCGCGCTCGCGGGTTAAAAACGGGTCGAACGCCAGCACCCGCATGTTGAACGCCAAGGCCCGCTTGGCCACTTCCGTCCCGATGCGGCCAAAGCCCAAGATGCCGAGCGTCTTGCCGCTAAGCTCCACGCCGACAAATGATTTGCGGTCCCACGCACCGCCTTTCAGCTTGCCGTGCGCCTGCGGGATCTTGCGCGCCATGGCGAGCAGCATGGCGAAAGTGTGCTCGCAGGTGGAGATCGTGTTCCCGTCCGGTGCGTTGATCACGATCACGCCTTGCCGGGTCGCGGCGGCCACGTCGATGTTGTCGACGCCGACCCCGGCCCGCCCGATGGCTCGGAGGTTGACTCCGGCCTGCAGCACTTCGGCCGTCACTTGCGTTTGCGAGCGGACGAGCAGCGCGTCATAGCCGCCGATCACTTCGAGCAGCCCCTCGGGCGTCAGGTCGGTGCGAATGTCCACCTCCACTTCCGGCGCTTCCAGCAAGGCGGCCAGACCTTGCTCCGAGATCGGGTCGCTGACCAATACGCGATGCTTAACCATGAGTAACCGCCTCCTTGTGTGTCAGATACACTTCCTGCGCTGCCCGCACGCCCCTGCCGAGCGCGACGGGTGCGCCAGCCTGGAACAGCCCGACCTCCAGCAGTGCGATCGTTTGCAGCACATCGGCCGGCGAGCAGTACCCCATGTGGCCGATGCGGAAGATCTGGCCTTTCAGGTGCTGCTGGCCGCCTGCGACCGACAAGTTGAACGCGGTGCGCAGCGCTTGGCGCAGCTTTTCAACATCGAAGTCGCACACGCCGACCGACGTCACGGTCGGCGAGGCCGCTTCGTCTGTCGTGAACAACGGCAGCTCCAGCGCCTGCACCGCGCGGCGGGTCATCTTTTGCAAGAGCAGGTGGCGGTCGAAGATGCGCGGCAGTCCTTCCGCTTCGATCAGCTTCAGCACTTCGTCCAGCCCGTAGAGCAAGGAGACGGCCGGGGTGTACGGCGTCGTGCGGGCCTGCAACTGCTTCTTGTAGGCGCGCAGGTCGAAGTAAAAACGCGGCGTCCGGTTGTTCGCCACGACGTCCCACGCCCGTTCGCTCAAGGCGAGGAAAGTCAAGCCCGGCGGCAGCATCAGCGCTTTTTGCGATCCTGTCACGACGATGTCCAAGCCCCAGTCGTCCATCGGCAGGTCGACGGCGCCAAGCGAGGAGACGGCATCGACGATCAGCAGCGCAGCGGTCGCCTGCACGCGGCGGGCGATCTCGCGGATCGGGTGCAGCACGCCGGTCGAGGTCTCACAGTGGGTGGCGAAGACCGCTTTGACATCGGGGTGCTCGGCGAGGGTGGCGGCGACGAGCTCCGGATCGATCGGGTCGCCCCAGCTCGCTTCCACCTCCAACACGTTCGCTCCGTATGCCTTGCAGATCTTCACAAAGCGCTCGCCGAAATTGCCTCCGCACAGCACCAGCACTTTGTCGCCCGGCGAGACGACATTGCATACTGCCGCTTCCAGCCCGGCCGTGCCGGAGCCGGCGAGGATCAGCACGTCTTGCTGCGTTTGGAACACCAGTTTCAGCCGTTCGGCCGTCTCGGCGAACAGTCGGGAAAACTCTCCGCTGCGGTGCCCGGTGATCGGGCGGTTCATCGCGCGCTCCACCTGCGGGGGCAGCGGGGTCGGTCCGGGAATGCGCAGCAACACTTGTTCTTGAAACATCTTCATCTCCTCCTTCTCTTCACTCACGCCTAAAAACGCAAAAAATCCTCTCATCCCTTTCTGCACATACACACACGGGTGTCTATGATGTGCAGAAAGGGACGAGAGGATTGAAAAACTCCTTCGCGGTTCCACCCTTCTTCGCAGCCGGCTCGCGCACGGCTGCCTCAGCAGGTCGCAACGCAGGGCATCCCCCGCAACCATTGCGATCTAAAACAAGCCGATAACGGGGCCGTCCGTTTCCCCCTACTAAGCCTGCCCGCCTGCATACAGGTCGAGCGGTGTTCGGAAAAAATGCTCCGGAATGCTCGTCTGGTTTCCCGTGTACCGGTTCACAGCTCCCACCGGCTCTCTGAAACACGAACGAAACTGACAATTCCTTCGTTGCTTTTTCGTATTTTGCGATGTTGTCAGTAATCTTATCACCCGAAAATAAAAAATACAATCCCTTTTTCTCCGTCTTCATCTCAGCCTGCAGACGGATGGAAAGGACAGCCCGCGTGGCTTATACTTTTCTTAAAGTTTGAGTGAGGTGAGTCTGTGATGAATCGAATGCTTGGAATCATTCTGCTGGTGACGGGCTTTATTTTTGTCGTACCGAACTTTGACTGGTGGGGGGTACGGACGCTCAGCCAGTCGTTTGGGGCATTCTGGCCCCTGTATCTGATCGTCTGGGCGCTGTCCAGCGTGGCCGGCAGTTTTCGCCGCCGCCGTCGGGCGGGGTGGATTCCGCTGGCGGTGATCGTGCTGGGCTCGATGCTGGTGCTCGACCGCCTGCAGGTGATGGATTTTACATCGTGGGTGCTGCCCGGACTGCTGATCCTGTTTGGTGTGATGCTGCTGTTTGGACGCCGTCCGAAAGGCAGCGTCAGGATCATCCGCAGGGGGCAGACCGAGTCCTACGGGGGCGAGGTGACGGAAGGGCTGGACGGCGAGATTTCCGAGATTCGCGGCAAGATGGGTGAAGTCTACATCGGGGGTCCGGACTGGGAGCTGAAAGATTCGGTGATCGAGCAAAAAATCGGCTCGGTCCGCGTCGACCTCACCGAGACGGTCATTCCGCTCGGGGAGACGGTGCTGGAAGTGGAATGCAAGATGGGCGACGTCTATGTGCTGGTGCCGGAAGGAATGGCCGTGTCGGTGCAGGCGATCTGCCGCGTCGGCTCGATCAGCCTGTTCCAGCAGATGAACAACGGCGGCGGCAAGCTCCATTTCCAAAGCCCCGGCTACGAAGAAGCGGAGCGCAAAGTTCGCATTCGCGCCGAAGTGAAGATTGGTGATCTCAATGTCAAACGAGCGTGAGTTGAGATTCCGCAGCGTCCGCTGGTCGATGCTGCTCGCCTATGTGCGGGCATCGGCGGCGGCTCTTGCTGTTTTCTCCGGGCTGGTCATGCTCGGCGCGATGCTGTGGGAACTGTTCGCAGACCGGCCGCTGCTGCCCGACGCGATCTGGACGGGCGGCCTGTTCACGGTGGTCGTCATCGCCGCCCTGCTTTCGATCGTGCTGATCGGCGGCGTGACCGGATACGTAGAAGCGCGCTCGTTCCGGCGCAAGATGATCATCTTTCACGAAGCGATCCTGCTCTGGGCGAACGGTCGGCTCGGGCATCGCGTCGCCGTGCAGGAAGCGGACGATGAGATGGAGGATCTGGCAGGGGCGCTGAACCGGATGGCGGAGCGCTTGGAAGAGCAAAAAAGCGCCTTGGAGCGCCTCGTCGAAACCAACGAGCAGCTCTACCAGCAGGCGGCCGGACTGGCGGCGCTGGAAGAGCGGGCGCGCCTGTCGCGGGATCTGCACGATTCGGTGTCGCAGCAGCTGTTCGCGCTGGGTATGACGGCGGGGGCGGCCAACAAGCTGCTGGCGCTGGACGTGGAGCGGGCCCGCCCGCTGGTGGCGCAGACCGAAGAGATGGCCGCCAAGGCGCAGGCGGAGATGCGCGCCTTGCTGCTGCAGCTGCGCCCGGTCGAGCTGGAAGGCCGGTCGCTGCGGGAGGCGCTGGAGCGCTTTTTGCATGACGTCTGCCCGCGGCACGGGATTCGCTACGATCTCGACGTGGAGCAGGAGTCGAGGCTGCCCGAAGGCTTGGAATCGCAACTGTTCCGCGTCGTGCAGGAGGCGGTGTCGAACGTGATCCGCCATGCCGCAGCGAACACGCTGCAGGTGCGGTTGGTGCGGGAAGACGATGTGGTTGCGCTGACCGTGCGCGATGACGGGGCGGGGTTTGACACACGGGCGGCAAAAGACGGTTCGTTCGGGCTGCACGGCATCCGCGAGCGGGCGCTGGAGATCGGCGGGCGCTGCGAAGTGCGCTCGTCGCCAGGTCTCGGGACGGAAGTGCGGGTCAGCGTGCAGCTCTTGAATCGATAGGAGGGATCGAACGGTGGGAACTCACATCCGCCTGGTATTGGTTGATGACCACGACATGGTGCGGCAGGGCATTCGGACCTACCTGCTGACCGAAGCGGATATCGAAGTGGTCGGCGAAGGCAGTTCCGGCAGTGAGGCAGCCGCGCTGGTGCAGGAGCTGGAGCCGGATCTGGTGCTGATGGACCTCGTGATGCCCGGCATGGACGGCGTCGCGGCGACCCGCGACGTGCTGCGCGTGCGCCCGGAGACGAAAGTGCTGGTGTTGACGTCCTTTGTGGAGGATGACAAAGTCCTGCCCGCTCTGGAAGCGGGCGCGTCCGGGTATCTGCTGAAGACGGTGCTCGGCGACGAACTGGTGCAGGGGATTCGCAAAGTCTGCGCCGGCGAGACGGTGCTCGAACCGGCCGTCGCCGCGAAGATGCTGGCCGCGCTGCAGAAGCCGAAAGGGCAGGAGAGCGCGAAGCTCGACGCGCTGACCGAGCGCGAGCAGGATGTGCTGCGCCTGCTCGCACAGGGGTTGACCAATCAGGCGATCGGCGAAACGCTGTACATCGGGATCAAGACGGTGAAGACGCATGTCAGCAACATCCTCGCCAAACTCGGCGTGGAAGACCGCACGCAGGCGGCGATCTACGCCCTGAAAAACGGGTTGCTGGAAGCGGAAGCGAAAAAAGAGTAAGATGGACGGAAGGGATGGGCAGAAGGAGGCGGGGCAGATGAACGCGAGAGGAATATTGCTCGTCGCACACGGCAGCATCCTGCCGGGCGCAGAAGGAGATGTGGAGCAGTTGGCCGCATTTTTGAAAAAAGCGACCGGGGTGCTCTCTGTGGAAATCGGCTACCTTGACTACACCACGCCGTCCATCCAAGACGCGGTCAAGGTCTGTCTAGCCCGGGGGTTGACAGACCTTTTGGTTGTGCCGTATTTTCTAACTGATGGATATTTATGCAAAAAAGCGCTTCGCCAGGTGCGGGAAGCGCTGCGGGGAACTCAGGTTGACGTGCAGGAAGCAAAACCGCTCGGCGGCGCGCCGGAGCTGGTCGATGCCATGCTCGACGCTGCCGCCAGAGCGGAGCGCAGGCTGCGCTAGTGGCAGTCTTCGCATTGGCCGAAGATCTCAAAGCGGTGCGACTCGATCTGGAAGCCGCGCGGCGCTGTGATGCCGAGCAGATCCATCGGGCAGCCTTCGACGAGCTCCGTCTTGCCGCAGACCGTGCAGATGTAATGGTGGTGGTGATGGTCGTGCGTGCCGCAGGTGATGCGGTATTTGCTGCCGCCATCGCCAAACGTCGACTCTTCGATGATGCCTTCTTCTTGCAAGAGCCGGAGGTTGCGGTATACCGTATCGAAAGAGAGGCGCGGGAATACTTCCTGCATCCGCTCCAAAAGTTCTTTGGCCGAGATGTAGCGGTCTTCTCCCAGCAGGATGTCAACGATCATCTGGCGTTTGCCGGTCAGCTTGAAGCCTTGCTCTTTCAAACGCTCCAAAAATTTCTCTTTGGCAGCCTGCTGACTGTGGTCGTGGCGATGATCGTGAGCCTGCGGATGGTCTTTTTCCGACATGGCAGAGACACTCCTTTCCCAACATCACTCTATTATAGCACAACAGAAAGGGTGTTAGATTCCGGTGGAACAACAGCTGCGTGCGGCCGGTGCCGCACCGGGCAAGCTACGACTGCTCGGGAGCTATTATTTCTTCTTTTTTATCGCGTTTGGCGCACTTTACACCATGCTGCCGCTCTTCTTGGAAGGCAAGGGGCTGAGCAAGCAGCAGGCGTCTTCGATCATGGCGGTCGGGCCGGTCGTCACCGTGCTCTTCCAGCCGATCTGGGGGATGATCTGCGACCGCTACAACGCCCAGCGCAAAGTCTTGGTCGGCACGCTGCTCGCCGCTGCGACGATCGGTCTGATCTACTCGTTTGGTGACACCTATCTGCTCTATCTGATCCTGTTTGCCGGGATGGCGCTGTTTCATTCGTCCGGCGTTCCGGTCCTCGACTCGATCTCGCTGTCCTACACGCAAAAACACGGCGGCGACTACGGCTCGCTGCGGCTGTGGGGCGCGATCGGCTTCGCGGTGGCGTCATGGGGGGCCGGCGTGATCGCCGAGGCGACCGATCTGTCGGCGATTTTTTATATTTATGCATCTGCGATGATTATCTGTGTGTTGATGACGCGGGGGCTGCCGCAGGAGAAGACGCCGCTTACGGGCAGCATGCTGCATGGCGTGAAGCGGCTGTTTTTCATCCCGCGCTATCTGCTCCTGATGCTGTCGACATTCCTCGTGTTTGGCGTGATCCAAGCGAACAACGCGCTGTACGGGTTCTTCTATATGGCGATCGGCGGAACGATCGCCGGGGTCGGCCTGTCCTTCCTGATCGCAGCCGGCTCGGAAGCGCCGGTGATGCGCTTCGCCGGGAAGCTGATCCGGCGCTACGGCATGATCCCGGTGCTGATCCTCGCCGCCACCGTGTCGTCGATGCGCTGGATCTTTTACGGCACGGAACCGTCGGCGGTGCTGGTGATGTGGCTGTTGTTCATGCAGGGCATCTCGGTCGGGCTCTACCTGCCCGCCGCAGCCCAACTGGTGCGCGAAGTGTCGCCGCCGGAGATGCAAGTCACGGCGCTCGGCATCTACTCGGCGGTCGGACATGGCCTCGGCGCGATGACCTGGACGATGGTCGGCGGTGTGCTGGCCGACCGCTATGACATCTTCACCACCTACTGGCTGCTCGGAGTCGTCTCCTGGATCGGCGTCGGGGTGCTGGTCGTCTTATATGTAGTCAACAAAAGGCATCGGAGCTGATCCGATGCCTTTCGTTTGTTCGTTTAGTCGAATGATTTGGGCAGTTGAATGGTAAAGGTCGTGCCGGCGCCAGGTTCGCTTTGGACGCGAAGCGAGCCGCCGTGTGATTCGATGATTTTTTTGCAGACGGGGAGGCCGAGGCCGGTGCCCATCGCTTTGGTGGTGAAAAAGGGCTCGAAGATGCGGGCCAACTGCTCCGGCGCGATGCCGACGCCGTTGTCGGTGACTGTGACGAGGTAGTCGTTCGGCTCGGCGGCTTGCAGACGCAGCTCGATCAGCCCTTCGCCGTCTTCCAGCGCATCAAAGGCGTTGCGCACGAGGTTGATCAGCACCTGTTTCAGCTCGCGGGCGATGCCGTGGATGCGGCAATCTGCTGCGAGTTCCAGCGACAGGTTGACCCCGCGGTAGTTCGCTTCGCCTTCCAAGAGCAGGAAGGTGTCGTTGACGAGCTCGGTCAGATGGATCGGCTCCCACTCTGGCTGCGGTGTGCGCGCCATGCTCAAGTATTCGCTCAGGATCGTGTTCATCCGGTCGATCTCCGTCGTCATCACATCGAGGTACTTGCGGTGCGTGTCGCCGTTGATCTGCGAGGAGAGCAGCTGCAGGAAGCCGCGCACCGACGTCATCGGGTTGCGCACTTCATGGGCGATCGTCGCCGCCATCTGCACATAGTTGGTATGCTGGGCGACGCGCTGCGAGAGGTCTTCCCATTCGCGGTACAAAGTCTTGTCTTTGATCAGGATCATGCAGCCGTCCGCCGTCGACGAGTAGGCGTTTAAGATCGGGAAGAAGTCGCAGTCCAGATCGTATTCCCGGCCGTGGATCAGCGCCTGGATGTCCGAGCTGTGCATGCGCATACCGGTCGACAGCGCCTTGTGCAGCGGTTCGTAGAAGAGCCGTGCAGACTCCTCCAACTGCCAAGGCAGCGCCTCGAACAGCGCTTTGCCGAGCAGGTCGTGCTCCGTGCAGGAGAAGAGGCGGGAGACGGACGGGTTGATGTATTCGATCTGCTTCTGCTCGTTGATCAGGAGCACGCACATCGGGATCGCATTAAACAGGTAGTGGATCTTCTGCTCCTGCCGGTCGAGCGCGATCTCTTCCGACAGGTCGCGCACGTACAGGAAATAGCCCATCGCTTTGCCGTCATCGTCAGGGAGGCTGCGCATCGTCAACGTAAACGGGATCTCCTTGCCGGTGCTGTGTCGGATGACGCCAAGGCAGTTTTCGACCGGTTCTCCCCGCTCGAGCAGGTCGGACACGTAAGAGCCGTCTGAGAGCTGGTAGCAGCAGCGCCATTCCTCGGCCGACATGGCGTGCAGTTCCTCATGCGTGCGCCCGAGCAGGCGGCGGAGCGAGGGGTTGGCGTAGGTGATCTTCGCGTTTGTATCGAGAATCATGATCCCAAGCGGCAGGTGTTCCAGCACGTGGCGTTTCTGCAGCCGCGCGTAATCGACGAAGCGGATCGCCTTCTGGAACTCGGTGGGCAGTTTCTTGAGCAGGGTCAACTGCCGGTCGACATCGCTGGCCGACACGTAGCTCCAAGTCAGCCCCTTCAGCCACTGTGTCACGTTGGCCAGTTCGCGCATCAAAGTGCGCTCGCGGCGGTACTCGCTGACGGCGGCGGCGATCAGCACGAGCAGGGACAGGACGCTGATGATGATGCCGTATAGCCAGATCGTGCGCGTCTCGCCTTCCATCGAGGCGACCGTCTGGTTGACAGAGATCAAAGCGACTTTTTGCCCGTCTACTTCCAAGACGTTGATATAGTTATAGATCGGCTGAATGCGGGTCTCATTCTGTATCGAATAATAGCCGGGCTGGCCAGACTGATAGGCCTGGACCGCTTCTTTGGAGATCGAGATCTTATTCTGCAGGTTGCCCGACATCGCCGACCGCGGGGAGAAGGCGACGTTCCGCTGCTGGTCGGGGAGATAGACCGAAGCGCCGAGGATGCCGTCCTGTACGAGGATCTTCGCGTCGAGCAGCGGCTGCAGCAACGCTTCCAGCTTGGCGCTGTCCTTGGCGCGAAACGCCGCTTTCGCCTCTTCACTGTTGCGGATCTCGTTCTCCAGGATCTGCGCGATCAGCCCGAGTTTGTTGCGGTTCTCCTCATGAACGGAATCGATGGCAACCTGAACGAGAAACCAAGTGGTCAGCAGGATCACCATGGCGGGCAGCAGGTATTTCCAGATGTAAAGTACTTTACGGTTCATCAAGTTCCCTCATTTTATGTGTTGTTGTTCCAGCCGGATTTATTTGAAACAGTTTATGAGCTATGTATTAATTCTATTAGTCAAGAACGACTCATTATGAGTTCTTTGGTACAATTGCCAAATCCTCCATTTACGCCGAATTCAGTAGTTTCCAAGAGGAATTTCAGGCTGCTTTGCCGAATCAAATACCTGTTATGGAACATCTGTTCTCTTGAAGGGATGATGAAGTTTGTCGATCGAGATGCTTCTTGATGAGTGGAAGCGCACCCCCTCTTTTATTCAAAATGTCACCCATTGGCGCGTCTACCCGGGTCAGGAAGCGGTCTATGCCGATTTCCCGGCGGCGATGGATGTGCGAATCGGCGAGGGGCTGGTGAAAAAGGGCATCCGTCAGCTGTATTCGCACCAGGCGGAAGCTTTTACGCAGGTCAAGGCGGGCCGGAACATCGTGGTCGTCACCCCGACCGCTTCGGGCAAGACGCTGTGCTACAATCTCCCGGTGCTGGACCACCTGCTGCAGGACCCGGAGGCGCGGGCGCTGTACCTGTTTCCGACCAAGGCGCTGTCCCAGGATCAGATGAAAGAACTGCACGAAATGGTCGAACATCTCGAGCAGGAGATCAAAACGTTTACGTACGACGGCGACACCCCGGTCACGGCCCGGCAGGCGATCCGCCAGGCCGGTCACATCGTGGTGACCAATCCGGACATGCTGCACTCGGGGATCTTGCCGCACCATACAAAGTGGGTCAAGCTGTTTGAAAATCTCAAGTATGTCGTCATCGACGAGATTCATATGTACCGCGGCGTGTTCGGCTCGCACGTGGCCAACGTCATCCGCCGCTTGAAGCGGATCTGTAAATTCTACGGGTCGAACCCGCAGTTTATTTGCTGCTCGGCGACGATCGCCAACCCGCGGGAGCTCGCCGTCGAACTGTTCGGCGAAGAGTTTCAGCTGATCGATCAGTCCGGAGCGCCGCGCGGCGAGAAGCATTTCATCTTCTACAACCCGCCGGTCGTCAATCAGCAGCTCGGCATCCGCCGCAGCTCCCTGCTCGAAGCGCGCAAAGTCGCGGCGCAACTGCTCAAGCGCGAAGTGCAGACGATCGTCTTCACCAAAGCGCGGACGCAGGTCGAAGTGATGCTCACTTATTTGAAGGAAGCGACCGCCGGCGTCGTGCCGAGCAAGGCGGTGCGCGGCTATCGCGGCGGCTATCTGCCGAACGAGCGGCGCGAGATCGAGCGCGGGCTGAGAAACGGCGACGTGCGGGGCGTGGTGTCGACCAATGCGCTGGAGCTTGGCATCGACATCGGCTCCTTGGAAGCGTGCGTCATCACCGGCTACCCGGGCACGATCGCTTCGGTCTGGCAGCAGGCCGGCCGGGCGGGGCGCCGCCACGGCAAGTCGGTGACGGTGATGGTCGCCTCCTCCGCGCCGCTCGACCAGTATATCGTCCAGCACCCGGAATACTTTTTCGAAGGGTCGCCGGAACATGCCTGGGTGCATCCGGAGAATCTGATCATCCTCGTCGACCATTTGAAATGCGCGGCGTTTGAGCTGCCGTTTGAGCCGGACGAGCAGTTTGGCGTGGCGACGACGCCGGAGATTCTCGATTACCTGGTCGAAGAGCGCGTGCTGAACAAAGCGCAGGACGAGCGCTACTACTGGATGAACGACGCGATGCCAAGCCATGACATCTCCTTGCGCTCGGCGGCGCAGGAAAACGTGCTGATCATCGACATGACCGAGCAGAACCGCGTCATCGGCGAGACCGATCGGTTCTCCGCCTTGACCACGCTGCATGAAAAGGCGATCTACATTCATGAAGGCGTGCAGTTCCAAGTGGAAAAATTGGACTTGGAATACGGCAAGGCGTTTGTGCGCAAGGTCGACTCCGACTATTACACCGACGCGGAGCTGGCGGTGAACCTGCGGGTGCTCGACGAGTTTCGCGAGCAGCCGGAGGAGTCGGTGCGTCACGGCTACGGCGAAGTGATGGTCAATGCGATGCCGACGATCTACAAGAAGATCAAGTTCGACACGCATGAGAACCTCGGCTGGGGCAAGATCCACCTCCCGGAGGCGGAGCTGCACACGATGTCCTATTGGCTGGCCTTTGATGAACCGCTGACCCGAGACCTGTCGAAGGAAGAGATCGAAGGCGGTCTCGTCGGCACGGCCAACCTGTTAAAAGGGGTGGCGCCGCTCTACCTGATGTGTGCGCCGGGCGACCTGCATGTGCAGCCGCAGGTGCGGGCGATGCACACGAAAGCGCCGACCGTGTTCTTGTATGACTCCTATCCGGGCGGCATCGGGCTGTCCGACAAGTTTTATCAAGTGCGCCGCGACGTGATCACCACGGCGCTCGACATGCTGGAAGGCTGCTCCTGCGAGCACGGCTGCCCGTCCTGCGTCGGGCCAGTTGAGATCGTCGGCGACAAAGGCAAAGCGACGACGCGCCGTTTCCTGCAGGCGGTCAAATAAAAAAACTCTTCCTGTCACGGGGCGTGATGGGGAGAGTTTTTTTGTTACGCGAGATTGGCGTACACGATCAGCAACAGGCCGCTCAGATAGAAGGAGCCGACGATCGGGCAGCGGCCGTTACGGCTCTTGATCAGCGGCGACAACGACCGGATCGCGCCGCTGACGATCAGCAGCAGCCCGGCCATGAAGAAAAACAGCGCCTCCTGCACCGCCAGCGCTCCGTCGATCACCAAAAACCGATAGGCGATGGCGGCCAGCGCATTCCAGAACACGGTGTAGAGCAGCAGATACACCAGATAACTCCCCGATGATTGCGGCAAAACAACCCCTCCCCCTGCCTTATCTATATTCAAAAAGACGGGGAGATGGCACTTGTACACGTGTTCAGAATTTTTTCTCTTATGTATCTAGCAAAATGGAGGAATAAAAATAGTAGAGCCGGGCATACTCTATACCAACAGCAAAAATTGGTCTGGAGGGATCGAAGATGGCTCATGAAGAAGTGTTGAAATCGTTCTACGCAAGACTCAAAGGTGTGGCAAGCGACGGGGTGACTCGCATTGTGGATCTGGCGAAGGAATTCGGGATGAGCTACCGCGCGCTTCGGGATCTCTTTCATACATCCGGTCTGGAAATGCTCTGGATCGGCGGCAAAGCGTTTGTGTACCGGCATGAAGCGGTGCGAGTGTTGACGGCCTCCTGAGGAGGCCGTTTTTATTTGAACGAATCGTTGAACTTGCCCAAGAGCTGACCGAATTGTTCCCGCTCATCATCCGACCAGTCATGCAAACGAACGGAGATCCGCTCCATGCGCTCCTGCTTGGTGCGGGCGTATTCGGCTTCCCCCGACGCGGTCAGGCTGAAAGTGAAGGCGCGGCCGTCCAGCGGGTCAGGGGTGCGGGTGACGTAGCCTTTTTGTTCCAATGCGGTCGCTTGGCGGGAGGCGGTGGAGATGTCGAGGCGGAGGCCTTCGGCGAGTGTTTTGACCCCGACGGCTCCGTGGTCGGAGATGTAGTGCAGCAAGAGATAGGCAGATCGGTCGAGATTGCCGAATTTTTTCTTGTTGGTCGCGAGCGACGTGATGTTGCGCACGAGCTTTGCCAGTTCCAATTCTAGGATTTCCAGATATTGCTTGTTCATCTACACACCTCCTGTTGACATCTTATAGCATAGGGATGTATGATGCAAACAGACTATTTGTATTATACAACTAAATTTCAGGAGGGTAACATCATGGCACAGGACAGCCTGTTGAAACAGCCAAAAGCGGTGTGGGCGGTGTTTTTCGCCGGGATCATCGCGTTTATGGGGATTGGGCTGGTCGACCCGATTTTGCCCGCCATTGCGAGCAAGCTGCATGCTTCGCAAAGTCAAGTGACCTTATTGTTTACCAGTTATAATGCGGTGATGGCCGTCGCGATGCTGATCACCGGGGTGGTCTCGTCGCGATGGGGCATCAAAGGCACGCTGCTGGCAGGGGTGATCACCATCGCCCTGTTTTCGGCGCTCGGCGGCTTTTCCAATGACATCGGGACGCTGGTGGCGCTGCGCGGCGGCTGGGGTTTAGGCAACGCGCTGTTTGTGGCGACGGCGCTGACGGCGATCGTGACGCTGTCGAACAGCGGGACGGCGCAAGCGATCATTTTATATGAGGCGGCGATTGGGCTTGGCATCTCCGTCGGACCGCTGCTCGGCGGCTGGCTGGGCGCGATGTCGTGGCGCGGGCCGTTTCTGGGCGTGGCGGTGCTGATGGCGGCCGCGTTTGTGTTTTTGCTGGTGATGATGCCTAAACAGGCGGGCCAGGCGTCCCAAAAGAAGACTTCGCTGCTTGAACCGTTCCGGGCGATGAAGCATCGCTCGCTTTTTGTGTTTGGTCTGACCGCTTGTTTGTACAATTTCGGCTTCTTTACGCTGCTGGCCTACGCGCCGTTTGTGCTCGGGCTGGATGAGCATGGCCTGGGCTTCGTGTTCCTCGGTTGGGGCATCTTGCTGGCCGTCACTTCGGTGTTCATGGCGCCGAAGCTGCAGCGGCGCTTCGGCACGGTCAAGTCGATGGGCGCGATGCTGACGCTGTTTGCCCTCGTGCTCGTCGTGATGGGGATCTGGACGGACCTGCAATGGGTGACCATCGCCTGTGTGGTGTTTGCCGGGGCTTTGCTCGGCAACAACAACACCCTGATCACCACGGCGGTGATGAACGCCGCGCCGGTCGAGCGTTCCACCGCGTCGGCGGCGTACAGCTTCTTGCGTTTCATCGGCGGGGCGATCGCGCCGTTTTTGGCGGGCAAACTGGCCGAGTGGTACAATCCGCACGTGCCATTCCTCGTCGGCGGGGCGTTTGTGCTGGCTTCGGTCGTGTTTATCGCGTTGAACATCAAGCATGTTGAACATGTCGATCGGGTGGAAGCCGGGCATTAATCAGCAGCAAAGGCGGCTCGCAGAGCGTTGCGAGCCGCCTTTTTGTATGCATTTAGAAAGGCCAGACCAGCGGCACGAGCAGCATGGTGACGGCGAAGGTGATCAGGGTCATCGGGACGCCAAATTTCACATAGTCGCGGAACCGGTAGCCACCCGGCGCCATCACGACGAGGTAGACTTTGTGCGCGATGTAGGTGAGCGGGGAGGCGTTGACGCCGGTGATCAGGCTGAGGATCAGCGGGACGGGGCTGATGCCCATCGCCGTGGCGGCGGAGATCACCACGGGGGCGAGGAGCAGGGCGGTCGCGGTGTTGGACAGCACCTGCGTGATCAGCGCGCCAAGCCAGAAGGTGGCGGCGAGCAGCGCGTACGGGCTGAGGCTGCCGAAGCCGCTGACGATGCTCTGGCTCATTAAGTCGATCAGCCCGGTCTCTTTCATCGCCGTCGACAGTGGGATCATCGCCGCCACGAAGACGAGGATGTGCCATTCGATGGAGCGGTACACCGAGTTCATGCTCATGATCTGGAACAGCACGAGCAGCCCGACGGCCAGCACGGCCGCGATGGAGATCGGCAAGGTTTCGGTCGCTGAGAGCAGGAGCATCAGCGCGAGGACGAGCAGCGCGAAGGGCCCTTTTTTCCGCGTCTGCGGATTGTGCGAGGTCTGGGAGATCATGATCAGGCCGGTGTCTTCGCTCAGCTCGTGCATGCTGTCCCGCGCCCCTTGCAGGAGCAGCATATCACCGATGCGCAGCCGGGTGGACGCGAGCGACCGGGAGATGGCATGCCCGTCGCGGTAGATGGCGACGACTGTCACGTCGAATTTTTCCCGGAAGCGCAATTCCTGCAAGGTGCGCCCGACAAAATCGGACCCGCTGCGGACGATCACCTCTCCGGCCAGATGGATGTCCTGCTCTTCCAGCGAGCGCTGGACTTCCTTTTGCACGGAGACGTCCGGCGTGGAGCGCAGTTTCAGCAGGTCATCGCGGGAGGCGGTGACGAGCAGGATGTCGCCGCGGTGCAGCACGGTGGCGGCGCGGACGCGGTAGACCGAGTCTTCGCGCAGGATGCGGATGATGTTCAGGCCATTTTCTTTGAGGAACGAGATGTCTTTCAGCTTTTGCCCGTGCCAGCCGGACGTTTCGGTGACCAGCAGTTCGGTCAGATATTCAGGGACGCCGATCGAGGGGCGTGACTGCTCCGTTTCCCCGGTGACAGTGGGCAGCACCCAGCGTCTGCAGAGCACGACATACAAGGTGCCAAGCGTCAGCAAGGCGAACCCGAGCGGCGCGACCGAAAACAGGGACAGTGAGGGCTGGCCCGCTTCGACCAAGGCGTGGTTGGCGACGATGATCGAGGAGGAGCCGACGATGGTGAACAGGCCCAGCGTCGAGGACAGCGCCAGCGGCAGCAGCATGCGCGAGGCCGGGATCTTGTAGCGCTGTTCGAAGCCGAGCACGACCGGCAGGAAGACGGCGACGATGGCGAGGTCGGAGATGAAGGCCGAGAGCAGGCCGACGAGGATCATCATCACCGGCATCAGACGCCGTTCGCTGCGCCCGCCGATGCGCGTCATCCAGACCGCCAAACGGTCGGCGATGCCGGTGCGCACCAGCGCTTCGCCGATCGCCAGCATGGCGGCGATCACGATCACCGCTTCGCTGCCGAAGCCGGCCCAGAGGTCTTTTTCCTGTACGAGTCCGCCGAGGCCGAGCGCGAGGAGGATGAAGATCCCGATCACGTCGATGCGGACTTTGTTGGTGACGAGCAGCAGGAGTACGATCAAGAGAATGGAGAGTGTCTGCCAAGCTCCTGGAGTCAGGTCCGGTATGCTCATTCAGAAACCCCCTTTTTAGTAGGAATTCGAAAAAGTTGTCATTTTTTAGTCGGACGGATCTATAGAGGCTCTCTGCTATTTTATTTCTGATACAATAAAAGGATTCATCACAAGGGAGTTGAGCGCATGTTTTTTCTGCAGATGTCGGGCGTCCCCGGCTCCGGCAAATCAACGCTGGCCCGGGCGGTCGGCCAAGCGGCCGGGGCGGTGGTGATCGACCACGATCTCGTCAAATCGGCTCTGCTCCAGTCCGGACCGGCCGACCTCGACGCGGGGCTGGCCGGGAAGATGTCCTATGAGATCGAGTGGGCGCTGATCGATTTTCACCTCGCCCAGGGGCAGAGCGTGATCCTCGACAGCCCGTGTTTGTATGACGTGATGGTCGAACGGGGCACGGCGCTCGCACAGAAGCACCGCGCTACCTATCGATATGTCGAGTGCGTCCTCGATGACATCCGGGAAGTGGACCACCGCCTGCAGACCCGGGAGCGCATGATCAGCCAGAACGACCGCGTCCCGTCGGAAGCAGCGTTTCGCAAAGCGTTTGCAGGAAGCAAGAAACCGGCAGATGTGAAGTGCCTGGTGGTGGATACGTCACAGGCGTTGGAGAGCTATCTAGGAGAAGTGCTGAGGTATGTAGCGGAGAGAGTTGAAGAAGAAAATGGCTTTGTGTTAAAATAACCCTGCAAGCGTAAGATAAGAAAAGACCATAGGTGCTGTAACACCTACGGTCGATTGACACAACTGATACCCTCGAAGGGTGTCGGCTCATAGTTGGAACGCGAAATAGATCGCCAGAGCTCCGAACACTCAAGAGGCGATCTATTTCTTTTTATTTTGACTGTCAGACATGTGTTTCATGATGGTCACGACCAGCGAAAGCGCTGCTACGAGGAACAACCCAAACTGGAGCATGAGCGAAATCACTTCATGTGCCGACATTCTCTCACCCCCTTTCTGAGGGGATGAGCCGATCACCCTTGAGGAGCCATATTCAATTGTGTTGGTTGTATTCTATCACAGCGGAAACAAATTCGGAACAGGTGTTCTTTAGGCGGAAGTTACTATTTTATCAATCAGGCGGTGGGAAGAATGACTTTCATAGACGAAATCCTCAGCAAAAAACACCCCGACCTGCGCCTCCTGCTGGGCATTGACGGCTTGAGCGGGGCGGGGAAAACGACGCTGGTGCAGGGGCTGGCGGCGGAGTTGGAACGGCGCGGCATCGAGACGGCGGTGCTGCATGTGGATGACTTGATCACGGTGCGCGAGCGACGCTATCACACGGGACAGCCGGAATGGTACGAGCACTACACCTTGCAATGGGACGCCGAAAGCATCGCGGAAAACGTGTTCCGGGCGTGGGTGCGCGGAGATCGGCAGCTGGAGCTGGACGTGTATGACTCCGCCGGGGACGCGGTGCATCCACAGACATTCACCGTGCCGCAGGATGGCATTTTGATCGTCGAAGGGGTCTACCTGCAGCGGAAGGAATGGCGGGGCTTCTTCGACTACATGGTGTACATCGACTGCCCGCGCGAGGTCCGCTTTGCACGCGTCACGAAGCGCGGCGGGCAGGACCTGCACGATCCGGCGCGCATCGATCTCTACAAAAGACGCTACTGGGCGGCTGAAGACCATTATCTGCAGACGGAACAGCCACTGGCAAGGGCCGATTTCATCAGGGAATTGTCTGAATAGAGCGTTTAAAAAATACAACTTTCCCTTGACCCCGCTTTTTTTGTATGATAGAAGCAAACTATTGGTGACTTCAGTGCATACGGAAAGGTGATACCATGGAAACTACATCGAACTCTTCCGACTTTATCAGGGAGATTATCGCGGAAGACTTGGAGACGGGCAATGTCGAGACGATCGTCACCCGCTTTCCGCCGGAACCGAACGGCTATCTGCATATCGGACATGCCAAGGCGATCTGCATCAATTTTGAGATCGCCAAGGACTACAAAGGCAAGACCAACCTGCGCTTTGACGACACGAATCCGCTGAAGGAAGATGTCGAGTACGTCAACGCGATCAAGGAAGACGTGGCCTGGCTCGGCTTCCAATGGGACGGGCTGTTTTTCGCGTCCGATTACTTTGACGAAATGTACAACCGCGCCGTGCTGCTCATCAAAAAAGGTCTCGCCTACGTCGACGACCAATCGGCCGACGAGATCCGCCAAACGCGCGGCACGCTGACCGAGCCGGGCCAAAACTCGCCGTTCCGCGACCGCTCCGTCGAAGAGAACCTCGATCTGTTCGACCGCATGCGCCAAGGCGAATTCCCGGACGGCTCCCGCGTTCTGCGCGCGAAGATCGACATGGCGTCGCCGAACATCAACCTGCGCGACCCGGTCATCTACCGCATCTCGCACGTCACGCACCACAACACGGGCGACAAATGGTGCATCTACCCGATGTACGCCTTCGCCCATCCGCTGGAAGATTCGATCGAAGGCGTGTCGCACTCGCTCTGCTCGCTGGAGTTCCGGGACCAGCGCCCGCTGTACGACTGGGTGATCCGCGAATGTGAGATGCCGCACATCTCGCGCCAGTACGAATTCGGCCGCCTGAACCTGTCTCAGACGATCATGAGCAAACGCTTCTTGAAGCGCCTGGTCGATGAAGGCGTGGTCGACGGCTGGGATGACCCGCGCATGCCGACGATCTCCGGGGTGCGCCGCCGCGGGTTCACGCCGGAAGCGATCCGCACCTTTGTCCGCGATCTGGGCGTTGGGGTTGGCAGCGGCGAAGTCGATTACAAAATGCTTGAACACTACATCCGCGAAGACCTCAAGCTGAAGGCACCGCGCACGATGGGCGTGATCCGCCCGCTGAAAGTGGTGATCACCAACTACCCGGAAGACAGCGTGGAAATGCTGGAAGCGGAAGTGAACGCGGAAGTGCCGGAGATGGGCACGAAGCAGATTCCGTTCTCGCGCGAGATCTACATCGAGCAGGACGACTTTATGGAAGTGCCGCCGGCGAAGTATCACCGCCTGTACCCGGGCAATGAAGTCCGCTTGAAGAACGCCTACTTCATCAAGTGCAACGACGTGATCAAAGATGACAACGGCAACGTGGTCGAACTGCACTGCACCTACGACCCGGAGACGAAAAGCGGCAGCGGCTTCACCGGCCGCAAAGTCAAAGGCACGATCCACTGGGTCGATGCACAAAGCGCAGTTCCGGCGGAGTTCCGCCTCTACGATTCGCTGCTGACCGACGAGAAAGACGGCGACACCGATTTGCTGGAGCGCATCAACCCGAACTCGCTGGAAGTGGTGAACGGTTATGTCGAGAGCGGCCTGAAAGATGCACAGCCGCAGGACAAGTTCCAATTCTTCCGTCATGGCTATTTCAATGTCGATCCGAAGCACAGCACGGCCGATCATAAAGTGTTCAATTTGATCGTCTCTCTGAAAAGTTCGTTTAAGATCTAGAATTCTATGGAAAAAAGGGCGGCTCGTGTGAAGCGGGTCGTCTTTGTTTTTGGTATAATCAGGTTTTGTGGGGTTACGGCCGTACACCGGCCATGATGCTCATATACGAAAGTGTGGTCACTTGGGCATCCCAGTTGACGATCTGGACGTGGTTGATCGGGGTGTTGGGGTGGTTGCGTTTGATATACGAATAGAGGTAGCGGTCGTCGACCGGGTTTTCCATGCGGCCGAGCTCGGCGGCGAACTCGACGTCTTGGTCGGCGCGGGAGAGGTACAGGGTCAGGACCATGCCGTTTTCGTTTTCGCGCAGGAATTCATGGACAACGGTGATGGGCATCTGGAATCCACCTTTACTTAGGAATCGTTACCATCTCAGTATGGTCAAAGGGAGGGCAACTCATGAACGAGATCACCCGCGAGTTTGTGCGGCTCTTTAATGAAGAACGCGATTTTTACGAGTGCCACGAGGTCTTCGAGGAAGCGTGGAAAGCCGAATCGGAAGAGCCGCTGAAGTCGTATTACAAAGCGCTGGTGCAGGTCGCCACCGCCCAGTTCAAGCTGAACCAAGGCTACATGAACGGCTTTCGCAAACTGTACGGCTTCTGCTTCCCCGTCTTGGAACGGCTGCCGGACGTCTACCAAGGCATCGACATGCAGCGGCTGCGCAGCGAATTTACCGCGCAACTGCACCAACTGCCCGCAGACGCCTACATCACGCCGGGCACGTACCCGCAATATGGAATTAACTATTTATCTCTGGGAATTGTGGAAATTATTTAATAAAAGGACGTTTGATATTTGTGTCGAATTGTAGTTTGTCAAATTGCGTTTAGAATCGGAAGGAGGGTTGGGATGCGGAGTTTGCGAGACCGGCTGAAGAGCTACAAGAAGGATCTGGCGCTTGGGGATGCGGAAGTCAAGCTGGAACAGATGGTGCAGGAAGCGGAGGCGCTGACCGATGAACTGCCGGAGACGGCGGTGGAACGGGCGCTGCCGGGCGTGGAACAAGCGACGCCGTATGGAATGTGCTACTACCGCGATGTGCGCTTTGATGTCCTGTCGCTGCACGGCCATTATCCGCTCGCCCGTACCCGCCACCTTCCGCTTTCGGTGCTATATGGAGTCTGCAAGATCAAAGACGGTCCCGCCGACTGGGGGAAAGTCTGCTTTTTTGACACGGAGACGACCGGGCTCGGTTCGGGGGCCGGAAACTTTATCTTTTTGTTCGGGATCGGCTTTTACGAAGACGATGAATTGATCGTGCGTCAGTATTTCTTGCGCAATTATGCGGAAGAGCGGGCGGTGCTCCACGCCCTGTCCGAACTGCTGCAGCGCTTCGAAGTGATGGTGTCGTTTAACGGCAAGGGGTTCGACTGGAAGCTGCTGGAGACCCGCTTTACCTTGGCCCGGCTGCAGCTGGCACCGGTGCTGCACCTCGACCTGCTCCCGCCGGCGCGGCGGTTGTGGAAAAAGGTGCTCAAGAACTGCAAACTGATCACGCTGGAACAGGAAGTGCTCGGGTTTGCCCGCGAAGATGACACGCCGGGCAAGATGGCGCCGGAATTGTATTTTGCCTATCAGACGGACGGGGATGCCCGGCCGCTGACCGGGATCTTTACGCACAATGTACATGATATCTTGACGCTGGCAACTCTATCTGCGCATATTGGACTTTTAGTGGAACAGCCTTTGCAGATGGCATCGCATCCGGAGGAGCTGTTTGGCCTCTCCCGCTGGTATGACGAATGGGAAAAAAGCGACTCCAGCGTCGCCTGTCTGGTCAAGGTGTCCCGGATGGAAGAGCAGGATTACGCTTCGGAAGCGCTTTGGAAACTGTCGCTGTTTTACAAAAGGCGGGGGCAGTATGACAAGGCCGTTTTGCTGTGGCACGACCTGTTGGATGGCAGCGGCATGTGGCAGACCGCGCCGCGCATCGAGCTGGCGAAATACTACGAGCACAAGGCGCGGGATTATGCGCGGGCGCTTCAACTTACGAATGAGACGCTCGAAGTCGTGCAAAGCAGGCGTGCCGCGCTGCGTTCCGTGCGGCTTGATCACGAGCTGCACGAGCTCAGCTACCGTCGGCAACGGCTGTTGAAGAAATGCGGCGGGGGAGTTGCAAGAGGGGAATTGGGATTGTAGAAGTGAGGAGGCACTTTGTTTGTTGACGGGTACTTTTCTTGGAGCTATGGTCACCAATGCTTCCGTGATGATTGCTTTCGTCTTTTTGCAGCATTACATCTATATCATGTATGTCGAAGGTAAATCAGAGCGGTATCGCACGGTGTATGGGATCATCGTTCATGGCTTAGCCGGACTGTTATCGATGCTCTTTGCTTATAAATTGGAAAACGGCGCGATCGTCGACACGCGGATCGTGCCGCTGTTGCTGATGTTCATCTGGAGCAAGCGCTACCTGCCGTGGGCACCGTTTGCGACGGCCGCGCTGATCGTGGCGCTCCGCTTCGGCATCTCCGTCAACGCCGGCGCGTTTGCCTCGCTGTTGAACTTGCTCGCGATCGCGGTGGTGATCGGCTTCCTCAACTCGCTGTGGCTGAAGGACCAGCCGTTCCGCACGCGGGCTTGGACGATCACCATCGTCGGCAGCGTGATCAACATCATCATGGCCGGTCTCGTCGGCGCGATGCCGATGATCGACTTCATGCAGCAGTTTGCGGCGACCGTGTTCATCGTGCACATCGTGACCATGATCGCGATGGTCTTCACCTATCGCGTGATCTTCCGCGAGATGCGCGTGCACACCGAGCTGCGGGAGACGGCGGAGACCGATTTCCTGACCGGCCTGCAGAACCGGCGCATGCTCGACCGCACGATGGAAGAGCAGCTGACGATCGCGGCGCGCTCCGACGGCGAGCTGTCGGTGGCGCTGATCGACATCGACCATTTCAAGCAGGTCAACGACAGCTACGGGCACGAAGCGGGCGATGAGGTCTTGCAGCAGGTCGCCCAACTGATTCAAAACAACGTGCGCTCGTACGACCGGGTCGGCCGCTATGGCGGCGAAGAATTTATGATCGTCTTCCCGCATCTCGGCAAGCAGGCGGCGAGCGAGATCGCCGAGCGCGTGCGTATCGCGATCGAAGAGGAGGAGATCGTCACTTCGCAAGGGTATCACGTGCGGGTCACCGTCTCGATCGGGGTGGCGACGCACGAGGAGTCGCGCGGTGACAGGATGAAGACGAAAGCGGATGAACGTCTGTATCAGGCGAAACAACGAGGGCGCAACCGCACGGTCAGCGCCGGGTGAGTGCAGGGTCGATTTTTCCCGTTTGGGAGAAATCGGCTTTTTGTAGTACAATAAGATTGGTGTATTGTGAAAACAAATCATTTACATAGAGGTGATTTTTCCATGTCCACAGCGCTTCAGAACTCGATCATCAAAGACATCAACCTCGCTCCGTCCGGTCATTTGAAAATCGACTGGGTAGCGCAGCACATGCCGCTTTTGAATACTTTGAAGGAACAGTTCGAAAAAGATCTGCCGTTCAAAGGCAAAAAGATCGTCATCTGCCTGCACTTGGAAGCGAAGACCGCTTACCTCGGCCTGCTGGTAAAAGCGGGCGGCGCCGATGTGGCGATGTGCGCATCGAACGTGCTCTCCACCCAGGACGATGTGGTGGCGGCGCTCGTCGAGCGCGGCATCACCTGCTATGCGATCCACGGCTGCTCGCATGAAGAGTACATGGATCACATCAACAAAGCGCTCGACTTCGGTCCGGACGCGATCATCGACGACGGCGGTGACCTCGTCTCCACCCTGCACAGCGATCCGAACCGCGCTGATCTGATGAAAAACATCATCGGCGGCTGCGAAGAGACCACGACCGGCATCCTGCGCCTGAAAGCGCTCGATAAAGAAGGCGCGCTGCAGTTCCCGATGGTCGCCGTCAACGATGCGTTCTGCAAATACCTGTTCGACAACCGCTACGGCACCGGCCAGTCTGTCTGGGACGGCATCATGCGCACGACCAACCTTGTCGTGGCAGGCAAAACGGCAGTCGTCGTCGGCTACGGCTGGTGCGGCAAAGGCGTGGCGATGCGCGCGAAAGGCCTCGGCGCCCGCGTCATCGTCACCGAGATCGACCCGATCAAAGCGGTGGAAGCGATCATGGACGGCCACGAAGTGATGCCGATCGTCGAAGCGGCGAAGCACGGCGACTTCTTCGTCACCGTGACCGGCAACAAAGACTGCATTACGAAAGACGCTTTCGAAGTGATGAAAGACGGCGCGATCCTCTGCAACGCCGGTCACTTCGACGTGGAGATCTCCAAACCGGATCTGCACGCGCTGTCGACGGGCGTGCGTGAAGTGCGCAAGAACATCGAAGAGTTCACCTTTAAGGACGGCCGCCGCGTGTTCCTGCTGGCAGAAGGCCGCCTCGTCAACCTGGCAGCCGGCGACGGCCACCCGGCTGAAGTGATGGATATGACGTTTGCGCTGCAGGCGATGGGCCTGCGCTGGATCGTCGAAGAAGGCAAGAACCTCGACCCGCACGTCTACTCCGTGCCGGAAGAGATGGACAAATACGTCGCCAACCTGCGCCTGCAAACGTGGGGCGTGGGCATCGACAAGCTGTCCGAAGAGCAGGAGCGATACCTCGACTCCTGGGCGGAGTAAGCGGGAGTCGAATCCCAACCAACAAGGCTGGTCGAACAGGGAGAGGAGCAACAACCATGCAACCATTGATCGGGGTGACCGGGTATTTGCACCCTTATTCGCGGGAAGTGGCGGGTGTTTTCGTCGGGGAAGGCTACACCAATGCCCTGGCTGAAGCCGGTGCGGTTCCGCTCGCCGTTCCGTTTTTGGAGAAGGAAGAGCAAGTCCGCGCTCTGGCGCAGAAGGTAGACGGCCTGCTGCTCGGCGGCGGGGTCGACATGGACCCGACTCTGTTCGGGGAACAGCCGGTGCCGGGCAACGGGGAAATGTGCCCGGAGCGCGACTGGCTGGAAGCGATCCTGTTTGACGAGATGCAAAAGCAGGGCAAGCCGGTGCTCGGCATCTGCCGCGGTGTGCAGGTGATCAACATCCTGCTCGGCGGCACGATCTACCAGGATCTCCCGTCGCAAAAGGAAGGCGCGCTGTTCCAGCACAGCCAGAAGGCGCCGCGTTGGTTCGGCGCGCATCACGTCAACGTGAAGGAAGGCACCAAGCTTCATGAGATCTTTGGCGCGACCCGCATCCGCACCAACACCTACCACCATCAGGCGGTGCGTGACGCAGCGCCGGGGCTGATCGTGTCGGGTGTCGCCGACGACGGGGTGATCGAAGCAATCGAGCGTCCGCACGGCCCGTTCCTGCTCGGCGTGCAATGGCACCCGGAGAACATGTGGCGCAAAGACGCGACGGTGCTTCGCCTGTTCGAAGCGTTTGTGGCGGCCTGCAAGTAAAGATACCGAAATGAGACCTCCTGAGGGAGGTCTTTTTTCTTGCAATCACATATAATAGAATTATGAAAAAGTAAAAGAGTGAACGGAGGTCGGGCGAAGGTGAAAGAGTGGATCGCACAGAAAGCGCAGGAGCTGTACCCGAAATTGGTGGAGACGAGACGGGATCTGCACAGGCATCCCGAGCTGGGGTATGAAGAGGTGCGGACGAGCCGGATCGTCGCCGATTGGCTGACGGAGCTGGGGCTGGAAGTCCAGACCGGGATCGCCCGGACCGGCGTGGTCGGGCGGCTGCGCGGCGGGCGTCCGGGCAAGACGGTAGCGCTGCGCGCCGATCTGGATGCGCTGCCGATTCAAGATCTCAAGACTTGCGACTACGCAAGCCAGGTGCCGGGGAAGATGCACGCCTGCGGGCATGATGCGCACACGACGATCGTGCTGGGGGCGGCGACGATGCTGTCGGAGCTGCGCGAGCAGCTCGCAGGCGACGTCTTGTTCATCTTCCAGCCGGCCGAGGAAGGTCCGGGAGGCGCGGCGCCGATGATCGAAGCGGGGGTGCTGGACGGTGTGGACATGGCGTTTGGCATCCACATGGCACCGGTCGCGCCGGTCGGCATCGTCGGCGTCTCGCCGGGGCCGGTGATGGCGTCGGCCGATGAGTTCCGCGTGACGATCCGTGGCATTGGCGGCCATGCCGCTTACCCGCACATGGCGCTCGACGCGATCCCGATCGCGGCGCAAGTCGTCATCGCCCTGCAGCAGATCGTCTCCCGCGCGGTCGATCCGGCGCAGACGGCGGTGCTGTCGATCGGCACGATCCAAGGGGGCACGAAAAGCAACGTCATCGCCGACAGCGTGGAGCTGACCGGCACGGTGCGCACGTTCGACCCCTTGCTGCGCGAAGAGCTGCCCAAGCGCATCGACAGCATCATCGGCGGCATCACCGCCGGTTTTGGCGCTGAGTATGAGCTGGATTACCAGTTCAAGTATCCGGTGCTGATCAACCATGTGGAAGCGGCCAGCCTGATGCGCGAAGTGGGCGTCGAGCTGTTGGGCGAAGGTCGCGTGCTCGATGTGCCGCCGCAGATGTCAGGTGAAGATTTTGCCTATTTTCTGCAAAAGGTGCCCGGGTGCTTCACCTTCCTCGGCTGCAAGCATCCCGAGCCATTGGTCGCCGATTACAACGTGCACCATCCGGCGTTTGACATCGACGAGCGCGTGTTGCCGCTCGGGGTACAGCTGCTGACGGCCGGGGTGCTGACGTACCTGTCGCGCTGATCTGGGCAAACGCCCTTTTTGGCCGGATGTGAGGCAGATGCCCTGTACAAAAAACGGGACAACAGCATCTACTGTACTAACTCAAGGGAACACCTTGGGGGAACGTTGAAACCCAGCTCTGAAGGGGGGTCTGTTCCATGTACGGTGCATTCGGCTCATACACTCGTTGGGCGGTAGTGTTCCTGATCATCTTCGTCCTGTTCTTCCTGCTCGTTCCGGGCTACTACGGTGGCGCTGCAGCAGGCTGCTAATCGCTCATCTCGATGCAAGCTCCAGCCAGACTTCAACTGGCTGGAGCTTTTTCGTATACGCTTGTCCCCGAAGTTGCTGCTTCGTTGCATAGAAAGGGTGTACCAACCAACACCACCCAAGAGGAGGGCAACAGTCATGATCGACATCAACCAAGGTTTCTCCAGCATGGTGCTCCGCCTGCAGGCGGGCACAGATGAAGCGGGCAACGGGGTGTACAAAGACAAGTCCTACCCGCGCGTGCTGCCGACCGTTACACCGGACGACCTGTACCAGATCGGCGAAGCGCTGGCCTCGCTGTCGGCCTGGCGCCTGCATTTCATCCAGCGCGTCGACCGCGAAGACCTCGTCCGCATCTAGCCGGCCGAACAGATGCTCAGCTGCTCAAAACTTCCGGAGGTGACCCTCATGAAACGCGAACTCGAACTGTATTTCCTGACCGACATGAACAAGAAAGTCAAAATCGCGATCCCGGAACCGAAGCCGGGTATCACCTCGGCGAACGTCAGCGCCGTGATGGACCTGATCCTGCAAAAAGGCGTCTTCGGATTCGCCCAAGGCCGGCTGATCGGCAAGTCGTCCGCCCGCATCGTCGAGACGGAGATCGCCGACATCGCGATCTAGCCCACGCGTCAAACGCACAAAAAACCGCCTGTCCCTCACGACAGGCGGTTTTTTGTCATACTATTTGGTAGAGTCTTCTATATTCATATCAGGACGGATTTTGTCGAGGAGTTCTTCTTTGGTCTTGGCTTCATACAGCCAGCGGTCGTCGGCGAGGACAAACGGGCGCTTGTAGCAGTCGCCGCAGTTGCCGAGGCAGCCCCAGCGCTGACCTTCGAGATCGGGGTGTTCGGCCTTCAACTGCTCGATGACCCAGTCGGTTCCCTTGTCGAGGTTGCCGATGCACACATCGACTTTATTAATTTTTCGGCTCATGGCGGTTCATCCTTCCAGTCCTTTTTGGGAAGGCTAATTCCCAAGGGTATTGTAACACAAAAAAAAGGTAAGAATCGCTATGTATTGGCCCCTTAAAAGGTGATACAATAAGAAAGAAACGTGTCGAATCTCATCGAAGTTGCAAAATTTCGATAATTTTATACGGCTGTGTGAAGGAGGGGGAATGACTATGTTCCACTGGATCATGGATATGTTGATGAACTACGGTTGGATCGGTTTGTTGATCGTCTCACTCGCTGAAGCTTCGTTTCTCCCCGTCGCACCTGACTTGATTTTGATCCCGCTGACCGGCGCGTCTCCCGATCTGGGCTTTCTGTATGGCGCGATCGCGGTGGCAGGGTCTGTGTTTGGTTCTATGTTCGGACATTTTATCGGCTCTAAGGCAGGCTATCCGATCTTGCGGAAGTTCATGTCGGAGCAGCGCTTGGAGAAAGTCCAACGCATGTTCCAGCACTGGGGCATCTGGGCGATCGTCGTCGCCGGTCTGATCCCGCTGCCGTTCAAGCTGTTTACGATCGCCGCCGGCGTGTTCCAGATGAAGCGGATTCCGCTGATGATCGGCGCCTTGATCGGGCGCGGCGTGCGCTTTTTCGGGCTGGTGCTGCTCGTGCGCCAGATCGGCGTGATCAAGATTCCGGAAGGCTTGGAGATGCAGTTTTTGATCGGCCTGCTCGTCCTCGTCGGACTGGCCGTGCTGTGGTACTACCTCAAGTCGAAAAAAGGCACTTGGCTGCGCGAACGCCTGGCCGGGCTGGTCACCTTTTTTCGCAAAGACTTTCTGACCCCGCTCAAGCGCGGGTCGCGCCGCGGCGCGACGTTCCTGGCCCTCGGGATTCTCGCTTCGCTGATCGTCGCCACGTTTGCCGGCGATGTGGTGTCCGATTTCCTGCAGAAGTTTGACGACATCACACTCCAGTGGGTGCAGCAGACGCTCCATCCGACCTGGGGGTTCCCGGCCAAAGTGGTCGACTGGGCGTTCTCCGTGCCGGTCGTGATTCTCGGCTACCTGTTCGTCTCGTTCGTCCTCTTGTTTCATCTGCGCAAATCGACGAAGATGCGCCTGTTCTCCGGGCTTGTGATCGGCATGCTGCTGATCCAGGTATCGTTCCGCTACTTCTTCCCGACTTCGGTGGAGACCACCGTCGACATGCTGCTGGAAGTGACCGATACGCTGCCGGTGCTGCCGAACCTGCCAAGCGGTCAGGTGATGGCGGCGATCGTCCTGTACACGTCGCTCGCCTACATCGTCTGGCAAACGCAGAAATCGTGGTGGGCACGCATCCTCGGGCTTTTGGTCGCATTCTCGCTGATCATCATCGCCCCGTTGTCGCCGGTACTGATCGGCAATTACTCGCTGTCCTCAACGATGGGCGGCTTGACGGCAGGCATCCTCTGGATGATCGGCTGTCTGATCACACGGATTGTCTACCGTGCGGTAGAGCGGGGGAAGTTTAAAATCACACATGAGTAAGCCGAAGAAGAGAGCCGATTAGCCGGCTCTCTTTTTAGTTATGATAAGGACAAGCAACAGAGAGGGAGCGAACGCGAATGTTAGAACTCTTGAAGCGGGGCAACACCTCTTCGCTGATCGCCGCCACGGGCAATACGCTGCTGGCGCTGCTCAAAGGCTCGGCGGCCGCTTACAGCGGAAGCAGCGCGATGTACGCGTCGGCGATGCACTCGGTGGCCGACGCGGTCAACCAAGGCTTCGTCTACGGCGGCAGCGTGCTGGCGGAGAAAAAGCCGACCAAGCGCTTTCCGACCGGTTTCGGCCGGGTGATCAACGTATTTGTGATGGTCGCGGTGATCGTGGTGACGATCATGGCGGTGGAGACGATCGAAAAAGGCTGGGAGATCATCCATCACCCGAAAGTGTCGGGCGAGATCTGGCTGAACGCATCGCTGCTGGTCGTCTCGATCATCGTCGACGGCTTCATCTTAATCAAAGCGATGAAAGAGATCGTCTATGAAGCGCGGATGGAGCAGGAGCCGGGCCTTCTGCCGATGAAAGCGGTGAAACATCTGCGCCTGGCCGCGCCGCCGACCCGGCTGGTCTTTTATGAGGACTGCGTGGCGACCTTGGGCGCATTTTTGGCCATGGTGGCGGTGGTGCTGGCGCCGCTGACCGGCTTTTACGCGCTGGAAGGCTATGCGGCGATCGCCATCGCCTGCCTGCTGCTGCTGGTGGCGTTTCGCGTCGGCTACGACAACATGGTCGGCTTGATCGGCGTCGCCGCGCCGAAGGTGGTCGAGGACAAAGTCGCCGCGATCATCCTGAGCGACCCGGAAGCGGTCGACATCAACAAGATGCGCATTTTGCAGGAAGGGCGCTACTACCACGTGGAAGCGTATGTCGAGCTGCGCAAAGGGATGTCGCTGGCCGACGCGGACGATGTGAAGCTGCGCATCCAATACAAGCTGACCGCCGATCCGGACATCGCCGACGCGACGATCGGGATCTTGGAAGACAACGATGTGCGGGACTGGAACCCGGAAGAAGCGCATGTCTGACACATGTACGTGCTAAAGATGCAGGGTGATGAGTATTGATTTAAAAAGGACTCTTGGAAACGGAGGAACTTTTGATGCTCATCATCCGCACAGATAAAACGGCCTATCGTCCCGAGGAAACGGTGCTGATCACCCTGCTCTTGCAAAACGACGGCAAAGAGGCGCGCGAGTACCGTTTTTACACGGCGCAGCGCTTTGACGTGACGGCAGAACGGGACGGACAGACGCTCTGGCAGTGGAGCCATGACCGCCTGTTCGCCCAAGTGCTGACCACGCTCGTGATCCAGCCGGGCGACTCGCGGGTGTTCAAGGCGGACTGGAAGCAGACCGACCTCCGCGGCCGCACGGTCCCCCGCGGCCCCGTCACGCTAAAAGGCTGGATCATCGGCACGGGCGAGCGGGCGGAAACGAAGATCGAATTGACCGGCAGAGTTGGATAGGTGGACGAAAGTGGAACAGGCACCCAAGGGCGGGTGCCTGTTTTTATGTAATTGGCATAAAATGTGAATTTATTCTTGATTCAAGTCTCGGTGTGACCTATCATTAAGGTGTGGTTAGGTTTTATTGTTTAGTGCACTGTGATTTTATGTTTTAAAAATGATCGATCAGGAGGTACTGACATGAAAGCGATCAAGC
Organism: Tumebacillus sp. BK434; assembly: GCF_004340785.1. Taxonomy (NCBI): domain Bacteria; kingdom Bacillati; phylum Bacillota; class Bacilli; order Caryophanales; family Alicyclobacillaceae; genus Tumebacillus; species Tumebacillus sp. BK434. Next base: position 659,345 of record NZ_SLXS01000003.1, on the reverse strand, counting down.
TTTTTGCAAGTGCTGCAGTGATGGCAGGCGTATTGATTCCGGCAAATTTCACGATGGCGGCAGGTTCGTACACAGAGGATTTGACGGGGCCGCAAGGATCTCCGAACGGAACGATACTTTTTAGCGATGAATTTACCAATACGTTAGTATGCAAGACTTGTTATCTGGCCCGTAACGCATTCGATAACGTCATCGACACAAATTATTGGAATGCAAATGCGCCGACTGGTCATATTGGTTATGAGTTTGCGCAACCTCAAACGATTACCAAATATACGATGCGCTGGTCTGCTTTAACCGGCTGGCAACACTACATGCCAAGAGATTGGACCTTCGAGGCTCTAGATACGGTGACAAACGTATGGGTGGTGCTGGACTCACGTACGAACGTGACAGATTGGAGCGGCTCTGAGAAGAAGGAATTCACGTTCTCGAACACGCGAAGTTATAAGTCGTACCGTATAAAATACACCAAGTCAAACTCAACGTATACATTATCTGGCATCGGCGAAATTGAAATGATGGCATCCTTGCCGACCACGCCGACTGTGCAGTTTGATGTCGACGTCTCCGATTCCAGCCTCTATGGCATTGAGGACGTGGACGCCTACGTGGTCTCCCGCAATGCGACCGGGTTGAAGACAGAGGAAGTGACCGTCTCTTATGACCAAGAGGCCTTCTTCCTCGGCGAGATCACCCCGGAGCCTGGCTTCACGATTCTGTCTACCGATACCAGTACGCCAGGTCAGATCAAAGTCAAGCTGTCCAGCAGCGGTGCAACTTTCAGCACGACGGCAGAAACGCGGATGTTTAAAATCGCCATGAAGTCCCGGGCGGTCAACAAGACAGCCCGCATCGAAACGTCGGCCGGTTTCGCGACCGACAGCGCAGGAAATGTGCTCCCCGTCATTTTCGGCGGCGAAAATATCGCGCTTACCTACAAAGTGGGCGACGTGAACCTGGACGGGTACATCACTGTGGCCGACCTGGCGATGGCCGCTTCGACATACGGCTCCTACACGCATCTGATGAGTTTTGCGGATGTAAACGGCGATGAGCTGGTCGACGACACCGACCTCGCTTTGATCGCCGGTCTGATCCAAAAGCCGGTCATTGCGGACGGCGGTTACGGCTACTCGATGGACTTGACCCAAGGCGGCTCTGCGCGGGCGAGCAGTTCGCATTGGAACTACAACTATTATCAGCCGAAATTCGCATTTGACGGCGACACAACGTCCGGCTTCTACTGGAACGCCGGAACGAAAGTTCCGTCCGGCTGGCTGGAGTATGACCTGCGCATCCGCCAGATGCCGGTCAACAAATATTCGCTGCTCTGGCAATTGCATACCGGATTTGAGTCGTATATGCCGAAAGACTGGACGTTCGAAGGCTGGGACGGCTGGAACCAAAGCTGGGTGGTCCTCGATTCGAAACAAGGAGTCACCAACTGGGTGACCGGAAATAAACAAGAGTTTACCTTCGAGAACAATGTGGCGTACGACAAGTACCGCATCAACATCTCCGCATCGAACAACGCTTCTTATGTAGGCGTCGGCGAGATGGAGATGTTCTCGAAAATCGGAGCTTCGCCGGCTGTCGGCCTTGACATCACCCGCGTCGACGCAGCGGCGGGCGGTGCATGGAATGTGGCGCAGGGCGAAACGTTCGACGCGAGTTTGATCGTGCATAACTACGGCAACATGCAAGCGGAAGACGCGACGGTTACTTTTGACACCAACAAGTTGGAGTTTGTCGAAGCGGTTCCTGTCCGCGCCGGTGTAAAAATTGTCAAGCAAGACTCCTCAGTACCAGGCAAACTGCGTTTCGTGCTCGCCAACACCGGCCAGACGGAAGATCTGAACCCGGGAGAAAGAACCCAGTTGATCAAGCTGACCTTCAAAGTGAAAGAGGGGGCAAGCGGCTGGGTGAACTTGAGCATGCCGCTCGACAGCGCATGGGTCGGCAATTGGTACGGTGCAGATTTTAACGCTACGGAACAAGGTGCTGGACTTGAGGTCGTACAACGATAATTCTTCTCTTCGATACGGACATCTTCCACAGATGTCCGTATCTTTTTTGTTCCTAAAAGTGGTAAACTAGGAAGATAAGAATAAGAATGAGTTGCGGATTTCAGGTGGAGGGGACCTATCATGGCGATCGATTTTCATGCGGAGAAAAACCGCTTTACCTATACGCGCCGTCACGCAGACGTTTCCTGGACGGCAATGATTGAAAAGCTGGTCGAAGTGCGGGGCCGGCATGCGGTCGATATCGGTTGCGGCGGCGGCATCTATACGCGGGCATTTGCTCATCTGGGGGCGGGGCAGGTGACCGGGGTTGATTTTTCGCTGGAAATGCTGGCCGGGGCGCGCACGCAGACGGTCGGCTATCCGCAGATTGCCTACTACAACGGGAACGCGCTCGCGACGGGGCTGGCCGACGCGGCCTGCGACATCGTGCTGAAGCGGGCGCTGACTCATCATCTCAAGGTGGAGGATCTCGTGCCGAGCTTTGCGGAATCTTTGCGCATCCTGCGCCCGGGCGGCACGCTGCTCGTGCAGAACCGCACGCCGGAAGACTGTCTCATGCCGGGCAGCGAGACGAACCTGCGCGGCTATTTTTTCGAGCTTTACCCGCGGTTGATCGAGCGGGAGACGAGACGCCGCCACAGCAGCGCGACGATGGTCGAGTCGCTCCGCACCGCCGGGTTCCAGATCGTCGAGGAGCACAAGCTGTGGGAGACGCGCAAGGTCTATCCCGATCTGGAAGACTTGGCCGCCGACCTGCTCACCCGCACCGGACGCTCGATCCTGCATGAGCTGAGCGATCCGGAGCTGCAGGAACTGGTCGCCCACATTCAGGAGCAGATGCTGTTTCGCGGCATGCAGGAAGTCTTGGAACAGGACCGCTGGACGATCTGGAAAGCGGTCAAAGCGACCGAGTAGAAAGGGGCGACCTGTGTGATCTACGGCGCTTTGATCTTCGGCGGCGCGCTGGGCGCGCTGCTGCGCCTGCTCACCGGCCTCCTGCTGCCGTTCGGGGCCTGGACGACGCTTGGCATCAACGGGCTGGGCTGCTTGCTGCTCGGCTTTTTTCTTCCGTACACGGCTGGCGGGCGGCTGCCGGAGCCGTTGCGCCTCGGCATCTCGGCCGGCGTGCTCGGCGGCTTCACCACTTTCTCCACGTTCAGCGTCGAGACGCTCAGCTTTTTGCATAAAGGGCTCTGGCTGCAGGCGGCGCTGTATGCGGCAGGCAGTCTGGTCGGCGGCGTCTGCCTCGCCTGGTGCGGGACGCTGGCTGCCAGGAAGGCGCGAAAGGCGGGGGGAGTTTCATGACGATGTGGCTGTTGACGCTGCTCGGCGGTGCGATCGGTGCGCCGCTGCGCTATGGACTCGGGCGGTTGATCTTGAAAATGTGGCGCAACGCGTTTCCGCTGCCGACGTTTCTGATCAATCTGCTCGGGTCGTTTTGTTTGGGTCTGCTGTTCGCCGCCACGGAGGACGGGCCTTGGCGCTGGTTGCTCGGCACCGGGCTCTTGGGAGCGTTTACGACGTTTTCCACGTTTGGCGTGGAAGCGGTGACGCTGCTTGAGCAGGGGCGCAAAGGGATGGCGCTCTGCTATGTGCTCGGCTCGGCGCTGGCCGGTATGCTGGCGGCAGGGCTGGGCTTTGCGTGGTATACTGGAGGCTAATGAGAGGATCGGAGGGTTCTGCATGTATGATGTGCTTTCGATCGGTGAGATGATCATCGACTTTATGCCGCAGGAGACGGGCATCACCTTGGACCGGGTGCCCGGCTTTCACAAGGCGGCCGGCGGCGCGCCTGCCAACGTGGCGGTCGGCGTCGCCAAGCTCGGGGGCCGCGCCGCGTTTCTCGGCAAATTCAGCACCGACCCGTTCGGAGATTACCTGATCCAGACTTTGCAAAGCTACGGTGTGCAGACGGATGGCTGCGTGCGCACCGATGAGGCGAAGACAGGTCTGGCCTTCGTCGCGATCGACGGGATGGGCGACCGCCATTTTCACTTTTACCGCAACCCGTCAGCCGACATGCTGCTGCAGGAAGCGGACATCGACGCAGACCTGATCAAACAGGCGCGCGTCATCCACATCGGCTCGGTGACGCAGCTGCTCCCGGAAGCGTTCGCCGCGACGGTAAAAGCGCAAAAGATCGCCCGCGAGCACGGCGTGATCGTCTCCTTTGACGTCAATTTTCGGCTGGGGCTGTGGCGCGGGCGCGAAGAGGAAGGGCGGGCGAAGGTGCGCGAGACAGCTTCATTGTCCGATGTACTGAAAGTCAGCGAAGAGGAGATGGAGTTCCTCACCGGCACGTCGAACGTGGAGCAAGGGGCTGCTGCGCTGCTGGCGCTGGGGCCGAAGATCGTCTTCGTGACGCTCGCTGAGAAGGGCGTTTTTTACAAAACGCAAGACTTGCAGGCCCGCGTGCTGCCGTTTCGCGTGCCGACGGTCGATGCGACCGGGGCGGGCGACGGCTTTGTGGCCGGCTTCCTGCGCCAGCTGGTCGACCGCGTGCAGGGGCGCTCGCTCGACTACTCGCTGTCGATCCCGGAAGAGATCGAAGAGATGGCCCGCTATGCCAACGCGGTCGGCGCGCTGACCGTATCCCGCCTCGGCGCGATCCCCGCCCTGCCGACGAAGCAGGAAGTGTACGAGTTCATGTACGCGGGACGACGCCGCCAAAACGTGAAAGAGGCGGGGAAGCGATGAAGCTGTTTCGCATTGACGGCGTTTGTGATCGAGCTGGACGGGCTGCAGCCTGAGCTGTATTTGCAGGAAATGACAAAGTGATGACAAAAACCTCGGAAATTCATTCCGGGGTTTTCTTTGTTGTGTTTGTCCGTATAATTTAAGAGAGGTTTCGATCTACAGAGAGCGAGGTGCGTTTCGTGCGGCTGAATCTGCAGTTGACGAAAGCTTTTTTTCTCAGCGTGCTCGCCTTGGCAGGTCTGCTGGCGATTGCGCAGCTGATTCACTGGGACCGGGTCGTCGGGTTTGACAGCTGGGTGATCGATCTGGTCAACGGGTGGCACTCCGATCTGGCCACCCAAGTCATGGTCTTGTTTACGACGATCGGCGATGCGGCCACCGTGGCGGCGATCTCGCTGACGGCGTTGTTCTTGCTCTATCACCTCGGCAGTTCACGGATGGAATTGGCGCTGTTTCTGGCGGTGGTGATCTCGTCGGGCGTGTTCAACTTCCTGCTCAAAAATGTGTTCCAGCGCGTGCGTCCCGAACTCAATCCGCTGGTGCACGCGGACGGTTTTTCCTACCCGAGCGGACACTCGATGTCGGCGTTTGCTTTGTACGGTATCCTCGGCTTTTTGATCTGGCTGAAAGTGGAGAACAAGTTGTGGCGCACCGCGCTGCTGCTCGTCTGCATCGCGATGGTGCTGCTGATCGGCACGTCGCGGATCTATCTTGGCGTCCATTATCCGAGCGATGTGGTCGGCGGCTTTTTGGGCGGGGCCAGCCTGCTCACTTTTGCCGTTTGGTATTATCAGCAGAAAAAGACGGAAGCGTCCTGAGCGCTCCGTCTTTTTGCATGGTTTTGGCAAGAGTATGTCCAATTCGGAGCAAGATAGGAATTGACTGGCAAGGGAACGAAACAGTAAGTAACAATGCTGCAAGGCACAGGAGGTACTTCGTACATATGACCGATTTTTCCAAAGTGATCGCAAGCGAACTCAAGCTCCGTCCGCAGCAGGTGACTGCCGTGACCGGGCTGCTCGATGAAGGCAATACGATCCCGTTCATCGCCCGCTACCGCAAAGAGATGACCGGAGAGCTGGATGAAAACCAGCTGCGCAGCATCCAGGAGCGGCTGCAAGCGCTGCGCAACCTCGCCGACCGCCGCGCTGAAGTGCACCGCCTGATCGATGAGCAGGAGAAGCTGACGCCGGAACTGGCGCAGGCGATCGAGCGCGCGAACAGCCTGACCGAGCTGGAGGACATCTACCGTCCTTATCGTCCGAAGCGCAAGACGCGGGCCAGCGTGGCGCGGGAAAAAGGGCTGGAACCCTTTGCCGAGTGGCTGGTCGAGGACGGGCGCGGCGACGTGCTACAGGAAGCGGCCCGCTATGTCGAGGCGGATCGCGGCGTCGCCAGCGCCGAGGAAGCGCTGCAGGGCGCGTTGGACATTTTCGCCGAGGACGTGGCGGACGCCGCGCCGACCCGGCAGAAGATCCGCGAGCTGACCCGCCGCAAAGGGGCGATCAAAAGCGCGGCGACTGGCAAAGGCGACGAAGAGCGCGACGTGTACGCGCAATATGCCGAGCATGAAGAACCGCTGGACAAGATCCCGCCGCACCGCGTGCTGGCGATGAACCGCGGCGAGAAGGAAGAGGCGCTGCGCATCTCGATCCTGGCGCCGGGCGGCGACATCCAGCGCGTGCTGGAGCAATCGCACCTGCCGAAGAAGCCGACGAACGCCAGCGAGCACCTGCGCCTCGCGCTCGAAGACAGCTACAAGCGCCTGATCGCCCCGTCGATCGAGCGGGAGATCCGCGCGATGCTGACCGAGGCGGCCGAAGAGCAGGCGATCAAAGTCTTCGCGCAAAATTTGAAAAATCTGCTCCTGCAGCCGCCGATCAAAGGCAAGACGGTGCTCGCCGTCGACCCGGCCTACCGCACCGGCTGCAAGGTCGCGGTGATCGACGAGACGGGCAAAGTCCTCGACATCGCCGTCACCTACCCGACCCCGCCGATGAACAAAGTCGAAGAGGCGAAGCGGATCTTCACAGGGCTGATCGACAAGCACGGCGTGGAGGTGATCACGATCGGCAACGGCACGGCGTCGCGCGAGACGGAAATGTTTGTCGCCGACCTGATCCAAGCGGTCAAAGCGAAGCATCCGGGCCTCGTCTATCTGATCGTCAGCGAGGCGGGCGCGTCCGTTTACTCGGCATCGAAGCTGGCCGGGGAGGAGTTCCCCGAGCTGGATGTGGCGGAGCGCTCGGCGATCTCGATCGGCCGCCGCCTGCAGGACCCGCTGGCCGAACTGGTCAAGATCGATCCGAAGTCGATCGGCGTCGGGCAGTACCAGCATGACGTCTCGCAAAAGCGGCTCGAGGAGCAGCTGACCGCCGTCGTCGAATCGGCGGTCAACTCGGTCGGCGTCGACTTGAACACGGCGTCGCCGTCCCTGCTCTCCTACATCTCCGGTCTGTCGGCGACCGTCGCGAAAAACGTGGTCCTGTACCGCGAGGAGGTCGGCAAGTTCACCGACCGCAAGCAGCTCGGCAAAGTGCCGCGTCTGGGCCCGAAAACGTACCAGCAGGCGGTTGGCTTCCTGCGCATCGCGGGCGGCAAAAATCCGCTCGACAACACGCCGATCCACCCGGAGTCGTATGAGGCGGCCAAGCAGCTTTTGCAGACGCTGGGCTTCAAAGTGGAGCACGTCGCCGACCCGCGCCGCAGGGAAGAGCTGAAGGCGAGCCTGCAGCAGCTGAATCTGGAACAGGCGGCGGAGCAGCTCGGGGTCGGCGTGCCGACCTTGCGCGACATCGCAGAAGCCTTGCAGAAGCCGGGCCGCGACCCGCGCGACGAGATGCCCAAACCGGTGTTCCGCACCGACGTGCTGAAAATGGAAGACCTGGTGCCGGGCATGATCCTCAAAGGCACGGTGCGCAACGTGGTCGATTTTGGCGCGTTTGTTGACATCGGCGTCAAGCAGGACGGGCTGGTGCACATCTCGGCGCTGGCCGACCGCTTTGTCAAACATCCGATGGACGTGGTGGCGATCGGCGATGTGCTCGACGTGAAAGTCCTGTCGGTCGACCTGAAAAAAGGGCGCATCGCCTTGACCGCAAAAGGGGTCAAAGCGGAAGTGGAAGCGCTTGGGATGTAAGCGTTGATTTGACACTGTTGCAACTTGCGTGAAATCTTCTCGTAACCATCGTGTAATGATCAAAAATTTTCTGATAACGGTTGACTTCATATTTGATTCATCGTACGATGGAGTTGACGGAATCACACCACTACTTTCCTATTGCGATGACCGCTGGTTTGGAAAAACTGACGGTCGGTTGCATCCGCCTCTGCGCCTTGTGCCAGGGGCGGTTTTTTATGCCCAAAAACGGGTCGAAAGTGTGCGTAAGACCCTGCAAAACGGAAGAGGATTCCTGTAAATGGCTATCAAAAAAGTTGTATGATTCGACAAATTAGCTTTAAACATAAAATGATAGTAAAGTCTTTATGGACAAATTAATTCTCCTATTGTATAATCTAAGCAGATAAGATAAAATAGAAATGGCAGGTGGATTGCAAATGTTTTCCCTTGGGCAGCGCATTCGAGAGTTGCGCATGAAGAAAGGAATCACCCAGATTGACCTGGCAAAAGGACTTTGCACACCGAGCATGATCTCCCAGATCGAGTCCGATCGGGCGCGGCCGTCGTACAAGATTCTTTTCGCAGTTGCAGAAAGGCTCGAGGTGCCGCTTGAGAAGCTGCTGTCAGATGTCGACCTGAATCTGGAGTATGTGAGCACCTACAAGATGGCGCGCGCGATGGTGGCGGCCAAAGAGCACAGTTCGGCGATCCCGCTGCTAAAAGAGCTGCTGGAGACGCCGCGCACCCAGATCTCGACGATGGACATCATGTTTGAGCTGGCCGACTGCTACCTCCACACCGGCCAGCTGCCCGAAGCGGAGAAGCTGTTCAACCAAGTGTACGAGCTGTCGATCCTCCGCCAGGACCACCAGCAACAGGCCCTCACCCTGAAAAACATCGGCCTCGTCGAATTCCGCCGCAAACGCTACCAGCTCGCCGCGTACCAGTGGCACAAGGGCCTGGAAGAAGCGGACAAGATGGAAGAGCAGGACGTATTTTTGAAGGCGAGCATTTTGTTTAATCTGGGGCTGGTGCACTCGAAGCTGGGCAACTTGACCGAAGCGCTCGATTATTATAATGGGGCGTCGGGCTTGTATGAGTCGGTGGGGAGTTTGTACGAGATCGGTCATGTCTACATGGGACTTGGGATGTCGTACAAACGTCTGAATGATCTGGAGAAAGCCTCGGACTATTCGGAGCGCGCCACAGCCATTTTTAATGGATTGGACAATGTGCTGATGACGGTCAAGCTCCAAGTGACGTGCGCAGTTCTTCAAGCAGACAAGGGAATGGTTGAAGAAGCGGAAGCGATGCTGGAGCAGGGGATCGCTAAACTCAAGGAACTGGGGCAGAAGGAAGAGATGGGGATGGCGATCGTCGAACTCGCAAAACTTCGATTGCAGCAGGGGGATTTGCAAAGAGCAGCGGAGCTGTGCCGTGATGCCCGCGGCTGGCTGCCCGAACTGCATATGTATCAAGGGTGGATCAATCGCATTCACGGACAGATCGCCAAAGCACGCAATCAGCGTGACGAAGCGATCCGCCGGTATCAGATGGCGGCTGACTGCTTCAAGCACATGGATGCGATCACCGAATGGGATGACACGATGTATGATCTTGCTGAGTTGTACCTCGAAGCGGACGATTACAAGCGCGCATTTGGCATCACGAAGGAAGTTCGGGGCTACAGCCGGCTGATATTAGAAGAGAGGGGTATTGTTCTATGAAGAAGTATGGAGTACTTGCCTTGCTGTTTGTCGCAATTTTCGCAACACAGGCAGTTGCAGGATCTGCTGCATCCGCCAAAATTTTTGATCCGGATCCCTTGGTTGTGAAACCGAACATTTTCGATCCAGATCCGTTGGCACAAACCAAGTAATCTTCCTTTCAACCCCTTATGGCTCGTTCCATATGGGGTTTTCGATTTTTTAGGCGGGATGTTGGGATGCCTGAATGGACAAAAAGGCCAGTCCTGATCGAATCTTGGACAGACCTTGGTTCAGCATATTTAACGCTTTTTTGCAGAGCTCCTCCTTGTTTACAGAAGCAGTGAGGATTCGCGCGGGGATTCTCTCGACCATCTGCGTCAGGTCATCAAGAAAAGATGCGTGATCAATCTGGTTAAGTTGAGTGTACTGGCAGGACGAATGAGCAAAAGATCCACTTTGTTCCAGTGGAAAATTCAGGTTGTGAGGTATTGTAACCAATTGCTGCTTTCTGTAGTCTAATCATTGGGAATGATTAGCAAAAAAGGAGCGACCACTCATGCAAGAACCGATCCACCGCTCTTGGCTGCGGATGCAGGCGGGGCGGTTGTATTATACGGCGCGACGGATGGGGCAGTGGTATCTGTCGGGGACGGCGTATGCGAGCGGGAAGGCGGATGCGGCGGCGTTTGCGGCTGTGCAGGCGGAGCATCGGACGCCGCTGTACCGGCAGCTGCGCAACGTGGAGATGTGGCTGCAGGAGAACAAGGTGCACAACTTGCGCCTCGCCGTGCCGAAGCTGGACGGGCTGGTGCTGCAGCCGGGGGAGACGATGAGCTATTGGAAGCTGATCGGCTCGCCGAGCAAGCGCAACGGCTACAAGCAAGGCATGGTGCTGCACGGCGGCGGCTTTCAGCCGGGATATGGCGGCGGGCTGTGCCAGCTGTCCAATCTGCTCTACTGGATCACGCTGCACACGCCGCTCACCGTCACCGAACGCTTTCGGCATCAATACGACGTGTTTCCGGACAGCAACCGCACACAGCCCTTTGGCAGTGGCGCTACTTGCGCCTACAACTATGTCGACCTGCAGATTCGCAACGACACCGATCAGACCTTCTGCCTGCACATCTACCTGACCGACACCGATCTCGTCGGCGAATGGCGCGCGAAGCGGCCGGCCGAAGTGACCTATCGCGTCTATGAAAAAGAGCATCGTTTCCAGCAGCACTACTGGGGCGGTTTTACCCGGCACAACCAGATCTGGCGCAAAGTATATGACCGGCAGGGGCGGGAGACCGGCGATGAATTTGTCACCGAAAATCACGCTTACATGATGTACAGCCCGCTATTGTCGCATGGAGAGGAGTCCGTAATATGAACTTGAAAAAAATTGCCCTGATCCTATCCCCTTTCCTCCTGATCCTGCTCATGGCGACGCCGCTCTATTTGAAAAGTTCGCTGTCCGCCCCGAAAGTGGTGGCAGCCACGCCAAAAGAGGCGATCCAGATTTTTATGGCGGCTGCTCAAAACAATGACGTCGACAGCGTCATCGGCATCGTGCGCGACGACGATTATGAAGGCGATTTCGCCTTTCAACGCACCGATTATGAACAAGGGATGCAAAACCAGACGGTCGTCGCGATGAACATCCTGTCCGAAACGAAGATCGACGCGAACACGGTCGAATACCTTTTGGAAATTGACTACAAAGAAAAATCGTCCTGTCCGGAACCGTCGATGCCCTTCAAAGTGGTGCGCGACGAGTCGAGTGCAGAGCCGAGCTGGAAAGTCTGGCTGCAAAACTGGTCGCGCGACTGCAGCAGCCCGAGCTCGCCAACTTACGGACAGCTCACCCTCGACCGCGGTACTCGCGCCGTCCCCGGCTTCTGGAAACAGGCGGAGCATCTGCTGAAAACGACGTTGAACCTCAAATAAAAAGAAGCAGGGCACACGCCTCTGCTTCACCACCTGCGACAAGCGACGTTCCGCGGCTTTTTGTTCGACAAAAATCCGGACGCCTGCCGGTGGACGTATTGACGCGCGAGCCGCTCAGCTAGGCCAGCGTGCTCAAATGCTTCGTATCGTTCATCACTTTTACCACCCGTTGCGGTTCCTGATGCACCAGCACATGAATCGCCGTATCGCCGGAGTGAAAATAGCAGGAGTTGATCGCCGGCATCCGCAAAAACGACTGGATCAGCGCCGAGATCATCCCGCCGTGCGACACGATGGCGATGCGTTCATGCTTCCCGGCACACGCCGTCACAATCTCCGACAGCACGCTTTCCGCCCGCATGCGGAACTGGAACCACGACTCGCCGTCTGCAAACGGCACATGCGGCAGCGCCGGGATCGGATGCAGGCGGTTGCCTTCTTCAAGCGGCAGTCCGGCCTGCTTGCCGTTGTTGATCTCCATCAGGTCGGGCAAGAACTGCAGCTCCACGCCCGTCGTCTCTGCCAGCACCGCTGCCGTCTGCTGCGCCCGCTGCAGCGTGCTGCTGAAGATGCGCTCCGGCATCAGTTCCGCCGCCACGCGCTCCGCCATCGCGGCTACCTGCCGGCGCCCCAGCCCGGTCAAGGAAAAATCGGCCCGCCCCTCATGTACGCCCAGCAGGTCGGCTTCCGACTCCCCGTGACGAATCAGCAAAATCTCCATTCCCAGATTCCCCCTCTTCTGTCGTGTGTGCACAAGCATATTAAAAAGAACCAAACTCCGCAAGCGAAAGTTTGGTTCCCTTTTCACATCACCCATTACCTGATGGTACCGGTATCGAGGTTCAGCACGACGCGCTCCGGCCCGACCAGTGACAGCTCGCGGCGGCAGCGCCATTTCTCTCCGGGCATCGTGCCTTCGATCGTGTGCCCATCTTCGATGAGATCTCCGTGGTCGAACAGATAGTGTGCAATGTTGTACAAGTGGCTGCCCACTTCATTCGGGTCGAGCCCGGCGAAGTGGCATTGCACATCGGGCAGCCCGTGCACCGCCAAGCCCAGCGTGTCGACGATCATTTCGCCGGGCCTTCCGTCGACATGGAAAAAGCGCAGCGAGACTGCGCCGTTCAACAGGTCTTTCGGCTCCAGTTCCTGTGACGCCAGGTAGTCGCCCGGCTCGGTCAACAGCTGGCTGAGCGGCCAGTACAGCGCTCTCGGCTTGGCGATCTCCATGACCGCCTGCACGATCTGATGAAACAGCTCCATCCGCGCTTTGTACGGCATCGCGATTGCCCACAGGTCGTGGATCAGCATCGTGTAGCGACAGCCTGCTAACGCTTCCCGCGCGCCTGTCCAGTGGAACGACTGGCCGAGCGCCGGAGCTAATTTATCAAAATTGGGCGGGCCTTCGACCAGATGCATCGCCGTTTGCACCGGCACTTGGCCGCCTTTGAATTCCACCGCATGATTGTGCAGGAAAAAAGCCAGCAGATCTGTGCTCTGCTCGCCGGTCTCCAGCGGTTCTACGATGCCGACGCGCGCTTTTAAGCTTTTGCGCAGCGCTTCCTGATCGAGCTCAGGCCGTTCGTCGAAGAAAAGTTCGACCTGATACGTTCGTGTCAATCCCGTGTCCATCATTCCAACTCCAGCAAAAGTTTCGTCTTTTTTCAACCTCTACAATAGCATAAGAACTCTTCACACAGGAGCGGGAAAGATTTACAATTAAAGGGGAAACGGAGGGAGCGCCTTATGTACACGCCGCCGCATTTTAAGATGGAAGATCTCGCGGAGATCCAAGCGTTTGTCAAAGCGCACTCCTTTGGCATTCTCTTCTCGCAGACTGAGCAGGGGCCGACCGGCACGCATCTGCCGTTTTACCTGGTCGAGCAGGAAGGGGAATATGGGGTGTTGTACGGACACATGGCCCGCGCCAACCCGCACTGGAAAAGCACCGCCAAGGACGTGCTGGTCGTCCTGGCCGGGCCGCACCACTACATTTCGCCGACCTGGTATCAGGAGCCGGGCAATGTGCCGACGTGGAATTACACCGCCGTGCACGTGTACGGACAGATCGAAATGTTCGAGGAGCGGGACGCGCTGTTGGAGCTGCTCGACCGCACGACCGACTTTTTTGAAGCGGGCATGGAGAAGCCGTGGAAGGTGGCGGAGAGCCAAGAGTATGCTGAGCGCATTCTCGGCGGCATCGTCGGCTTCAAGATCGTGATCACCAGGCTGGAAGGCAAGCAAAAACTCAATCAGAACAAATCCGCGCAGTTGCAGCAGAACGTCATTGCCGGGCTGCGCATGCAGGAGAACGGTCAGGCCCACGCGGTCGCCGGGCTGATGGAACAGCGGGCGGCCCAGAAAACGGCAAAGGAGTAACCTCCCATGAACAAGACGCTCATCGCCGAACTGAACCTGTTTCTGAAAAGGTATGAAGACGCCACCAACTCGCACGATTTCGCGCAGGTGGCGGAGTTGATCGCCGAAGACGCGATCTACTGGTTTACCGACAGCAGCTGTGAGGGCATCGCCGCGATCCGTGCCTATTTTGACCAAGGATGGGCGACGGTGAAGGAAGAAGTCTACAGCATCCGCGGCGTGCGCTGGATCGCCCAGAGCGACACGGTGTCGACCTGCACCTACGAGTTTTACTGGCAGGGCTACATCGAAGGCGTGCTGTGCGAAGGCGGCGGGCGGGGCACGAACGTGCTCGTCAAGCAGGGCGGACGCTGGCAGATCATCCATGAGCACTTGAGCATCGAGCAGAAGTAAGGGACTTGACCGCGACATAAACATCGTTCGCTCCTCGAAATGTATAGCACATTTCATTGTAGAGGAGGAACAGCGATGGAAGACTTCAACGTTCACTCGAGCCGTAACAATGAAATTCGATCAGACATCGACAGCAGCGCAAGCAGCAAAAGTTCAGTGGGGAGCACCGTCAAGTCCTGGGCGCTGACCCTGATCGTCCTCGCCGCCGTCGTCGGCATTGTGTTGTGGGCCGCAAGTTAAGGGCTGAATAGAGAAAAAGCAGGTGTGCCGGGATGGCGCACCTGCTTTTTTGGCGTTTTTTATGTTACATGGCACTCGCGCAAACTGCGCTCCACTTCCTGCTCCCGCACGGGTTCCGTCCAGCCGAGCAGGGGGGCCATGCGCTGCGAAACGAGGGTGATCAGCTCGCGCAGCTGCCGACCGCGGAAACGGCCGAGCTCGGTGCGGCGGCCGATGATGTCGTCGAGGTGGTTGGCCTGCTCGTGCTGCACCATGTAGGGAATCTCCGCTTCGAGCAAGGGCACGGACGGCACGAGGCGCTTCGCCGCGCCGCAGGAAAGCACGGCCTCCACACGGTCGCCGTAGCGGTGGAGCAGGGCGCGGGCGTCCGTTTCGGCCACGGCGTGGCGGTCGGTGAGGCGCTTGAGCTCGCTCTGCCACCACTTGGCGATGTCGGTGCCGGGGATCGACTTGGCGCCGTAGAGGGGGAGGCTGGCCGACAGCTCGTCGCGGCGCTGCCAGTCGCCGCCTACTCCGAGCTGCTCCCGGACGGTCGCCAGCACCCGCTCGGCCATCTTGCGGTAGGCGGTGAGCTTGCCCCCGGCGATGGTGATCAGGCCGGCCGGGGAGACCCAGATTTCGTCTTCACGGGAGACGTCTTTGGTGTCCTGCTTCTCCTCTTTGACCAAGGGGCGCACGCCCGACCAGATGCCGATCACGTCCTCCCCGGTCAAGTGCAGGTCGGGGCGCAGGCCGTTTGCGATGCTCAGCAGGTAGTCGATCTCGCCGCTCGGCACGACCGGGTGCTGCAGGTCGCCGTCGTAGCGCTGGTCGGTCGTGCCGACATAGGTGATGTCGCCTTTCGGGATCAGGAAGACGAGGCGGCCGTCTGGCGTTTGCACCGCCAAGGCGTGCGGGAGCGGCAAGCGTTCTGCATCGAACGACAGGTGAATTCCCCGGCTGTGCGTGACGCGGGAAGACGCGCTGTTAGGGGCGCGGGCGAGCGTGCGGCCATCAGAGGCGGGCGTGTTGTCGTCGGGGAGGAGTCTGTCGTTCTGGCGCGAGGCGGCAACTTGCTGCCCGCCCGAATGTTGCGACAGTTCCCCCGGTGCCGCTTCCAGCGCCAAGACGTGTTCAATCCACGGCCCGGCCGCGTTGACCACGGCGCGTCCGCTGACGACGATCGGCTGGCCGGTCACCCGGTCGTAGCCGACGACGCCGCAAAGCTTGCCGTCAGCTGTGAGCAGTTGTTGCACCGGGCAATCGTTCAGCGCAACCGCGCCCCACTCCGCTGCGCTCTGCAGCGTCGCCAGCGTCAGGCGGGCGTCGTCGGTGACGTATTCGTGGTAGAGCACGCCGCCTTGCAGCCCTTGCGGAGCCAGTTGCGGGTGGGTCTGGAGCAGCTCGGCTGCGGACAGCACTTGGCGCCGCTCCGCTTTCGCCACTCCGGCCAGACGGTCGTAGAGCCAGATCGCCGTCGACATCGCCAGTTTGCCGTGCTGCATGCCTTGGTAGATCGGGAGCAGAAACGGCACCGGTTCGACCAGATGCGGGGCGAGGCGGCGCAGCACCGCACGCTCGGTGCCGGCTTCGCGCACGAGGCGCACATGGCCTTGGGCCAGATAGCGCAGTCCGCCGTGGATCAGCTTGGTCGAGCGCGAAGAGGTGCCGGCCGCAAAATCGGCCGCTTCCAGCACCGCCACGCGCAGTCCGGCCAGCGCGGCTTCGCGGGCGATGCCCGCCCCGGTGATCCCGCCGCCGATGATGATCAGATCAAACACGTCTTGCCGCAGCCGCCCGACCCAATAGGAGCGGGGACGGCCCATCCAGCCGCTTTCCGTCATGTGCGTTCACCTCACCTTTTCAACAGGTATATGTAAAATTTTATAAAAAGAGCAGGAGCCCGTAAAGGGCTCCTGCTCTCTGTACGATTAAGATGCGCGACTGTCGTGGTGTTTCTCCAGACACGGAACCAGTTTGATGGGTTCTTGCGCGCGGACTTTTTCTGCACCGTCCGTTTGCTTAAAGACGTAGCGCACCAAAAGCCAAACGCCCGCAAAGATTACCCCCATGAAAAAAGCTTCCGCAAGAAACATCCCTATACTGCCCAAGCAACTTCACCTCATCGTAAGTAGTTTTTCTTCTACTTTAAAGATACGCGATAACGCGCGAAAATAAAATGGGTATTTTGTGCCTTTTGCGCCCGTCAGGTATAATAAGGAACATGCAAAATAAGGGCGGTGTGACGATGCGAATCCACGAACTCGGAGAATTTGGGCTGATCGACCGGCTGGTTGCCCGTTTGGGCGAGCCGGATGAGAGCGTTGTGGTCGGCATCGGCGATGATGCTGCTGTTGTACAATATGCACCTGACATGCAGGTGGTGACAACGACCGACATGCTGGTCGAAGGCGTGCATTTCCGCCGCGACACGATCGACGACCGCTCGCTCGGCTACAAGTCGCTCGCCGTCTCGATCTCCGACATCGCGGCGATGGGCGGCCGGGCCAAACATGCGGTGCTGTCGCTGGCCATCCCCGCCGACCTCGACGTGGAGCGGCTGGAAGAGCTGTACATAGGTGTGCAGGAGATTTGCACAGAATATGGAACACATGTCGTCGGCGGCGATGTGGTGAATACGGCCGGTCCGTTTGTGATCTCGGTGACAGTGCTGGGCGAAGTGGAAGCAGGCAAGGCGCTGCTCCGCTCCGGTGCCCGACCTGGCGACTTGATCTATCTGACCGGCACGGTCGGCGGTTCGGCAGCCGGGCTGGAATGGCTGGAGCAGGGGCAAGGGCTGGCTCTTTCCGAGCAGCAGCGACAGGACCTGCTGCGCTTCCATCAGCGTCCGGCCCCGCAAGTGCAAGGCGGGCGGATCTTGCTGCATTCGGGCGCCTGCACGTCTGCGAACGATGTGTCGGACGGCGTGGCGAGCGAGCTGAACGAGATCGCCAAGATGAGTGGCGTGCAGTTGGTCGTGAATGCTGAGCAGATTCCGGTGCATGACAGCGTGCGCGCCTATGCGGACTTGCGCGGGCTTGATCCGCTGCAATGGGCGCTGTTCGGCGGCGAGGATTATCAGCTGATCGGCACGATCGAGGCGGCCAAGCGGGCGCAGCTCGAAGCCCTTTTTGCCACAGCGGGCCTGACGTTGACCTTCATCGGACAGGTCGAGGCCGGCAGCGGCGTGGTGCTGGTGCAGGACGGAGCACGCCGCGAGCTGCGGGCGAAGGGATTTAACCATTTTGGGAGTTGACATGATGCTGACCTATCACACGCGATCGGTGGATGAGACGCAGGCGGTGGCGAAGGCGCTCGGAGCGATTGTGCAACCGGGCGATCTGCTGTGCCTGACGGGCGATCTGGGCGCGGGCAAGACCACGTTTACCCAGGGCCTGGCCCGGGGTCTTGGCGTGGAAGAGCCCGTCTCGTCGCCGACGTTCACGATCATCAAGGAATATGACGAGGGGCGCATCCCTCTGTATCATATGGACATTTACCGCCTCGGCGAGTCGGCGGCGGAAGAAGACCTGGGTTTTGACGAGTACTTTTTTGGCGAGGGCGTATCGGTGGTGGAATGGGCGGAGTGGCTGCAGGAAGTGCTGCCGGAAGACCGCCTGCAGGTGACTGTGCACAACCTGACCCCGACCGACCGCGAGATCAGCTTCGCGGCGACCGGCCCTCGCGCGGAAGCAAGGCTAAAGGAGTTGGAGAAGACGTGCCCTACCTCGCGATAGATACGGCAACACAGACGTTAAGCGTAGCGGTTGGCGAACGCGGCAAGCTGCTCGGCGAAGCGACGACGCAGCTTTCGAAGAATCATTCGGTGAAGATGATGCCTCTGCTCGAAGGACTGATGAGCAACCTCGACCTCGCGCCGGAGACGTTGCAAGGCATCGTCGTCGGGCGCGGGCCCGGTTCGTATACGGGCGTGCGCATCGCAGTCACGGCAGCGAAAGCGTTTGCGATGGCGCTGCAGATCCCGCTGCTCGGCGTGTCGTCGCTGGACGGGCTGGCCCGGCACGGGGCGATGAGCGATGCGCTGATCGTGCCGATGTTCGATGCGCGCCGCAAGCAGGCGTACACGGCGTTTTATGAGCTGCAAAACGGCGAGCTGGTCAAGATCACCGACGACCAGCTGCTGGTGCTCGACGATCTGATCAAAGCGATCAACTCGCGGATGGTGGTGCGCCGCTTGGACAAGCGCCCGGTGAAGGTGCTCCTGCTCGGCGACGGGGCGCAGCAGCATCGCGAGGAGCTGCGGGAACGGCTCGGGGAAAAAGCGCAGTTTGCGCCGAGCCCAAGCCATGATTTTGTGCGGGCGGCACATTTGCTGGAAGTGGGCATTCCGCTGCTCGAAGCGGGCGAGGCGCATGATGCGGCGACGTTTGCGCCGGAGTATTTGCAGCTGGTCGAAGCGGAGAAAAAATGGCTGGAAGCGCAGGAAGCGGGAGGGAAGACGGAGTGACAGACCCGCTTGCATACCGGAAGATGGTCGTGGAAGACCTCGACCGGGTGATGGAGATTGAGCACCGGTCCTTTACGCTGCCGTGGTCGCGCGAGGCGTATGCGGCGGAGCTTACCAACAACCATTTTGCCAAATATCTGGTGGTGACGCTGGAGGGGGAAGTGGTCGGCTATGCCGGGATGTGGGTGATCTTGGACGAAGCGCACATCACGAACATCGCGATCGACCCGACGGTGCGCGGACGGCGCTTGGGCGAGCAGTTGATGCGCGAGATGATGGCATTGAGCATGGCGCACGGAGCGGAGCGGATGACGCTTGAAGTGCGCGTTTCGAACGTGCCTGCACAGAAGCTGTACGACCGCCTCGGCTTCCAGAGCTACGGCATCCGCAAAGGCTATTACACGGACAACAACGAAGACGCGCTGATCATGTGGGCGGAACTGCCGCATGCAGGCGCGGCTGCGGGAATGGAGTAGATCGCGGATGAGCTTTGTGCAGAGAATCCGAAGCAAATACGAAAGCGACCGCGCGGCCGGCAAGCCGGTGGTGATCTTGGGGATCGAGACGAGCTGTGACGAGACGTCGGCGGCGGTGATCCGGGACGGCGAGGAGATCTTGTCGAACGTGATCGCCTCACAGATCGAGATCCACAAGCGCTTCGGCGGCGTGGTGCCGGAAGTGGCGTCGCGCAAGCATGTGGAGAGCATCAATGGCGTGGTGGAAGAAGCGCTGGAGCGGGCAGGCGTGACGCTTAACGACCTGTCTGCCGTCGCGGTGACGTACGGGCCGGGTCTGGTCGGGGCGCTGCTGACCGGCGTGGCGTTCGCCAAAGGGCTGTGCTGGGCGAAAGGCATCCCGATGATCGGGGTGCAGCATATCGCGGGGCACATTTACGCCAACTTTTTGTCGGGCGGGATGGAGCCGCCGCTGATCGCCCTGGTCGTGTCGGGTGGGCACACGGAGCTCGTGCACATGCCGGCGCACGGCGAGTTTACGTTCCTCGGCCGCACGCGCGACGATGCGGCAGGCGAGGCGTATGACAAGATCGCCCGTTCCATGGGCCTCGACTACCCGGGCGGCCCGCGGATCGACCGGCTGGCGCAGGAAGGCAACCCGGAAGCCTACCCGTTCCCGCGGGCGTGGATCGATGACGAGTCGATGGACTTTTCCTTCTCGGGACTGAAGTCTGCGGTGATCAACACCTTGCACAATGCTGAGCAGCGCGGTGAAGAGATCGTGCAGGCCGACATCGCCGCCTCGTTCCAAGCGGCGGTGGTGGACGTGCTGGTGGAGAAGACGGTGCGTGCGGTAAATCAGACGGGGGTGCGTAACGTGGTCGTGGCAGGCGGCGTCGCCGCCAACAAAGGCCTGCGCGCGCGCCTGACGGAGCGTGCCGGGCAGGAGGGGTTCCATGTGCATTTCCCTTCGCTCGACCTCTGCACGGACAATGCGGCAATGATCGCGGCGGCGGCGTTCCCGCTGTATGATGCCGGAAAGTTCCATGATCTTGATCTCAACGCCATCGCCAGCTTGAGCCTGACGAAGTGGGCGGATGCGAAGACGATCGAAAGTGTTTGAAGGCGGACGTGAAGTTCCGCCTTTTTTCTTGGTTTGTGGACGCGAATACTTGGAAAATCTTATAATAGCGGTATGAGAGATTCTAGGAGTTGATAACATGATTACGCAGTATCATGTGCAAAACTTTAAGCAACTCATTGACGTCCAAGCCGATTTTTCGAACATGAATGTGATCATTGGGCCAAATGGGGCAGGTAAATCATCATTGTTGCAGAGTATAGACTTTTTGAAAGCGTTCACTTCTCCTGCTTTCGATTATTATCTGGAAACGCGAGCAATTGATTTCAAGAACATCTTCAATAAGACGTCCAAGAAATCAGTTACTTGGGATATCATCGTTCGTCTTGTTGAGGACGAAGTAGAATATGAGTACAACTACTATGTCAAGATTTCTCCATTAAAAAGAATAGTAGAGCGTCTGAGAGTCAGCACCAATGGCGGCAAAATGGAGCGAATCTTCACTCGAAAAGGGCGAGAAGTGACCTTTCATTCAAGAGAGGATCTTACGAGCAGTTTTTATTCGCCCAACACTGGTGTATTAGCAAGTATTGAAGATGAAGATGGGGACGATTTTCCAGATCTCGTAAGGTTTAAGAATTTCATTACGGGGATCCAGACTTATTTGATTTGGGATCCTGCTCTGCTTCGGAAACGATCCAGAGGTGAACCTGACTCTTTAGGCCCGAACGGTCAGCATTTGGCGTCAGTCTTGGATGAGATGAAAAAGCATCATGAGGTACAATTTAAAAAAATGGTACGGAAATTACAAAAGTTTTTGCCCTCCCTTGAGGATATCTCGATCAAGGGGAGCAGAGGCGGATACAAAGAGATCATGTTGCATGAGTGGGATGAGCGTGGAACTTTGCAATTCAATAGCCAGCAAATCAGTGATGGAACCCTGCGCCTGATTGCGATGGCTTATTTGCGATATGGGAAACGAGCCCATTCTGTTGTATCGTTCGAAGAGCCTGAGAACGGGGTGCATCCGCCGATTCTTCGCGCAGCTGTTCAATTGATTCGGGAAGTCACCCAGCTCAAGCCGAAATTGCGTAGTCAAGTATTTATGACAACTCACAGTCCTTATGTCTTAGATATCCTAAAAGAAAACACGGACTCCATCTTTGTCATGGAAAAAGGTTCAGCAGGCAGTGGTTCCAAATTATCGCGAATTTCGGAAGAACATTTGGAGACAGCGAAATTGCTATTCGATAATTCACTGGGGAATCTCTGGTTTTCCGATTTCTTGCACCGTCAGGGGGATGAGGCGGAATGAAGGTGGCTTTTCTCGGAGAAGGTGAGATAGATGATATTTTGCTTCCGCCGCTCATCACGACAATAGCGAAAAACAAAGCGGATGTGCAGTGGCCGTTGCACTTTAGTGCTGATATTCGAAAGAATGTTGGCTTTGGCATGGGGTTTGGTGAAGTGAAGGTAGCAGTTCGTAAACTGGTCGAGGCGTTAGATGCCGATCCGGCAGCATTTCGCAAAAATTTTGACTATGTTATCGTTTTGCTGGATGGTGCACGGACGACAGAGGCGCAGAATGAAATTCGAGAGTTGATAGAGGGAAAGAATGAGTTTATCTTCGGGCTTGCGATCAAAGAGGTCGAGGCTTGGATTCTTGCAGATCGGGATCATGTGATTGAGTGGCTGGGGATTGGAAGGCGAGATTGTCCTACTTGCCGCTTTTGGCAGGCGGGTTATTCACCGGAGCGGGATCCTGATCCTAAAGAAACACTAACACAACTTTTGCAAGCTTCGGACAGCGACTATGATGTATGGTGTTCTGGGGCAGCAGAAGAATTTGTGGACGAGTATTGGAAGGGAACGTTTTTGCCGGATGATCGGATTGAGATGAGAGATTGGTCAGGAAAAGCAGACTTGCAAACGATGGCGGAACGGTGTCCGTATGGATATCGGCCGTTTGAAGAGGAAATTCTTCGTATGTTAGGTAGATTGTGAGTTGAGCTTATAAATAGCCCTTTTCATTTGAACATATCCCTGTCAAGTATATGGCGGGTAAAAACCGGCCTTTGAGTTAGGCACAGACCTGAGTTCGATATTCCACCCGGACTCAGGTAATTTTATTTCCACAATCGATGATGGTTGTAAGATTGAACATCACTGGAAATTGGTACAGCCGCTGGCCGTTGAACATCAGTTTGGCAGATTGCCCATTTTACATGTAGCTGCTTAGATCGAACTTTTGATGAAATCAGTCACGTAGTTGAACAGAAAATTCGTGCGATCTTAGACAAATCTTGAACCGCAAAAGTTTAATAAATAGCCAGTTTGAGTCATAGTGCCCCTTGGGACTTTGCTGTAAGATCATCAACGGATGAACGTACACATGAAGTTTGAGAGGGGTAGTTTTATGTTTCGGCGGATCAATCGGAAGTTTCATCGGATCGCAGGGCTGGTCGTCAGCCTGTTTCTGATCATGTGGGCAGTGACCGGGTTTTTGCTGTTGAATGTGCCGTGGTATCAGGAAGCGGCGACCGACCTGAAAGTGACGCAGATTCCGGTGGCAGCTCAGCCGGCCGATTACACGATCGCTTATGTGGGAGAGCAATTGGTGAAGAGCGGTGAGTACAGATGGGAAGAGATACAGTCGATCTCCAAATCGGGAGACATGTTCAAAGTCTATGTGAAACGCGACCCAATTCTCCGGCTCACCATCGATCAGGAAGGACAGATCAAAGCGCTGAAACAAGACCCGATCTTAGACTTTTTCTACGGATTGCACGTCGGGGAATGGGAAGACTTGAACTATGTCACCGTGTTGGAAGTGGTGTCGATCTTGACCTTGCTGCTGGTGCTTACCGGATATGTCTATTTTCTGCCACGAAAAAGGAAGCCATCAGCCAAATGAATCGCATGCTAGCACAAAGTCCGTTTTGACAACGGACTTTATTTTTTTGCTCGATCGAATTGACGGGCAGTAAAAATATGTTATAACTAATATATGAGCAAGTATTCATATATTGCGGAAATTCACAACGGGAGGGATGTCGAATGGAAACGCACAACCACCATGAGCATACGCATCATCATGACCACGACCACGATCATGATCACCAGCATCACCACGGGCACGGACACCACCATCATCACGGGGACGGGAGCCGGAAGTCGCTGACGATCGCGATGGTGATAACTGGTGGGGTGTTTGTGGCGGAGCTGGTCGGGGGGTTCCTCACCAACAGTTTGGCGCTGCTGTCGGATGCGGCGCATATGTTTAGCGACGTGGCGGCGCTGGCGGTCAGTCTGATCGCTTTGTGGCTGACCGCGAAACCGGCGACGCAAAAGCGCACGTTTGGTTTGAAACGGGCCGAGGTGCTGGCGGCGCTGTTCAACGCGCTCACGCTGATCCTCGTCTCGCTGTACATCTTTTGGGAAGCCGTTCAGCGCTTCCAACACCCGCCGGAGGTACAGAGCGGGCTGATGCTCGGCGTCGCGATCATCGGGCTGGCTGCCAACCTGCTCAGCGCATGGTTCCTGATGCGCGGCGGCGACCACAAGCACAACCTCAACGTGCGCGGGGCGCTTTTGCATGTGCTCGGCGATGCGCTGGGCTCGGTCGGGGCGATCGCAGCGGCGGTGATCATGATGCTGACCGACTGGTACTACGCCGACCCGATCATCTCGGTGATCATCGGGGTGCTGGTGCTGCTCAGCTCGTTCCGCCTGCTCAAAGAGACCGTCTCCGTCCTGCTCGAAGCGGTGCCGCCGCACCTCGACGCCCTCAAGATCAAACAGGCCATGCTCGGCGTCGCCCGCGTCGAAGAGGTCTACGATCTGCACATCTGGACGGTCAGCTCCGGCTTTCTCTCGATGAGCGGACATGTCGTCATCGACAAGGATGCCAGCAGCGATGACGTGCTGCGCGCTTTGGAAGCGGTGCTGTCCCGGCAGTTCGGCCTCACCCACACCACGATCCAGATCGAACGGGAGCGCCGTGCGCCAGAGAACGGAGCCTGCCAGTGATCTACAGCCGCAACACCTACAGCGTCTTGGACGCATTAAAAAAACAGCACCCGTAACGGGTGCTGTTTTGCTTGCTATGGGATTAGAAGCCCCACCAGTAGACGTGCATACCTTGGGAGTACGCGACAGCCAGGTTCTGCTTGAAGGTGGCAGACTTCAGGTTGGTTGCGTCCGTTGCGTTGGAGATGAAGCCCGTCTCACCGAGCGATGCCGGCATGTTGGTGTAGTGCAGGACATAGAAGTCGGCCGACTTGACGCCACGCAGGGTGGAGTAGTGAGCTTTCAGCTTGTTGTACAGGTTGGTCGCCAGGTTTTGACCGTTGGTGCTGCCCGGATAGTAGTACGTTTCCAGACCGTTTGCCGTCGAAGAGGTGTAGGAGTTGATGTGGAAGGACACGAAGAAGTTCGCGCCTTTGTTGTTGGCAAACGTGGTGCGGTCGCCCAGCGTCAACGTGGTGTCAGCGGTGCGGGTCATGTACACGGTCGCCGGATAGTTGGCTACGATGTAGTTCTTGGAGCGGGTCGCGATGTCGAGCACGACGTCCGCTTCTTCGATGCCGTTGCCGACAGCGCCCGGGTCGGAACCGCCATGGCCCGGGTCGAGCACGATGATCGGGTTCGCTTCGATGCCGATCGCTTCAGTGCCGATCGAAGCATCGTTCGCTTTTTTCAGCGACGGGTTATAGTTCGCCGGTGCCGGTTCGGAAGTGGACAGCCCTTCCGGTGCGATTGCGCTTTGCGAGTTGTCCTTCGCAGCGAGAGCTGGGGTGGACAAAATGGTGGTGCAGACCAGTGCTGCTACCAAAGTTTTTGCCATTTTCATAGATAACATCTCCCTTTGTATGAGCATATTTTATTTTCTATAAAAAGCGCACAGCGCTTCGTATAGACAGCATGAGATCCGGCTTAGAACAGCAGCCGGAAGTTGTGCGGCAGGTCGCTCCAGAAAGCTTCCCACCGGCTGGCGGTCAAGTTGTCAGGATACACGCCGTAGCCTGCAGGCTCTTTTTGCGCTTCGATCCAGGAGCGAAACTGGTTGGCTTGCTTCTCCTGATAGAGCAGGCTGTAGATCTTCTGGCGCGACTCCTGATAGGTCTGCTGGTGCGGCTCGGTCGTGTCTTCGATGTTCAGCCAGTAGATCCATTCGCCGTCCTGCACGGGACCTGCGACTTTTCCTTTCGGCTGTGCAAAGGCAAAGGCGGCGAGCTGCTCCGACGTGTTTTGCGCGAAGGCGGCCTGCGAGGCCAGCTCTTCCCACGCATGCATCCGGCCGTTCGGATCGATCTGGAACTGCTCGATCACCGTCTGAAAGCTGGCGGCGGTGATCCCTTTCATTCGCGAGACGGTCGCCGCATCGTCCGCTTTGGCGCGCAGATAGCGAATCGTGCGGAACTCAGGTACGTAGAAGTTCATTTTGTTCTCGTTGTAGTACGCGAGCATTTCTTCCTCGGTGACCTTCATGTCTTGCGTCATGCGCTTCTTCAACTCAAAACCGACCAAGGCGCGGCGATAGTTGTTCTTGGCATCTTCCTCTGTCATGTGCAGATCCTTCAAAACGGCGGCGCGGTCGGCCGGTGTGGTCCCGAGCTGTTCGAGCTGCTTGGCGACCGCCGCTTCGTCTGCGGTGATGCCGAGCTCCCGCCCTTTGAACAGGACGAGCTCTTCCAAACTGCGCTGCTGAAGCAGGTTCTGCTCTTCTTCCCGGCTGTAGTTCAGCCCGGCGAATAGGGACGGGCGCAGCGCTTCCCACTCCGTCTTGCGCATCGTCTGCTCCTCCACCGCAAACAGCAGCGGATTGTAAAACAGGCCGGCGAACAGAAGCACGCTGCCACTGATCAAGATGACTAGACCACCGATAGTCAGCCAAATTCGTTTTTTCATCTCATCACCTGTCTGAACTGCCACTCGAGGGCAGGAATGCTATAATTGTATGATAGCGACATTTTAGAAAAAACTCAATTGTTATTTTTTATTGTTTTTGTATTGTTTATAAAATTTCGATCGAAAGCTTATCCTGGAAATTTACAGGTTATCAACAGAGATGTGCACATATCCACTGAGTTGTACACAGCCTATTGTGGATATCGTGGAAAAGTGTTGAAATAGGGCGTTTTCTCAATCGACAAATATCCTCAAAAAATTATGTAAAGTAGGTGGGGGTTTTGGGGATAAGTAGGGTGTTTTCGGGAGAAATGTTGAAAAATCAGGTTTCTGGCTGTGGATATGTCTGTGGATCGTGTGGATGAATTGAAATTTGTAAAAAGATACTCACAGTTTTGATGTTGGATTCTTGAGCATTTTGTCGATGCCTGTTAATAAAAAGGATGTCTCCGCGGAGACATCCTTTTTTCAGGGCTGATTCGTTTGTGTGTCCGGCTGCGGCAGGCCCGACTGCGGGCGGGTACCCGCTTCCCACATCTGGGTCGGCTGGGCGGTCTGGTTGTGGCCTTGGGTGTCATCGAGCGGCGCTTGATTGAAGTGACCCGACTGGATCGCCTGGATCAGCAACTGGTTGTTTTTCACGAGGATGTCGGCGATCGCCTGGCCCAATTTGACCCCGTCGGTGACGGTGCCGTTGATGACGCCGCTGCTGGCGAGGATCTCTTCGATCTCGCGCTCCGACAGGCCGGGATTCGGCCCGTTGTTTTGGGGTTGACTGTTGCTCTGGTTGTTCATGCCTGCACGTCCTTCCTCCAGAAAGCGTTCTACCAGTAGCGTCTCAATTCGGCAAGAAGATCATGCATCGGCGGAGCGAATGCACCGGGAGTCTTGCCTGAATTCGCTTTTTGCTGGGCAGACTGGCAGGTAGAACCTTAGCGGAAGGAGGGAACTGCCATGTTCCCCATGATCCGGTTGCTGCTGTTTTGCCTGCTCCTGACGTTGCTGCCGCCGCTGCCGGCAGCGCAGGCGTCCGCACAGACGCTCGATACAGCGCCCGACCGGCAAGCGCTGCTCGTGCTGATCAATCGGCTCAGCTTCGACGACCTCGCCGTCATGCCTGAGCTGCAAAAGCTGTCCCGGCGCGGCGCCGTCGCCTTGATGAACGTCAACACCGGCGGCAAGCGCACCGACGCCAACGCCTATGTGACGATGGCAGCAGGCGTGCCCGCCCAATTGAAAAGCGAAGAGATCCGCGCTTTCAACGCCGACGAGACGCTCCACGACGTCCCGGTCGCCGCCGTCCACGTCGGACTGCACGGCGGATCGTGCGGGCCGGAAGTGCTTCTGATGTCCCTGCCGCGCATCGAGCGCACACAGGAGCGCTGGAACTTCAAAGCGTCGGCGGTGTCGCTTGGCGATACGCTGCAGCGGCACGGCCTGCAGACGGCGGTGCTCGGCTCGGGCGACAAAGGGGCACGTCTGTGGCGCCCCGCCGCGCTGTTCACGTCCGACAGGTCGGGGCGCACCCCGTTTGGCGATGTCGGGAACACCGTGCTCACAAGCGACCCGGCCCGCCCTTACGGCGTGCGCACCGACTATGACCGCCTGTGGGCGGATTACAAAAGCCTGCAAGGGCGCGCCGCGCTCGTCGTCTTTGACCTCGCCGACCTCTACCGCGTCGGCGAGTATCGCCAAAACCTCACCGAGGAGCGGTTCGCCAACCTGCGCCGTCAAGCGCTGCTCGAAGCGGACCGCTTTCTCGGCAAATTGGCCGGCGAGCTCGGTCCCAACCGCCTGCTGCTGATCGCCTCGCCGCAAGTGCCGCTCCACGACCAGTCGCGGGCGGAGTGGATCGCGCCGGTGATCGCCGCCGGGGGCAGCGTGACGCAAGACACCGTGCTGACTTCGGCGACGACGCGGCGCGAAGGCATCGTCTCCAACCTCGACGTCGCGCCGACCGTGCTGCACTTCCTTGGCGTGCCGAAGCCCCACGGGATGATCGGCTACCCGTTGCAGCCGACCGCAGCCGTTTCACAGCAGCGCCTCGCCGCGCTGAAGGAGGCGACCGTCTGGACGTATAACAACCGGGCCACCGTGCTCGGCGCGGTCGGAGCACTGCTTGGTCTCGGACTGCTGCTCACCGTGCTGCGTCTGTTCCGCGTGCGCACGGTGATCACGCTCGGCGGCATCCGCGTCCTGCTCTGGACGGCGCTGGCGATGCCGCTCTGCCTGTACCTGCTGCCGATCCTGCGCCCGTCCGGGCTGTGGGAGGTGGCGGGCGGGCTCTGGGCGTTGTACCTGCTCGTCGCCGCGATCCCGTTTCGCATCCTGCCGTTTTGCCAAAAGCTGACCGGGCGGCTGGTCTGGCTCTCCGCGTGGACGATCCTCGCCGTCGTCGCCGACACCTGGCAAGGCGGCCTGCTCGCCAAGTGCGGGCTGCTGTCCTATGACCCGATCGTCGGTGCGCGCTACTACGGGGTCGGCAACGAATACATGGGCGTCGTGATCGGCGCGGCCGTGCTGCTCTACGCGGCGCTTTTGCACGCCCCGCGCCTGGAACGGCGCTGGCTCGGGCGGGGCGCGGTGGCGGGCGGGGCGCTGTTGACCGTGTTCTTCGCCTCGCCCGCGCTTGGCACCAACACCGGCGGGGCGCTGACCATGGCTGCCACCACGGGGCTCTGCTTGGCGCTGCAAAAAAAATTCAAGCTGCTCCCGACGCTCGGCGTGCTGTTCGGCTCGCTGTTTGGCGCAAGCGTGATCTTGTTCCTGCTCAACCAGCCCAGCGCACCGCCTTCGCATATCGGCGCGGCGGCGGGGCAAGTGCTCTCCGGCGGGCTGGAGGAGATGTCGCGGATCTTCGCCCGCAAGTCGGACATGTTCGTCCGCCTGCTCTTCTCGTCGGTCTGGCCGAGCCTGTTTTTGCTCTTGCTCGCCCTGTTCGCCTACGTGCTGTTCGCTCCCGGCGAACATGAAAAAAGAGCATGGCAGACGCGCTATCCCGAGTTCAGGACGGCGGTCGGCGGCATGCTTGCCGGGAGTCTGGTCGGAATGCTGACCAACGATTCCGGCATTGTCGTGCTGGCGATGATGTCGCTGTTTGCGCTGTTCCCCACGCTGCTGATCTGGCTGGAGGGGGAGTCCGCACCCGGCGGCACCCCGAAGCGCTCGTTATCCTTACGACGGTAAAGGCAGCTCGTTCGAGACGGAAGCCTGTTCCAGATCGGCCGTGCCGAACAGGTTGTAAAAGATAGATTCCTTCTCCATTTGTATGAGGAGTGATATAATTTCCGAAGCTATCCAAAACAGCTTAGGAGATGACAGTTTCTATGCAGAATACTCAGGCTTTTGAAGCGGTTCGTGACGAACTGCTGCTTCACCCCGTGTACAAAAAATTGACCTCGGCGGAGCACGTGCGCCTGTTTATGGAACACCACGTGTTTGCCGTCTGGGATTTTATGAGCCTGCTCAAGCGCTTGCAGCGCGAACTCACGGTGACCGAGGTGCCGTGGATGCCGGGCCAAGTGGCGCAATACGCACGCTTCATCAATGAGATCGTGCTCGGCGAAGAGACGGATGAAGACGGACGGGGTGGGTACATCTCACACTTCGACCTCTATCTGGAAGCGATGGAGGAAGCCGGAGCGGACACCGCGCCGATCCGTCGTTTTCTCGACCGTTTGCAGCAGGGGATGACGCCGCAAGCGGCGCTCGACGCCCCGGACATCCCGGAGTCGGTGCAGCAGTTCGTGAACACCACGCTCGACATCGCGCTGCACGGGCAGCCGCATCAGGTGGCGGCGGCGTTTTTCTACGGGCGCGAGGACATCATTCCCGACATGTTCAGCCATCTCGTCCGGGAACTGGAGGAAAGCGGCAAGTCGGCGGAGAGGCTTTTGTACTATTTGAAGCGCCATATCGAGCTGGACGGGGATGAGCATGGACCGCTGGCCGAGCGACTTTTGGCCTATCTGTGTGCCGGAGATGCCGTGCGCGAGCGGGAGGCGATGGAGACGGCTGAGCTCAGTTTGCGCAGCCGGGTCAAGCTGTGGGACGGAGTATCTGCCTTCATAACAATGTAAATAGAGGTGGATGAAACAGTTTAGTATGACTGTCAAAAAAATGATGAATTGGGCTCTTTGTATTTATTGTATCTTGATGTATAGTTTTATCTCAGGGAGGTGACAAAATGAACCACGACCTGGAGCAACTGGAGATCGTTGAAGCGGAAGACCTGCAGGTTGGACATGCGTTCCATACGTTCATGTTTCAATCGCACCTGGATGAATCGGATGAGGAATAAGAGTCACAAGCAGGGGTAGCTTGTTTTTGCATAGAGAAGCGAGGGGTACTTGTTGGGGGGCAGGTATCGCCGTGCTTCTCTATCTTTATGAAGAGACGTGTTTAGAGGGGATGCGAGGATGAGCAAAGTGATGCTTGTGTTTCCGCCGACGACAGAAGCGCGTCTGTTCCCGTACCTGAGTCTGCCGATGATCACCGCCTACCTGCGCCGACAGGGCGTCGAGGTCGGCCAATACGATTTCAACCTCGATGTCTGCCACCGTCTGTTTTCGAAACAGCGCCTTCGTGAATTTTTGCAAGAGTCTGAGCGCACGTCGCAGGGGCTGTTGAAAGAGGAGTACCGCGCCGAGCTGGCGCGCTATCTGCTGGAACATCACGACCGGCTGTGGCAGGACGTGATCGAAAAAAAGTCCGGATCGGTTCGCGACACTGCGGCATCCTTGCCGTTCGTCCGCCAAGGGGTGGAGCTGCTGCTGGAGGGCTCGGTGCTCAGAGAAGAACTCACCTCGCTTGAAAAGATCGCCAAGCGGGCGCTGGAGTTTGAGCTGGCTGAAGAACCTGCAGCGTATGCTGGAAAAGATCCTGCTGCAACGGAGCTGTACGAGCGGCTCCGCGAGACGCTGTTGCAGGAGCAGCCGGACGTGTTTGCCGTCTCGGTGGCGTACTACAGCCAGCTGTTGCCGACTCTGTTGCTGGCCCGCTGGGTCAAGGAGCTGCGCCCGCAGACGTTTGTGATCGTCGGCGGGCAGCAGATGATGCTGCGCGGGGAGCAGATCTGTGCGATTCCCGCGTTCGTCCGGCATCTGGACGGCATCGGCCTTGGCGCCGGCGAAGAGACGATGGACAAGCTGATGCAAGCGCTTGCAGGCCAGCTGCCACAAGCGGAGGTGCCCGATTTTGTCTGGTTGCAACAGGGACAGATCGGCCGGCGCGGGCCGCGCTCGACGGTGGGCATTCAGCAGGTGCCGACGCCCGATTTCGCCGGGCTGAACGTCAAAGGCTACCTGCATGAGGAGTTCCACTTCGGGCTGACCACCTGTGTCGGCTGCTACTACGGGCGGTGCGTGTTCTGCTCTTATGGCAACCGCTCGCGCCGCGAAGGGAGCTATCAGCAAAAGACGGCCCGGCAGTTGGCCCGCGAATGCCGCGAACTGATCGAGACGTACGGCGTGACCCGGATCAATTTTGTCGACGAAAACACCAACTTGCGCCTTGTGAAACATGCGATGCGGCTCTTGCGGGAACAAGGGTACACGCTGCAGTTCACGACGCGCAACCGCCTTGAGGAGTGCCTGCTCGACGAAGCGTTCGTGCAGGAGCTGAAGGAGTTGGGCTGCGTGCTGATGTCGGCCGGGTATGAGACGAACTCGCAACGCCTGCTCGATAAATTGGACAAAGGCGTGCAGGCCAGCCACTACCAGCCGATCATCGACAACCTGCACCGGGCGGGGATTCCGCTGCAGCTCGCGATCATGGGCGGCATCCTCGATGAAACGCCGGAAGAAGTGGCGGCGTCGCAGGCGTTTTTAGCACAAAATGCGGACAAGATCGGCATCGACGTGATGCAGATGCTCGTCGCAGAGCCGCAGACGATTCTTGCGGAAGCGGCGGAGAAGTATGACATCCGCTGGAAAGACACGGCAGAACTCAGGGGCAACCGGCTGTTAAGCTATGGGATGGGCCGGATGGGGAACGACTTTTTGTATGAAGACGGGGATACGTTTGACGAGCGATTGCAGCGGTTTTTAGAGATCTACAAAACAGTCAAACCGCAGAAAAACAGCAACCTCGCGCCGCATGAACGCAAAGGCATGCGGACGGTGCAGGAGGACTTGGAACGGGTAACGCTGCTGCCTTGGGTCAAAGTGATCACGGCGTCGCAGCGGCCGGGTCAGCCTGCACGGCGCTATGTCGCCGACCTGCGCTGGCAGCGCTTTTTCGTGTTGCCTGCGGGGCTGGTACAGCAAGGGGACGACCTGATGCTTACGGCAGGGCGCAACGAGGGGAGCAAGGTGCTGCAGCAGTTCGTACAAATGGGGTTAGGGCTACCTACATCGTAAGGAGGACGCTTATGGGGGCGTACACGATTCGCATGCCCAAGGTCGCCAAACGGCTTGGCCTTGGGCTTGGCATGGACTTGCCTTGGGGAGGCGAGATCGGATTTGTGAAAGACGGTGTGGAAGGCGACACGATCACGCCGAAGATGAAAAATTTTTTCGAGAAGCACCGCGGGCAGTTTGCCTATCTGTTTTTTGCCTTCCAGCCGAAGCATCGCAACCGGCTGCGGGCGGACGATTATTTCGCAGCGTACGACCGCTTGTTTGCGGAAGTGCCGGAGATCGGGCATCGGGCGTTTCATCACACGATGCTGAACATGGGGGCGCTGGAGCCCTACGCGAAAGAGGAGATCATCGAGTTTACCAACGCGATGATCGAACGCTATGACCTGGCGTGGATCGTCGAAGATCTGGGGCTGTGGTCGCTGCATGGTAAAGTGCTGCCCTTTCCGCTGCCGCCATATCTGACGAAAGAAGGGCTGCAGGCCTGCATCCGCAACATCGCGGAGTATCAGGAGCGGCTAAAGGCGCCGCTCTGTGTGGAATTTGCCGGCTTTACGGAAGGGTCGAATTTTTATATCGGCGAGCTCGATGCGTTCGAATATTTTCGCGAGATCGCCGTGGAGACCGGATCGCCCGTGACGATCGACATCGGCCATGTGCTGAGCTACCAGTGGCTGAAAGGAAACACGGGCGAGCGGATGTTTGAGGGATTGGAACGGCTGCCGCTAAGACACTGCTTTGAGTTCCATCTCTCCGGGTGTCAGATCATCAAGGGCAAGTTTCGCGACCTGCATCACGGGGTGCTGCTCGAGGAGCAGCTGCAATTGCTGGAGTACCTGCTCCCGCTGTGCCCCGAGTTGAAAGCGGTCACGTACGAAGACCCTCAATATACAGAAGACGGCACACTGATCGCCAAAGCCGAACCGAACTTCCTGCGCCTGCAGGAGATCGTGGGAAGGTGGGCGCAGGGATGACATGTGTGCTGCGAATGGATCAGGCTTTGTACCGCCTGCTGCACCACCGGACGGCGCGGGAGGCGTTTTTGGCCGGGCGGTATGAGGAGTTGGGCTGGCCGGACGAGCTGTTGCAGGCGTTTGCCACGGTGGATCCCGACGAGCTGTCGGCGACGGCGAAGCAGATCTGCCGCAATCTGCTGGCCGGCGAGCGCGGTTTCAACCGGGGTTTACGCGGCGCGTACAGCCGCGTGTTTCAAGCGCTGGAAGCCGGGGGGCGCAAGGCGCTGGAGGTGGTGTACGCGTTTGTAGAATCGGACGTGTACGCCCACTATCGCGAGCTGCCGTATGCGGGGGAAGGCATCTGCGTGGAGGAAGCGTTTTATGAATTTTTGCAGCGCGACCCGTGGTTCGTCCGGGATGCGCGGATGAGGTGCCTGTTGACGCATGAGTTTCTGACGGCGCTGATGGGGATCTTGACGGTCAACCAAGACCCGGCGTTTCGCGTGCGCACAGAACTGGTGCAGGACAACGGGGCGGCGCGGTTTGCCGTGCTGTGCTACCCGCGCGCAGTGGCGGAGGCGCTCGGAGGTCGCACGATCAGCGGGGAAGATGCAGAAGTGTGCTGGCTGTATGCGGCGACGAAGGAGCGGTTTATCGGTGGACCGGTGTCGGAGTTGGTCGCGGAGGTCATGTTGGGCATGCATGCTTCTGATGGGAGGGAGGAGGCTTATTTGGTTATGCAGAAGTTGACCGAACTGGGACTTCTGCAAAAGGAAGAGCAGCTTGGGTAGCATCGGGCGAGTACTGATTGCGTGCATCCTGTTTCCGATCGCCCGCTTTGGGGGAGGACTGACGATTTTTCGTTTGGTGAAGAAAAAGAAGGCTTTGGGCTGGTGCCCGGAGCCTTCTTTTTTGTATGAGAGATGGGGGAGCTTAGACATATGGGATGCTGTCATCGAGATTTTATTTGTAATCTTCTAAAGGATAAGTGCATTTTGTAAATTGAATAATATTCCTGTTGATACAATTTGTGTTATATATTACCATATATGCACGCTGGTTCTATAACAATGTAATGGAGGTATTAAAAATGAAAAAGTCCATTGTCGTGCTTGGAATGGTGACGATCTTAAGCAGCGTTTTCACTGAAACGGTGTCTGCTGCCTGGACACACGGGTATTCTGGTCAGAGTGCGTATACCCGTACAGGGAGTTGTGCCTATGGTGACCGTGCAGGCGGGGAGTATGTACAAAAGCTCCACGATGGTATGGTAGGGAACAATTTGGCTTCTGCTGGTACGGTGTATCGGGATAATCTGGCTTGGGACTTAGATTTGACCAGTTCATTCGCAGACTCGAAGCAATTTTTTGCTTTTGGAGGTCACGGGCTTGCTGCGGGGGCGTTTTCTAATGGCAAAGGCGCGGGTTCCCATTTCTACACGGCGAATTCCTCCACCACATTCCATACATCGGAAACTCAGGAATCTTCAAATGCACAATGGGACGAGATCCGCTGGGGCGATGATTCGATGAGATGGGCCACGATGTACCAGTGCAATTTCTTGCGTAATTTTGGCAATACAGCGTATGAAACAAAGATTTGGAACATGTTTCAAGGTTTGCATCTCATGATGGGATTCTCGAGCATCATGTACTTGGATTCGGCCGAGGGAGGACGGTACGCTGCACGTATGGGTGCCGGATGGACCATTAAAGATTCTTTCTTCGATGCAGCTGCCTACTATCAACCACAGCTGCCGTATGGAGATTCCGATCCAACTGGGTCGGTGATCGCACGCGTAAAGGGATATTCAACTAAAGGCAGCGATAACTATGCAAGTTCAACTGCTGCAGCTCCTGTGTACTCGAGCACAAGCGCTTCTTCGTTTAGCACGTGGGACAAGACAATTGCGTTGTAATTCATAAACTTGTAATCAACTGGAGGGACGACAATGAAAAAGAATCTGGTTACAGCCATTGCTCTGTCTGTAGTGTTGGGGGCCGGGGTGATTTATTCGCAGGTGGGGGCGGCAGATAACAAAGCATTCACCGCCTCAGGGGAGCAACAAGCCAAACTGCCGGAATTGTTTATCCCAGGTCCTGGCCAAACGGTGGCAGACAAAATTGATTTTCAAGTGACGGCAAAGGTAGACAACGTTCCGGGGGAAGCTCAGGTCTTTAAGTTTAAAAAGATCAATTTTTCCAGAAATGAAGTGCTCGGCATGGCTGCAAAGCTGGGGATGAAAGGGCAAGTTCGTGAACAGGCAGAATCTTTGGGGGTTGAAGATGGAAACAAGTTCTTGGAAGTAGAAAAGAACAGTGGGAAAATTATTTTTCTGAACCGTGAGCACATGGATCAAAAATTGATAGACGGGCAAGCCAAACAGATCCCTTCGGATGAACAGGCGATTCAGTATGCGACCGCATTTTTAAAACAGCTGAATTGGCTGCAGGATGATTTTCAAGTTATGGGGGTAACTGAAAATCGAGAGATCGCGGGAAATCTTAATCCGGAAACTGATAAGGGCTCCGTATTGAGTAAAACGGTGCACTTGTACAAGCACGTGAATGGAAAGCCTGTCTTAGGTGTATCCCGCATTACAGTTGAAGTTGGGCATCAAGGCGAAATTGAAGCGGTAAGAAAATATCACAAAGTTCATGAAGGTTTCCAAAAGTATAAGCTCAAGCCGATGGACCAAGCAATTCAAGAATTGAAGGGGAAAAAGGGCATGATTACGATTGAAGAGGGGGCGACAGACGCAATCCTTGAGCAAGTCGAATTGACTTATTGGGAAGAAGCGGGCCCGATCGAGGAACAGCCGTTTATGCAGCCAGTCTACTTTTTCAAAGGCAAGTACAAAATGAACGGCAAAGATACTGAATTTACAGGTGTCGTGCCAGCGGTAGACAATGGCTTTGTCCTGCATAAAGAAGTGTTGCCTGGGAATGAAAGTGCCTCAAGCAAAAAGTAAGTAGAAAATGCCCCTCATTCTAAGGATGGGGGGCATTTACTGTTTGCTGGAAAACGTTATATTGTGCATACTTAGATTAACAATTACAAGGAGGGGTCAATTTGAGATCAGCAGTGGTAGTGACTTGTTTGTGCCTTGGCTTGTTTCTGACCGGTTGCGGTACTGTTTCATATGAACTTCCTGAGCAAATGGGTGTTGTAGTGCCTTCAAAGTCTTGGGATGGGACGGAGTGGAATGTTGAAGCTGATAAAATGAGCGGAGCGTTTGATCAATTGTATATTGGGGAGTCGTCCGATCGAAAAGGGTATAAGGTGGGAGATGAGATTCGAATCAAAGGACGAACTTATGTGCTCGATAAAATTGAAGCAGAGGAAAAGCCGGTTCGAGTCTGGTTGAAACGCAGCGAATGATCATAGAGACCGCCGGGGAGCAGGGCGACGGCGGTCTGCAGGAAGATAATCTTCATTTTCAGGTGCCGCTCCCCGTTTTAGGGAGTAGGACGTTTAAGCGGTCGGGATGGTTTCCAAAAAATCGTAAGCATCGCCCCGACCTGACAGAACACCACCACCCCGATCAGCATCTGAAAACTCATCCCGGCAAACAGCGTCGCCGCAAAAGCGCCGGTGACGAACTGCAGCATTTGGAACACGCCCATGTAGCTGCCGGTCTCGGCGGGCGGGACGGCGAGCAGGGCGATTTTGTTCTGGGCGGGCATGGTCAGGCGGCTGCCGAGGCCGATCAGGAAGAAGATCAGGAAGAAGTACGGCACGAATGACACCGCATCGGCGAACCAGAACAAGAGCGAACTGATCACGCTCACCCCGATCCCCACACCGAGCGAGCGATACGGCCAGCGGTCGGCCAGCTTGCCCGCGCTGCCTGCCGCCAGCAGCGCCACCAGGGCCTGGGTCAGCAGGATCAAGCCCACCGTGTCGGCACCCAAACCCTGCACGCTGCGCAAGTACGTCGGGGCGTACAGGCCGATCGCGTTGACGCCGAGGAATAACAGAAACACCCGTACAGCCGCCGTAAGAAAGACTGTATTTCGCGCCATCTCCCGCGGAAACAGTGCGGCACCGCCCGCGCGGCGCTCGTTCCAGATCAGTGTCGCGAGGGCAACGGCTGTCAGCAGCCCGAGCGCCACATCAAATCCGTGCAGCAGCAACACCGATCCGCACAGCACCAGCGCCAGCATGCTCGTAAGGCCCAGCCAGGGGATCTTGCGCTCCCTGCAGGCTGCCGCTTCCGCCCCCGGCATCATTTGTGGCAAAAATGCCGCCGCCAGCATCAGCGCGAGCAGCCCGAAGGCGCCGAGCACCCAGAAGATCGCCGTCCAATGCAGGTGCTCGATCACCAGTCCCCCCAGCGCCGGTCCGGTCAACATGGCGGCCGACAGCA
Organism: Tumebacillus sp. BK434; assembly: GCF_004340785.1. Lineage (NCBI taxonomy): Bacteria > Bacillati > Bacillota > Bacilli > Caryophanales > Alicyclobacillaceae > Tumebacillus > Tumebacillus sp. BK434. Next base: position 621,264 of record NZ_SLXS01000003.1, on the reverse strand, counting down.
CCGCTCCGAACCAGCCGAACGCCCATCCGATCTTCTCTTGCGGGAAGGCCGCGCGGATCAGCGGGCTCTGCGCGGCGACGATCATCGAATCGGCGACCGCCTGCAGGGACTGGAAGAACAGCCAGCCCGTCCAGTTCTGCACCAGCCCGCTCATCATCGCCGCCAGACAAAACAGCGCCATCCCCAGCAAAAACTGCTTCCGCGCCCCGAAGCGGTCGGCCAAGATCCCGAAAAAAGGCAAGCCGACTGCAAACAAGCTATAAAACAACAGATTTCGCCACTGCAGTGTCGTCTCCGTTATGCCGAAGTCCCGCACGATGTCCGGGAACGCGATCACGAGCATCGAGGTGCTCATGACGCTGGCGAACACGCCGAGCGAAATCGTAAGGATCAAGAGTTGAGCATGAAACCGTGACAGCAAAATAGTAAGTGCCTCCTTAAAGCAATTACCTCTTACTATACCACAGCAATAACTTCGAAGAAGTCTGTCTACTAATAAAAAAGAGAACGCCGCCGCAGTAAAACGGCCGTTCTCTTGCTCCAGGCTCAGGAGTTGTCGCTGTCCGTTGCCCGCTGCAGTTTCTCCAGACAAAGCGTGACATAGTGCGCCCATAAGGCTTCCCATTCCAGCACCAGATCCCATGCGTCTTCGGAGACGACCCTTTTGATCTTTTCCTCAAGTGCGGAAAGCTGCTTCTGCACCACACGCAGGTCCGGGTCGTCGTCCAGCCGCTCCAGCAGGCGGTTTCTACCGTCCTTGTCCATCCTGTTCACCTCCGCCAAGCGCTGCAGGTTGTATACGTTTGTGTAATTCTAAATTCTCCAACTGTAAAATTGATTCCTCCCGAGGTTCGCAATTATTTTTACTCAATGTTTCGTAGATAACGTTAAAATACAGCTACCGGGCTGGCGTCCATACGCGATGATCCCTCCCGGCATAGACTGAAGGGAAGCGTGGTGGCAAAGGAGGAACCGGGATGGCAGGCAAAGGCAAATACAAGATCAATGCCGGTAACGATGTCGGACGACGCGTCGCTCAAAACGCCGCACGCAATGCCAGAGGCAGAGTCGCTTTTCCCTTTGGCGCCGCCGGAGGGACAGTACAGTCCTATCCGTTCGGCGCGGCGCAGGGGTACTGGCCGGGCATTGCGGCCGGCTTTGGCGGTATGGGCTGGATCATCACATTTTTGGTGCTGTTTTTCATCGGGTTTGTCTTCTGGCGCGTCTGGGGTTCGATCGGTCCGCTCGTTGGCGGCTTTTTCTGGTAAGCGGTACAGCACGACAAAAAAGGGACGGGTGCAGGGAGCTTCATTTCCCTCGCATCCGTCCCTTTTTATACGAAAAGGGAAAGCGGTGTCCCGTCTGCAGCCGGGACGATCTATGTTATCGCGACTCTGCCGTCGTGTGCCGCTGCCACCTCGCTTTTCTCTCTGTACGACAGAGTGCGCGTCTCCCACATGTGGGGTTGTGATGTATTGATACGATATGAGCCTGCGCCCGAATGGGTGCATATCCGAAGTTCAAAAATCAGTTCTTGAATAAAAATACATGTGTATGTATAATAACACAAGACAACGACGCACCCATGGGGAGGGAAAGACAGCATGAAAGGTGTTCTCGTTCTTGAGAACGGACGGCAATTTCGCGGCGAGCTGATCGGCTCGTCAGACTGGAGTTACGGAGAAGTGGTGTTTCACACGGGGATGACCGGTTATCAGGAGATCCTGACCGACCCGTCCTACGCGGGGCAGATCGTCGCGATGACCTACCCGCTGATCGGCAATTACGGGATCAACGAGCAGGATTTTGAAGCGGAGCGCCCCTGGCTGACCGGCTTCATCACCGGAGAGGCTTGCGACTCCCCGAGCCATTTTCGAAGCAAAAAAACGCTGCACGAATATCTGGCGCAACACGGCATCGCTGGGCTGACCGGCGTGAACACGCGGGCGTTGGTCAAGACGATCCGCGAAGAAGGCAGTCTGAAAGGATACGTGCTGCCGGAGACGATGCTGGCCGAAGCGGAGCGGATGAAGTTCCCGGCGCTGCCCCGCGATCTCGTCAAGACGGTCAGCGCGAAAGGGATTCGCCGCTTCCATGACAGCGGCAGCCTGCATGTCGTACTGCTCGACTTTGGCGCCAAAGCGAACATCGCCGGGTCGCTGGCCCGGCTCGGCTGCCAAGTGACGATCGTGCCGGCCGGAACCGCTTTTGAGCAGATCGCCGCTTTGCAGCCGGACGGCATCATGCTCTCCAACGGCCCGGGCGACCCGGCCGACTGCGCTGAATATCTGCCCTTGGTGAAAAAACTGGCTGAGACGTATCCGCTGTTTGGCATCTGCCTCGGGCATCAGCTGTTGGCGCTGGCGTTTGGCGCACAGACCGGGAAGATGGGCTTCGGCCATCGCGGCTCGAACCACCCGGTGCAAGATCTGCAGACGGGCAAAGTCTGGATCACCTCGCAAAACCACGGCTACAGCGTGCAGGAACAAGGCCTGCCGCCAGCGCTCACCGTCACGCACCGCCATGTGAACGACGGCACAATCGAAGGGGTGGCGCACCGCAGCTTGCCTGCGTTCTCGGTGCAGTTTCACCCGGAGGCCTGCCCGGGGCCGCAGGATGCGGAGTATCTGTTCGACCGCTTCCTGACCGGGATGAAAGAAAGGAAGGGATCGCAACTTGTCAGCAGCAGCACCTAATCTCGCCAAAATCCTCGTCATCGGTTCCGGCCCGATCGTCATCGGGCAGGCCGCCGAGTTCGACTACGCCGGAACGCAAGCCTGCAAAGCGCTCCGCGAAGAAGGCTGCGAGGTGATTCTCGTCAACTCCAACCCGGCGACGATCATGACCGACCACGAGGTGGCCGACCGCATCTACATCGAGCCGCTGACCGTGCCGACGCTGACGGCGATCATCGCCCAAGAGCGTCCGCAAGGTCTGCTCGCGACGCTCGGCGGACAGACGGCGCTCAACCTCGCCGTCGACCTCGCCGAAGCGGGCGTGCTCGCCGAATATGACGTGCAGCTGCTCGGCACGCCGCTGGCTTCGATCCAGCGCGCGGAGGACCGTCAGCTGTTCAAAGACCTGATGGAGGAGCTGGAGCAGCCGATTCCGGAGAGCGCGATCGTACACACGCTCGCCGAAGGACGCGCGTTTCTGCAGGAGATCGGACTGCCGGTCATCTTGCGCCCGGCCTTTACACTGGGCGGCACCGGGGGCGGGATCGCCGAGACGTTGGAGGAATTTGAAGACATCCTCCTGCGCGGGCTGAAGCAGTCGCCGATCTCGCAGGTGCTCGTCGAGCGCAGCATCAAGGGCTGGAAAGAGATCGAATATGAAGTGATGCGCGACAGCAACGACACCTGCATCACGATCTGCAACATGGAGAATCTCGACCCGGTCGGCGTGCACACCGGCGACTCGATCGTCGTCGCTCCGTCACAGACCTTGACCGACCGCGAGTACCAGATGCTGCGGACGGCGTCGCTTAAGATCATTCGCGGGCTGAAGATCGAAGGGGGCTGCAACGTGCAGTTCGCGCTCGATCCGCATGCGGAGCGCTACTGTGTGATCGAAGTCAACCCGCGCGTCTCCCGCTCGTCAGCCTTGGCCTCCAAAGCGACCGGCTATCCGATCGCCAAGATCGCCGCGAAGATCGCGATTGGGCAGCATTTGCACGAGATTGTGAATCCCGTCACAGGCAAGACGTTCGCGTCGTTCGAACCGGCTTTGGACTACATCGTGGTCAAAGTGCCGCGTTGGCCGTTCGACAAGTTCCCGCTGGCCGACCGCACGCTCGGCACGCAGATGAAAGCGACCGGCGAAGTGATGGCGCTCGGACGCACGTTCGAAGAAGCGCTGCAAAAAGCGGTCCGGTCGCTGGAGATCGGCGCGGACGGCTTGACGTGGAAGGGCGCGCTCGCCGCGCCGGACGTGGCAGATGACCGCCGGCTGTTTGCGCTGATGGAAGCGCTGCGCGGCGGCGCAGCGTGGCAAGAGCTGCAAGCGGCGACCGCCGTGGATGCGTGGTTCTTGCAAAAGCTGCAAGGGCTGGTCGATGTGGAGCGGGAGATCGCGCAGGCGGAACTGTCTGCAGAACTGCTCACCCGCTGCAAGCAAAGAGGCTTCTCCGACGCGCGCATCGCCCAGTTGAACGGCATCGCGGCCGACGAGGTGACGGCGCTGCGCAAACGGTGGGGCATCTCTCCGGCCTATCAGCTGGTCGATACGTGTGCGGCCGAATTTGTATCCGCCACACCGTATTTTTACTCAACTTACCATGGCGAAGATGAATACCTTTCGCCTACGAACAAGCAAAAAGCGCTGGTGCTGGGCTCCGGCCCGATCCGCATCGGGCAGGGGATCGAGTTTGACTACTGCTCGGTGCACGCGGTGAAGGCGCTGGAGAAGCTCGGTTTCGAGACGGTGATTCTGAACAACAACCCGGAGACGGTCTCCACCGATTTTGACACGGCCGACCGCCTGTTCTTCGAGCCGCTGACGGCGGAGGATGTGCTGGAAGTGGCAGCCAGAGAGGGGATCGACCGCGTGTTCGTCCAATTTGGCGGGCAGACGGCGATCAATCTCGCCGAACCGCTGCAACGCCATGGTCTGACCTTGGCGGGCACCACGCTCGCTGCGATCCACCGGGCGGAAGACCGCGAAGAGTTCCGCCAGTTGCTCGACGGGCTGGGCATTCCTCAGACGCAAGGCAGTTCGGCCTACACCGTGGCCGAAGCTCTGCAGGCAGCGTCTGCCATCGGCTACCCGGTCATGGTGCGCCCGTCCTACGTGATCGGCGGACGGGGCATGGCGATCGTCCATGACGAGCAGGAGCTCGTCCGTTACATGGAACAGGCGATGGGGATCGCAACAGCCCATCCGTCCGAGAGCAGCCAGAGTAATGGCGAAGCAGGCGCGGACGCTGAATCGAACCGTACCAGCGCCTTCGGACACCCGATCCTGATCGACCAGTACCTGACCGGTCAAGAGGTGGAAGTCGACGCGATCTGCGACGGGGAGCACGTGCTCATCCCCGGCATCTTCGAGCACATTGAGCGGGCCGGCGTCCACTCCGGCGACTCGTTGGCTGTGTACCCGCCGCAATCGCTGAGCGAAGCGGTCACCGCGACCCTCGTCGCCTACACGCAAAACATCGCCAAGGCGCTCGGTATCATCGGCCTGCTCAACATCCAGTTTGTGCTCGCGAACGACAGCGTCTACGTGCTGGAAGCCAACCCCCGCGCCTCGCGGACGGTGCCGATCCTGTCGAAAGTGACCGGGGTGCCGATGGTCGAGCTCGCCGTCCGCGCCCAGTGCGGTGAACGGCTGGCCGACTGCGGCTATGGCATCGGGCTCTACCCGGCAAAAGACCACGTCGTCGTCAAAGCGCCCGTCTTCTCCTTTGGCAAGCTGACCGGCCTCGACATCCAGCTCGGCCCGGAAATGAAGTCGACCGGTGAAGCGCTCGGCATCGGCCAGACCTACCCGGAGGCGCTCGCCAAAGCGTTCCTCGGCAGCGGACTTTCCCTGCCGGCAGACGGCGGCGTGCTCCTCTCGATCACCGACCGCCTGAAAGCGGAAAGCCTGCCGCTGCTGCGCCAGCTCGCCGGGCATGGCATGACGCTGTACGCCACCGCTGGCACGGCCGCCTTTTTAGAAACATCCGGCCTGGCCGCCCACCCCGTTTCCCGCGATGAAGATGAGGTGCTGACCCTGCTCAAATCGGGCAAGATCTCCCTCGTGCTCAACCTGCCGACCCAAGGAAACGACCCGGCGCGCCTCGGCTGCCTGATCCGCCGCTTTACTGTTGAAATGAAGATCCCCTGCCTGACCGCGCTCGACACGGCCGCCGCCTGGCTGTTGTCGCTGGAAGCGGGCACAGGGGTCACCCCATACGCGATCGATTCTCAAGGAGGGATTTCCCATGGCGACCATTCCGCTGCACACCCTGCCTGCTCATGAGCTGCAGGGACGCGATTTTCTCGATTTTGCCGACTTCTCGGCACAAGAGCTGCAAGCGCTGCTCAAACTGGCGCTGGAGCTGAAACAAAAACACAAAGCGGGCGTTGCGTTCCGCCCGCTGGCTGGGAAGACGCTCGGCATGATTTTTGAAAAAGCGTCCACGCGGACCCGCGTTTCGTTCGAAGTGGCGATGAACCAGCTCGGCGGGCAGGCGATGTTCCTGTCAGGCCGCGACACGCAGATCGGCCGCGGTGAACCGATTCCCGATACCGCGCGCGTCCTGTCGCGCTATCTGGACGGCATCATGATCCGCACGTTCGGCCATGAGATCGTCACCGAATTTGCTGAATACGCCACCGTGCCGGTGATCAACGGGCTGACCGACCTGCACCATCCCTGCCAGGTGCTGGCCGACGTGCTGACCCTGCTCGAGAAGAAAGGCAAGCTGCAGGGCCTGACCGTCACCTATGTCGGCGACGGCAACAACATGGCCAACTCCTGGCTGATCGCAGCGCCGAAGTTCGGCCTCAACCTGCGCATCGCCACCCCGCCCGGCTACGAATGCGACCCGGCGGTCGTCGCACAGGCGCAGCAGCTCGCCTCCTTCCACGGCACCGAACTGCTGCTCACGAGCGACCCGGTCGCCGCCGTGAAAGACACCGACATGATCTATACCGACGTCTGGGCTTCGATGGGGCAGGAGGAGGAGCAGAAGCAGCGCGAGCAGGATTTTGCCGCCTACCAGGTCAACCAAACGCTCGCAGCCCACGCCAAGCCGGACTATCTGTTCATGCACTGCCTGCCCGCCCATCGCGGCGAAGAGGTCAGCGCCGAAGTGATCGACGGCCCCAACTCGGTCGTGTTCGATGAGGCGGAGAACCGCCTGCACGTCCAAAAGGCGATTCTCGTCGCCACGATGAGCTACAACTAGATCTCATCTGCCAATTCATCAGCATACAAGCAAAGGAGACTGAACCACATGTCCAAGAAAAAACTTATCCTCGCCTACTCCGGCGGTCTCGATACCTCGGTGGCGATCACCTGGCTCAACGAACAAGGCTATGAAGTCATCGCTGTCTCCGCCGACGTCGGCGAAGGCAAAGACCTCGAATTTGTGAAAAACAAAGCCCTGCAAGTCGGCGCCGCCCAATCGTACATGATCGACGCCCGTGAGCTGTTTGCCCAAGAGTTTATCCTGCCGTCCTTGAAAGCGAACGCGCTGTACGAGCACAAATACCCGCTGTCCGCCGCGCTGTCCCGCCCGCTGATCTCGCAGCTGCTCGTGCAGTACGCCGAGCAGGAAGGCGCCGTCGCCGTCGCTCACGGCTGCACCGGCAAAGGCAACGACCAAGTTCGCTTCGACGTATCGGTCACCGCGCTCAACCCGAACCTCGAAATCGTGGCGCCGGTCCGCGAGTGGGGCTGGTCGCGCGATGAAGAGATCGAGTACGCGAAGCAGCACAACATTCCGATCCCGATCACCAAGGAGAACCCGTTCTCCGTCGATGCCAACCTCTGGGGCCGCTCCTGCGAATGCGGTGTGCTGGAAGATCCGTGGGCGGAAGCGCCGGAAGCGGCGTTCGAGTGGACGGTCAACCCGGTCGATGCGCCGAACGCGCCGGAGTATGTGGAGATCGGGTTTGAAAAAGGGGTCCCGGTCTCGTTGAACGGCGAGGCGCTCGGACTGGTCGAACTGGTTGAGCAGCTGAACAAGATCGGCGGCGCGCACGGCGTTGGCCGCATCGACCATGTGGAAAACCGCTTGATCGGCATCAAGTCCCGCGAAGTGTACGAAGCGCCGGGCGCGCTGATCCTGATCGCCGCACACCGCGAGCTGGAAACGATCACCTTGCCGCGCGAAGTGGCGCACTTCAAACCGCAACTGGAACTGAAATACACCGAGCTCGTCTACAACGGCCTCTGGTTCTCGCCGCTGAAGAAAGCGCTCGACGCTTTCATTGAAGAAACGCAAGCGACCGTCACCGGCACCGTCCGCGTCAAGCTGCACAAAGGCACCTACCAGCCGGTCGGCCGCAAATCGGAGCAGTCCCTGTACGACCTCGACCTCGCGACTTACTCGCCGGACGATGCGTTCGATCATAACGCGGCGAAAGGCTTCATCAAGCTGTGGGGCCTGCCGACCAAAGTCTACTCCAAAGTCAACACCAGCAAGTAAGGGGGCCGTACAGCTATGAAACTCTGGGGCGGACGCTTCACAAAACCGACCAATGAGCTGGTCGAAGAGTTCACCGCATCGATCTCCTTCGACCAGCGCCTCGCCGCACAGGACATCCAAGGCTCGCTCGCACACGTCAAGATGCTCGGCGCGTGCGGCATCATCCCGCAGGAAGATGCCGACACGATCTCGGCCGGCCTCTTGAAGTTGAAGGAAAAATGGGAAGGTGGCGAGCTCCCGTTTTCCATCGGCGATGAAGACGTGCACATGAACCTCGAAAAACACCTGATCGCCGAGATCGGCCCTGTCGGCGGCAAACTGCACACTGGGCGCTCCCGCAACGACCAGGTCGCGCTCGACATGCACCTGTTTTTGAAGGCGGAAGCGGCTGAGCTTGCCGGGCTGCTGCTCCACCTCGTCGAGGTGCTGGTCGCGAAATCGGAACAGCATCTCGATGTGATCATCCCCGGCTACACCCACCTGCAGCGCGCGCAGCCGGTGCTGCTCGCCCAGCATTTTCTCGCTTATGCAGGCATGTTCCGCCGCGATGTGGAGCGCCTGCAGGACGCGTTGAAGCGGATCGACATGATGCCGCTCGGAGCGGGGGCGCTGGCCGGGACGACGTTCCCGATCGACCGGGAGCTGGTCGCGCAAGAACTGGGCTTCTCGCGCCTGTATGAGAACTCGATGGACGCGGTCAGCGACCGCGACTTCATCCTCGAGTTCCTGTCGGCCGCGTCGATCGTGATGATGCACCTGTCCCGTTTTTGCGAGGAGCTGGTGCTGTGGTCGTCGACCGAGTTTGGTTTTGTCGAGCTGGACGATGCGTACTGCACCGGCTCCTCGATCATGCCGCAGAAAAAGAACCCGGACGTCGCCGAGCTGATCCGCGGCAAGACGGGACGCGTGTACGGGCATCTGTTCTCCCTGCTGACCGTGCTCAAGGGCCTGCCGCTCGCCTACAACAAGGATCTGCAGGAAGACAAAGAGGGGATGTTCGACACGGTCGACACCTTGAAGACCTCTTTGATCCTCTTCGCCGGGATGATCGAAACGATGACGGTGCGCCGCGAAAATACGGAGCAGGCGGTGCAGCAGGACTTCTCCGTCGCCACCGACCTCGCCGACTATCTGGTGCGCAAAGGGCTGCCGTTCCGGCAGGCGCATGAAGTGATCGGCAAGCTCGTCCTGCACTGCATCGAGAAGGGCAAGTATCTGCCCGATCTGACATTTGCAGAATACCAGGGCTTTTCGGAGCTGTTTGCCGAGGATCTCTATGCGGCGATCGACGTGCGCAATGTGGTCGAAGCGCGGGGCTCGCTCGGCGGAACGGGCACGGAAAGCGTGAAAAAGCAGATCGCATCTTATCAAGACTGGCTGGCTGTCCAAGGCCGCGAAGTGTAACTCACTCCGCGGTTTTTTCTTTTTTTCAGCAAACGGTGAACCTTTTGGCGAGTTGTTCGTATTACAAGTAGTTCCAGATCTTATCAAATTAATCTCTACTATGAAAGGGTGTAAAAAAATGGGGAATATTCTTGGGGTACTTACACAACCGGCCGCCGCGTTTGAACGGCTGCGCGGAAAAGGCGGTTGGGTGCTGACGTTGATTTTGCTGACGGCGCTGTCGGTGCTGGCCTTGTGGCTGCAAGGGGATGCGATGATCGGCACGATCGATCAGGAGCTGAGCAGACAGGCGGAGCGGGGACAGGAGATTCCGGAAACGGTCCGCGATCTTGCACTCGCATCTGCGCTTGGCATCGGCTACGTCACGGCAGCGCTCAGCATCGTGCTGACGATGTTTATCGGCGGTCTGCTCCTGCTGCTCGTCAACTTGTTCGTGCGCGGAGAAGCCACTTACATGCAGCTGTCGAAAGTTGCGCTCTACTCGTACATCCCGACGATCATCGGGACGCTGCTCACCGGGATCATCGCCTATGCGACCGGTGCGACCTCGCTGTTTGATGTGTCGCTGACGGCGGGCGCGTTTGTGTCCGATAAAACGTCGATGCTGTTCGTCCTCGCGCAGATGGTCAACCCGTTTGCGATCTGGAGCCTGGTGCTGATGATCATCGGGACTTCGGTGATGACGCGCAAAGGCCGCGGTTCTGTTGCGACGTGGATCGTGATCGGCTGGGCGGTCGTCAGCTTCCTCACCCTGCTCGGCTCGAAGGCGGCATAATCATGAACAAAAAGCTGATCTGGAGTTCTGTCATCGCCGTGTCGGTCATCGGACTCGTCGGGGCGAACGTCTACAATCTGAACAAAACGATCGACGTCTCCGTCGCCGCAGCGGAAGAAGGCGCGATCTCAGAAACGGTGTTCGCCAGCGGGCAGATCGAGTCGGCTGAGGTGCAGCACTATTTTGCCCCGGCGAGCGGCATCGTCGAGAAGTTGTCGGTCAAGCCCGGCGACGCGGTGAAAAAGGGGCAGACCTTGTACACGCTGCGCGTCGACGAGCTGCAGCAGCAGCTGAAGATGGAGCAAAACAACGTCAAGATCGCCGAAGCGGAACGCGAGGCGGCCCGCAAGCAAAATGCAGCGGCACAGAGCAACCCGCTCTTGTCCGGACAGAAGGTCGACCTGACCCTGTACGACCTGAAGATCGAAAACGCCAGAATGTCGGTGGAGGCGGTGCAGAAGAAGATCGCTTCCGCCACCGTCACCGCTTCGAATGCGGGCGTCGTCACACAATTGGACATCAAAGCGGGCCAGATGCTGATGGAAGGCGCTCCGGCGCTGGTCATCGCCAACCCGGGCGCGCTGCAGGTGCGCGCGCAGATCGGTGAGCTCGATGCGGGCAAAGTGCAGCAGGGGCTCGCCGTTACCGTCAGCGGCGACGCGTTTGCCGACAGCACGTACCCGGGCAAATTGACCTATCTGGCGCCGACGGCGGCGATCGCCAATCCGGCCGCCAAAGATCCGTCCGTGGAGATGGTCGTCGCCCTCGACAATCCGGCGCCCAAGCTGCGCCCGGGCTATAACGCAACGGTGGAGATCACGCTGACCGAAGCGGAGCGGCACCCGCTGGTGCCGCTGGAAGCGGTCAAGCGCGAAGGCGACAAAGCGCTCGTCTACCGCGTGGAAAACGGCAAAGCGGTCGAAGCGGAAGTCAAGACGGGCAAAGAGGATGAGACGCACATCGAGATCCTGAGCGGCCTGTCTGCCGGGGATGAGATCATCAAAAGCGTACCGGAGGACCTGCGCGCCGGCAAAAAGGTGAAGGTGCAATGATCACCTTGACCGGCATTTCCAAAACCTACGATCAAGGCGGGCTGGAAGTGCACGCGCTGCATCCGACCGACCTGTTCATCGGCCAAGGCGAATTTGTGGCGATCATGGGCCCGTCCGGCTCGGGCAAGTCGACGCTGATGAACCTGCTCGGCTGCCTCGACGTGCCGTCGGCGGGCCGCTATGTGCTGGATGGGGAAGAAGTGCAGAGCTTGACGGAAGATGAGCTGGCGATCGTGCGCAACCAGAAGATCGGCTTCGTCTTCCAGAGCTTCAATCTGCTGCCCCGCCAGACGATCTTGAAAAATGTCGAGCTGCCGATGCTGTACGGCGGCGTGCCGCAAGCGGAGCGCACGGAGCGGGCGAAGGAATTGCTCGCCAAAGTCGGGCTGGCCGACCGCACCTCGCACCGCCCGAACGAGCTGTCCGGCGGACAGAAGCAGCGTGTCGCCATCGCCCGCGCCTTGGCGATGAACCCGCCGATCCTGCTCGCCGACGAGCCGACGGGGAACCTCGACTCCAAGTCGTCGCTCGACATCATGCATCTGTTCCGGCAGATCAATGACGAAGGGGCGACGGTGATCCTCGTCACGCACGAAGCGGACATCGCCGAGCACGCCAAGCGCGTCCTGCGCTTCGGCGACGGCGTGATCCGCGAAGATGTGCAGAATGAGCAGCGCGCCTCCGGGGAGGTGCTGGCATGAATGTCTGGGAAAGCGTCCTGCTCGCCTTGGAGAACGTGCGCGTCAACAAAATGCGCTCCTTTCTCACGATCATCGGCATCGTGGTCGGCGTGGCGGCGGTCATCGCCGTCGTCTCGATCGGCCAGGCCGGCAAGTCGTCTCTGGTCAGCGAACTCGGCCAAGTGGCGGACGGCTCCTTTATCGTCATCCCGCAGAGCCAAGGCGAAACGGGCGGGGTGACGGTCGACGACGTGGAGCAGATCAAGCGTCTCAAGGGCATCGACGCAGCGATTGGTATGCTCACGCTTCCGGCGGAGTCGAAACATGGCAAAGAGACGATCAACTTCACCTTGAACGGCACCAACGCCGACTACATCAAGATCAACAACGTCAAGATCACAGCGGGTCATTTCTTCACGGCGGGCGAAGAGCGTTCCCGGCAAAAAGTGCTGGTCGTGGAGCAGAAGTACGCCGAGAAGATGTACGGCTCGGCGGCGGCCGCGCTGAACAAAAAAGTGACCTTGAACAGCAGCGTCTACCGCATCGTCGGCGTCTACAAAGTGGAGGAATCGCTGCTGGCAGGTCTGGCCGGCAACGTGTATAACGCCTTGTTGCCGCTCGGGGCGCTGCCTGGCGTCGGCGAAGTTCGCGACGTGCAGTACATCCAGGCGAAAGCGGCGACGGCAGACCAGGCGGAAGTCGGCAAGCAGCTCAAAGAAGTGCGCAAACTGCTCGCCAAGCGCCACAACACAGCGGCGTCGAACTACATCGCCCAGACCGGCGAAGAGACGCAGCAAGCGGTGGCATCGGCGTTTAACGTGGTGCAGACGATCATCGGATCGATCGCCGGCATCTCGCTGCTCGTCGGCGGGATCGGCGTGATGAACATCATGCTCGTCTCCGTCACGGAGCGCACCCGCGAGATCGGCATTCGCAAGGCGATCGGTGCGACGCCGGGCATGATCATGCGCCAGTTCCTCGTCGAAGCGGTCATTCTCTGCTTCCTCGGCGGTCTGATCGGCACTTTGATCGGCCTGCTCGCCGCGGGCATCTTCTCGATGGCGACCGGCTGGCCGTTCCTCGTCTCGTGGTGGACGATCCTGCTGGCGTTCGGTTTCTCGGCAGCAGTCGGCATTTTCTTCGGTCTGTATCCGGCAAACAAAGCGGCGCGGATGCAGCCGATCGAGTCTTTGCGCTATGAGTAAGAGCAGGAGGCCCTTCTGTCAAACGGCAGAAGGGTCTTTTTGTGTTGTGCAGAGGCAAGTGGTATAGGGTGTTCATTAGAACCGTTCTCATTTTATTCAAATAAAAAATTACGAAATCTTAATTAAAACGGGAAATATTTTTGCAAAAGCGTCATTTGTATGTTATTATCACGGTGTTATAATTATTTTCGAGGCAAGGTTTAATCTGTATGCAAAGCATAAGCGATGTATATTTGAATTTAGAATCCCCTTTGCGAAGCGTGCTGTGCTGCACGGGTAAAGGAATGAGTGGAGGTACTTATGATCTTAGATGTGCAAGGACTGACCAAGGTGTTCCGCAATCGCAAGTCCGAGTTTTATGCGAACGATAATATCAGCTTCAGCATCAAAGCAGGGGAAATCTACGGCCTCTTGGGACATAACGGTGCCGGCAAGACGACGCTGGTCAATCAGATCATCGGTTCGATCAAACCGTCGAGCGGTGAAGTGTACCTGCTTGGCGAATCGGTGCAGAAAGATCCGCTCCGCGCACGCTCGATCTGCTCGGTGCAGCCGCAGTCGCAGCTGCCGCTCGGCTTCATGACGCCGACGCAGGCCGTCTCGACGATGGGCATGATGCGGATGGGCAAGAAAAACGATGTGAAAAAGCGCATGGAGATGCTGTTCGAGAAGCTGGACATGGGCCAATGGGTGAACACCGAAGGGGTCAAACTCTCCGGCGGGATTCGTCGCTTGACCTCCTTTTGCATGGCGGTGATCCAGCCGGGCAAACTGGTCGTGCTCGATGAACCGACCAACGACGTCGACCCGGTGCGCCGCCGCTACCTGTGGGACGTGATCCGCGACCTGACCAACGACGGCACCTCGGTCATCCTGGTCACGCATAACGTGCTGGAAGCGGAGAAGGCGGTCGACCGCGTGGCGATTCTCCACCAAGGAAAGTTTCTCACCCAAGGGACGCCGGCCGAAGTGAAGAGCACCGTTTCCAACCAGCTGCGTCTGGAGATCGGCTTGACGCATGACGCGGCAGACTACGCGCTGCCGGAGTGGGTGCAAAGCTCGCGCGTCAACGGCGGGCGGATGATCCTGTCGATCGACCAGGAGCTGGCGACCACGGCGATCGAATGGGCGCACCAACAAGCTGAACATGGCGGCATCATCGACTATTCGCTGGCCCCGACCACGCTGGAAGACGTATATGTCACGCTGACCGGCGGACGGGAAGCGGAAGAAGGCGCGGGCGCTTACAGTTTCCATACGGGTAAGGAAGGTGCGGCAGTATGACGACAATCAAACAGTTTCAGTATGTCTTTAAGATGCAGTTTATGCGAAACTCCGGGAATCTGATGTTCTTCTCGATCATTCAGATCATGGTGTCGCTGGGGATTGTCATCGGTTTTACCTATCTGTTCGACAATCCGGAGAAAAACACGATTCTCTTCTTGGCAACCGGTGCGCCGACGCTGATTCTGATCATCACCGGCCTGGTCATTCTGCCGCAGCAGATCGCCAACGCCAAAACGGAAGGCTACATCGAATTCATCCGCACCTGGCCGGTCAACCGCGGGCTCGTGCTGGCGGCCGACACGCTGTCCTGGCTGATCATCACCATTCCGGGCATCGCGATCTCCACGCTGGTGGCGCACTATGTGTACGATCCGGGCTATGACATCTCGTGGACAGTGCTGCCGGTGATCGTCCTGATCGCGCTGACTTCGATCGGGGTCGGCTACGGCTTCTCGTATGCGTTGTCGCCGCTCGCTTCGATGGCGCTGTCGCAAGTCTTGATCTTTGGCGCACTGATGTTCTCGCCGATCAACTTCCCGATGGAGCGTCTGCCGGAGTGGCTGCAGACTCTGCACCACATTTTGCCGCTGTACTCGATGGCGGAGGTCATGCGCGCTTCGATGGCGGAGAATGCGTTTACGGCCGGAACTGAACATTACATCACGTTGATCATTTGGGGAATTCTCGGCTACGGCGGCGCGATCCTCATTCTCAACAGAAAATAAACACCACACGCTTGACAGCTGTTTTTACAGAGGACGATCAACCCCCTGTCACGACAGCTGTTTTTATTTGGAAACTATTCGATATTTGCAAGGGGTGGATGGGGTGAAAATGTATCAATCTTTGGTCGAAGCTTTGCGTGAGAATGCCGGAACCGGTGCTGGGGTTCGCTTTCTCAACAACTCGACGAATGAAGAAGTTCTTGCGTACGAAGCGCTGCTCGCCGAGGCAGGCCAGTATCTGGCCGCTTTTCAAGCGAGGGGCGTGGAAAAGGGCGATGAGCTGGTGCTGCAGTTTCTGGCGCCGCGGTCGTTCCTCACCGCGTATTGGGCTTGTCTGCTCGGGGGGATCGTCCCGATCCCGCTCTCCTATGCGGACAATCTGGTGAACACGCGGAAAGTGTTCACCGTCTGGGAAGTCTTGCAGTCCGCGTGGATCGTCACCGACTGTGACAAGCTGTCCGCCAAGCTGACGGCGTATGCGGAGGAGCATGACGGGGCGGAGCAGAGCGCGGTGATGACCGCTCGGCTGTTTCAGCCGGAAAGGGTCGAAGTCGCCGATCGGCAGCCGCAGTTCTATGAGCCTGGGCCGGAGGACATCGCGTTTGTGCAATTTTCTTCCGGGTCGACGGGGCAGCCGAAAGGGGTCGTCCTGACACATCGCAATCTGTTGACCAATATTAATGACTTAGTCAATATATTTGAAATTACGGAAAATGATCGTTTCTTGAGCTGGATGCCGCTGACGCATGACTTTGGGATGATCTTCTTCCATCTGGCCCCACTTGTGCTCGGGGTGGAACAAAACATCATGCCGACGAACACGTTCATCTGGAATCCGACCTACTGGCTCAGCTCGGTGCACAAGTATCGGGCGAGCGTCTTGGGATCGCCGAACTTTGGCTATCGTCATTTCCTAAAGCGCTTTAAAGCGAAGACGGCACAGGCGGAAGCGTGGGACCTGAGCTGCGTAAAAGTGATCATCAACGGCGCGGAGCCGATCTCGGCGGCGATCTGTCAGGATTTTGCCGACAGACTCGGCGCGTACGGTTTGAGCGAATCGACGGTCCGGCCCGGCTACGGGCTGGCGGAAGCGACGCTCGTCGTCTCGGCCTGCAAGCGGGAGCAGGGTGTGCAGTCCTATGCGGTCGATCGCCGGCAAGTGGGGATCGGACAGCCGGTTTCCTTTGTTGAACGAGACGCTGCCGAGGCGATGGAGCTCGTCGACTGCGGGCATCCGGTGCAGCACGTCGAGGTGCGCATCACCGATGAACAGCGCCAGCCGCTCGGGGAGGACATCGTCGGCACGATTGAGATCAGAGGCGGCAGCGTCACGGCGGGCTACCACCACAATCCGGAAGCGACGGCCAAGGTGCTCAGCGCGGACGGCTGGCTCAACACGCAGGACCTCGGCTTTTTGCATGAAGGGCGTCTGGTGATCGTCGGCCGGCAGAAAGAACTGATCCTCATCGGCGGGGCCAACTATTTTCCGCACGACATCGAGAAGGTGATCCTGCAAGGCATCGGCGAGGAGGAGCTCAACAAGTACATCGCCTGCGGGGTGCCGAATGCGGAGACGGGCACGGAAGACTTGGTGATCTTCGTCTACTACAAAAAGCAGTTGGACGGCTTCCTGCCGATCGTGGAGCAAGTGCGGGAACTGGTGCTGAGCGGCGTGGGTCTGCGCGTCGACCACGTGCTGCCCGTCACGGCGATCCCGAAGACGACGAGCGGGAAGGTGCAGCGCTTCCAGCTGATCCAAGACTTTCAAAGCGGGAAGTTCGCATCTTTAATGGCACAGATGCCAAAGGATGTAGCGGATCAACAAAAGACGGAAGGTTCTGAGTTACAAAAGGCACTGGCGGTAAACCTGAGCAGCACAGCTGTCCCGGCCGGCGGGGAATATTTGACCGTGGTGAAAGGTGAAGTGGAGCGCTTGCTGGGTACGGCGGTCGACGATGTGAACACCGGGTTTTTCGATCTGGGACTGAGTTCGATGCAGCTCTTGATCTTGCAAGAGCGTCTGGAGCAGCGGACCGGCATGGCGCTGACCAGCACGGCGGCGCTGGATTATCCGAGCATTCGCGTGTTTGCTGAGCTGTTGGAACAGAAGCAGCAGGCGCAGGTGCAACCGCAAGGCGGGCAGGGCAAGCGCGAAGAAGCGAGCGGTGCGGTCGCGGTGATCGGGATGGCCTGCCGTTTTCCGGGCGGCTCGAACACGCCGGACGCATATTGGCAGCTGTTGCACGAGAGCATCGACCCGGTGCGGGAGATTCCCTCCGGGCGCTGGCAGCAAGACCGGGCGGCCAAACAGAAACTGACCACGTCGCAGGGCGGGTACTTGGACGACATCGACCAGTTCGATCCGCTGTTCTTCGGCATCTCGGCCAAGGAGGCGGAAATGTTAGATCCGCAGCAGCGGCTCTTGCTGGAGCTGAGCTGGGAAGCGTTAGAGGACTCCGGGCGCGACCCGAAGTCGCTGGCGGGCAGTCAGACCGGCGTTTTCATCGGGATCGCCGGGAGCGATTATCTGCAGCTCGGGCGCGATCTGGGCCAGCTGCCCGGCCCGTACATGTTTACGGGCAACATGCTGAACAGCGCGGCGGGACGATTGTCCTACACGTTTGGGTTCCAAGGCCCGTGCATGGCGATCGACACCGCTTGTTCGTCCTCGCTGGTGGCGATGCATCAAGGGATGATGCAGTTGAGGTCGGGCGCGTGCGATCTGGCGCTGGCCGGTGCGGTCAACCTGATCTTGCGCGCGGAGGCGCACGCCAGCTTCTCGAATCTGCAGGCGCTGGCCGAGTCGGGCCGCTGCCGCAGCTTCGATGAAGGAGCGGACGGCTACATCCGCAGCGAAGGCAGCGCGGTGCTGGTGCTGAAGCGGCTGGAGGATGCCGAGCGGGACGGCGACCCGATCTGGGGCGTGATTCGCGGCGGCGCGGTCAACCATAACGGCCAAAGCGGCGGGCTGACCGTGCCGAACGGATTGGCGCAGCAAAAGGTGATTCGCCAAGCGCTGGCCGATGCCGGGCTGCTGCCGGAGCAGATCGATTATGTGGAAGGGCACGGGTCGGGCACGAAGATCGGCGACCCGCAGGAGGTCAACGCGCTGGCCGAAGTGTTCGCCGGGCGCGAGCGCCCGCTGTATCTGGGCAGCGTGAAGTCGAATCTCGGCCACTTGGAGACGGCAGCCGGGATGGCCGGCATCTGCAAAGTGCTGCTGGCGATGCGCCACGGGCGGCTCCCGGCGAACTTGCACTACCGGAAGGGCAACCCGCTGATCGCTTGGGAGCGCCTCCCGGTGCAGGTCGTCGACCGCACGATGGCGTGGGAACCGCGCGACGGCGTCTACCGGGCCGGGATCAGCGCATTCAGCATCAGCGGCACCAATGCGCACCTCGTGCTGGAAGCACGCGCAGAGCGGGCAGAACGGCCGGTGCTGACGCCGCGTTCCGCCTACTTGTGCACGCTCTCGGCGCGCACAGAAGCGTCGCTGCGCCAGTACGCTCGCGAGCTGGCCGCCTGGTGTGAACAGCCGACGGCCGGACTGGCTGAGCTGAGCCGGACCTTGAACACCGGCCGCGCCGCTCTGCCGCGCCGACTGTCGCTTGTGGCCGGGAGCCATGAGGAGCTGCAGAAGCGGCTGACCGGCTTGCTGAACGGCGAGGAAAAGCTGGGCGCGGACGCTGCAACGGCAGGCGGACGTCTCGTGTTCCTCTTCACCGGGCAAGGGTCGCTGTATGCGGAGATGGCGAAGGAGCTGTACGAGGATTCGGACGTGTTCCGCGAGCGGCTGCATGCGCTGGACGCGGCGTTCCGTCCGCAGATTGGCGTCTCGCTGATCGACCTGCTCTACGGGGGCGGGGCGGAAGATCTGCAGCGGCCGCTGTACAGCCAGCCTTTGATCTTCTCCGTTCAGATCGCGCTGGCGTCGTTCTGGGCATCGCTCGGGATCACGCCCGACCTGCTGATCGGGCACAGCATCGGCGAATATGCGGCCGCCTGCGTGGACGGGGTGATCAGCCTGGACGATGCGGTGCGCATGGTCGCTGCACGGGCTCAGGTGATGGATCGCACGCCCGCCGTCGGGCGCATGATCGGGATCTTGGCCGGCGTTGAGAAAGTGCAGGAGCTGATCGAAGGGGTGGCAGATGTTTCGATCGCCGCCGTCAACTCGCCGGACAATGTGACCGTCTCCGGCGGGAAAGCGAGCATCGATGAGCTGGCTATGCGGGCGCGGAATGCGAGATTTTTCGTGCAGGAGCTGGCGGTGTCGCACCCGTTCCACTCGGTGCTGATGCGCGAACAGGCGCGTCAATTGGCAGACGCCATCTCCGACGTGCAGTTCCATGCGCCGTCGCCGCGCCTGATCTCGGCGGTCAGCGGCGAACTGGCCGCAGCAGGCAAGGAGATCGATGCCGACTATTGGGCCGGGCATCTGGTCGAGCCGGTGCAATTTTCGGCCGCCCTGCAAACGGCCGTTCAAGCGGGGGGCCGGGTGTTCCTGGAGATCGGGGGCACAGCGACGCTCTGCGGGTTGGCCGCACAGAATTTTGACCGGGAAGAACTGGCCTTCTTGCCCAGTCTGCGCATGGGCCAACCGGCGTGGAAGCCGCTGCTGGAAAGCGCAGGAAAGCTGTGGGAGCGCGGGTGGAACGTCCGACTCGGCGCCTTGGATGAGGGCAAGCCGGTGCGGGTGGACAAACTGCCGCACACCCCCTATGACCGCAAGCGGGTCTGGTTCCTGGAAACGCAGCTGGCACCGGCTGTGTATCAGGAGGTGGCTGCCGCTGCTGAGCCTGCCGCCTTGGTGCTCGACGAGCCGATGGAGCAGACGGGCGAGCACCGTGCCAACGCCGACTTGCCGAGCCAGTTGAAAGGGAAGATCGAAGAGGTGACGGGAGTGGCCGCCGAGGAGATCGCCGAGGCGCAAAGCCTGTTCTCCTTGGGCATCGATTCGCTGATGCTGGTCGAGATCAGCAAATTTATTCAGAAGCAGTACGGGGTGGAGATCGCCCTGAACACGTTTTTCACCGAGTTGAACACGGTGGAAAAAGTGGCTGCGCATCTCGCCGAGCAGGGGGCCGTGCCATTTGTGTCGGTCGCGCCGGCCGTGCGAGCGGTGCAGACTGCGCCAACCGCACCGGCTGTGCGGGAGGTGCCTGCTCCGGTTGCTGCAGCGGATGGCGTGCTGGAGGACATCTACCGAAAACTGGCCCACTTGGAGTCGCTGATCCTGTCGCTCGGCGCGGTGCAGGCGGAAACGCAGCAGCCGAAAATCGGCGAGGTCGCGGAGCGGCCCGCATCGTTCGAACTGGCTTCCGATGAGCGCCGCATGTATTTCATGTCGTTCTTGGCTGGCGGCAATGAGGCGCACCAGATCCGCGGCACGTTCAATCTGGACGGCCCGGTCGATGTCGAGCGGCTGAAACGGGCGTTTGCAACGGTTTCCACCCAGCATGAGATGCTGCGCAGCTCCTTCCGCGTCGAAGGGGCGCAGGTGGTGCATCAGATCGCCGATGCGGTCGAAGCGGAGTTCTTCGTGGCCGACTTGCGCGTGGACGGGGAGCAGGAGCGGTTCGATCAATTTTTCCGCCGCCCGTTCGATCTCGCCACAGCACCGCTATGGCGGTGGGGCGTGACGGTCGATCCGGCGGGACAGCATCAGTTCACGCTGAGCATCCATCATATTATCGCCGATGGCGTCTCGCTGAATCTCTTGTTGAATGACATCTCGGAAGTCTATCAGCATGGCAAGATGCTGGGGACACCGACGCTTTCCTATCACGAGTTTGTCAAGCGCGAGCAGCAGTTTCTCGCCAGTCCCGCCGCCGCCGAGCAGGAGGCGTGGTGGCGGCAGCACTTGCAGCCGCTGCCGCAGACCTTGAACTTCCCGAGCGATGCGGCAAGGCCGGAGATCAATGAATTCCGCGGGGCGACCTGCTATTTCGGCTTCGACAGCGACGTGCTGGCGAAGGTGAAGGAAGTCGCGATGCGAGGTGAGAGCACGACCTTTATGGTGCTGATCGCGGCGTGGACGGCGTTCCTGGGACGGATTGCCCATCAGTCCGACTTCTGCATCGGCGTGCCGTGGAACCGGCGGATGATCGGCGACTTTGCCCGCACCGTCGGGATGTGCACGCAGACGCTGGTGCTGCGCATGCAGCCGGAGCGCTCGCGCTCGTTCCTCTCCTATCTGGATGCGGTGAAAGAAGTCAGCCTCGCCACCTATGCGCGCTCCGATTATCCGCTCGACCTGCTGCTCAGCGGGCTGAACGTGGAACGGGATATGAGCCGCAACCCGCTGTTCGATGTGATGTTCAACTACGAAAAAGACGGGCAGCGCATGCTCGATTTCGGCGACGTGCGGGGCGTGGTCGGCCGCTTCCCGGTGCAACATGCCCAGTTCGACCTGTATCTCGACATGTTTGAGCATGATGACGTGCTGCAGTGCCGTCTGAACTATGCGACACCGCTGTTCGCAGCGGCTCGGGTAGAAGACTGGGCCCAGCGGTTCCAAGCGTTTCTGGTGGACGTGCTGCAGGACCCAGAGCGTCCGCTCGGCGGCTTCTCGCTGCTGCGGGCGGAAGAGGAGCGGGAGCTGCTGACGCAAGGACGCGGCCCGGCGGTGCAAGGACAGCCGTTCGCACGCGATCTGCTCGACGACAGCTTCCGCGCCCACATGGATCGTCCGGCCGTCTGGTATCAGGGGCAGGAGCTCACGTTTGCCGCTCTGCAGGCGCGGGCCGAAGTGCTGGCCAGCCATATGATCGAGCTGGGCTTGGAGCCGGGAGACCGCTTCGGTCTGCTGCTGCCGCGCTCGCCCGATCTGGTTGCCGCGATGCTGGCCGGTCTGCAGATCGGCTGTGCTTGGGTGCCGCTCGACACATCGTTTCCGCAAGAGCGGCTGAGCTACATGGTCGAAAACAGCGGGGCAAAACTGCTGATCGGCGACGCCGCCCTGATCGAGCACAGCGGCTATGGACTGCCCGCGCTCGATCCGGCGGTGCTGGAGACGGCGGTCGCCGGTTGGCAACGGCCGGTGCAGATCGCGCCAGATCAGCTCGCCTATGTGATCTACACGTCCGGCTCGACCGGGCGTCCGAAAGGCGTCGAGCTGGAACAGTGTGCGCTCGCCAACTTCCTGCAGGGGATGGCCGAGGCGCTCGATTGGACGCCGGGGGCGCGTACCGCCTGCCTGACCACACCGTCGTTTGACATCTTCCTGCTGGAGACCCTGCTCTGCCTGGCACAAGGCGGCTGCATCGTGCTGGCGGACGACAGCGACATGGCCAATCCGGCCAGCGTGCTGCGCTTGGTGCAGGAAGGGCGGGTGGAGGCACTGCAAGTGACGCCGACCCGCCTGCGCCTGCTGTGCGCCGACGCTTCGATCGCCCACGAGATCCTGTCGGGAGTTTCCACGCTGATCGTCGGCGGCGAAGCGTTTCCGGCGCAGCTTCTGCCTCTGTTGCAGCAGCATCCGTCCCTGCGGATCTTCAACGTCTACGGCCCGACCGAGACGTGCATCTGGTCGACCTGCAAGGAGCTGACCTCCGCAGAGGACGTCACGATCGGCTTGCCGATTCGCGGCACGAACGTCTATGTGCTCGATCCGTTCGGCGAGTTCGCGCCGCCGGGGATGGAAGGCGACCTCTGGATCGGCGGGGCCGGCGTCGCCCGCGGTTATGTTGCCAATCAGGCGCTCACCGGCGAACGATTTGCCGCTGACCCGTTCTCGGGCGGGCGGATGTACCTCACCGGGGATCGGGCGCGCTGGAAGAACGGGGAATTGGAATGCCTCGGCCGCGGCGATGACCAGATCAAGCTCCGCGGGTTTCGCATCGAGCTCGGTGAGCTCGAAGAGATCCTGCGCAAGCACCCGGCGGTGACGAACGCCGCTGCGACCGTGCGCGAACTAAGCCCTGGCAACCAAGTCTTGGTCAGCTTCTATCAGCGCACGCCGGAGCTTACGGTGACGGAGAGCGAGCTGCGGGCCTGGCTGGCCGAGCGTCTGCCTGCGTACATGGTGTCGGAGTTCCTCGTCGAGCTCCCCGCCATTCCGCAGACGCTGAACGGCAAGGTCAACCGTCAGGCGCTGCCCGCCTTGCCGAGCGCTTCGAGCGCTTTGCCGACCGATGTGGAGACGGAGGGCGGACCGCTCGATGGAGTGCTGGTGAACATCTGGAAAAAGCTGCTCGGCGACCGGCCGATCGGCCTGCATGATTCGTTCTTCGATCTCGGCGGCAACTCGTTCAGTCTCGTCCTGCTCTACGCGGAGCTGGACAAAGAGTTTCCGGGCCTGCTGACCGTGCCCGACCTGTTCGCCTTGCCGACGATCGCCAAGCTGAAGGCGTTTCTCGAAGCGGCGACCGGTGACAGCTCGCTTGAGGGCAGCGGCTTGCTGCCGCTGACCGGCGATTGGTTCGAGACGGGAAGCGGCGAGCGCAGGCTCGTGGAGACGGAGCTGGAGCCGGAGATGCAGGCGAAGATCGCGGAGCTCGGGGCAACGTATCGCTTGGATTTTTCGGAAACGCTGCTGGCGCTGTACGCGCTGTATCTGCAGAAAAGCCTCGGTGCCGAGCAGATTCCGCTCTGGCTGCTCGGCGATGCCGAGCAGGTTGCGCGCATCGATTTCCGCTTTGCTGCCAACATGGAGCTGGCGCAGGTGTTCAGCGAACTGTCGGCCGGATTGCCGACATTGCGCGACTACCAGCCGCTGCGCAAGCTGAACCTGACCGCGAAGGCGGACGGGCAGGTGCGGGCAGGATTCGCGGCCGATCGCGGTGTGGATGCGCGCCGCGTGCTGCGCAAACTCGATTTTTATCTGCTGGCTGAACCGCACAACGGCCGTGTCCGTTTGCGCTTCGAATATGGTAACCGCTTGTCCGGCTCCGCGCTGCGGAACCATTTGCTGCGCTTTAAAAAGCTGCTCAAACTTGTGGCAGGCATGTAATGACTTCAAGACAAAATGCGGGAGGGGCTCTTTTAATGAATAAGATCGTCGCGATGTTTCCTGGACAAGCTTCGCAGTTTGTGGGAATGGGGAAGGGATGGCATGAACAGCACGCCTTGGTGCAGCAGCGTTTTGCTGAGGCGTCGGAGATTTTGGGATTTGATCTGACCAAGCTCTGCTTCGAAGGGCCGGCGTTGAGCCTGAACCAGACGGAAAACACGCAGCCGGCTTTGCTGGCGCTGAGCGTGGCAATGTTTGAAGTGTTTCAGCAGGAGCATGACGTCAAGATCGACTATCTGGCCGGGCACAGCATCGGCGAGTTGTCGGCGCTGACGGCAGCCGGCGTGTTCTCCTTTGCCGACGGGGTGCGGATCGCCCGCGCCCGCGGCGAAGCGATGGCGTCTTGCAACGCGGACGGACTGGCCAGCATGTCGGCGGTGACGCATCTGAAGAGCGATGTGGTGGAAACGGTGATCGGCGCGTTGGCGGCGGCGGGGCAGAATGTGGAGATCGCCAACTACAACAGCCCGACCCAGACCATTCTGTCGGGCAGCAAGACGGCGCTGGCAGCAGCGGGCCAACAGCTGGAAGCGATCGGCGGCCGCGTGGTGGCGCTGAACGTGAGCGGGCCGTTCCACAGCCGCTACATGGCAGCGGCTGCCGAAGCGCTGACCCGCGCGCTGGCCTCGGTCGAACTGGGCCAGATGCGCATTCCGGTGATGAACGGTCAGATTGGCCGCCTGTATCAGGCGCAGGATGACATCAAGGCGATTCTGGTCGAACAGCTGACCGCGCCGGTGCGCTGGACACAGGTGTTGGCACACCTGTCCGACCGCGGCGTCCGCAACTGGCTGGAGGTCGGGCCGGGCAAAGTGTTGAAAAAACTGGCCCTGCAAACGATCTCCGAAGCGAGCGCGTTCGCTTATGACCTTGCGGAAGACCGCACCGCCTGGACGGGACAGATCGAGAAAATCCGCGAGAGCATCCTGCTGGCGCCAAACGCGGTCGGCCTCTGCCTGGGGGCGGCGGTCAGCACGCGCAACACGAACTGGGACGAAGCGGCCTATCAGGCCGGCGTGGTCCAGCCGTACAAGGAGCTCCAAACGCTGCATGATGGCATCGCACAGGGCAAGCGCCTCCCGGAACGGGCGGAGATCGAGCAGGCGTTCACCTTGCTGAAGACGATCTTTGCAACCAAAGGCGTATCGCCGCAAGATCAGGCTTTCCGCTTGCAGCGCATCGTCAATCTGAGCGGCACGGAGGAGCTGTTTCCGGAGCATCTGGCAGTGGCGGAGGAGGGGCGTTGATGGAGCGTCCGACGCTGAAACTGGATGACCTGTTTCTCGAGGAGTGGGAGGAAGAGGAAGAAGAAGGGACGGAAGGGCTTGGCGAGGAGCTGCAGCCTGCACAGCGGCAGGCGGTGGCGATCATCGGCCTCGCCGGGCGCGTCGGCCCGGCGGAGAGTCTGGCCGAGTTTTGGAACCTGCTGCTCAGCGAGCGGGAAGGCGTGCGCGATCTGCCTGAGGCGCGGCGAAACGACTTGGACGCTTTTTTGCGGGCCAAAGGCATGCTGCCGATCGAGGAAGAGCTGTATCTGCGCTCTTCCTACTTGCAGGACATCGCAGGTTTTGACGCCGCTTTCTTCGGCATTTCGCAGCAAGAGGCGAATTTCATGGACCCGAACCAGCGGATCTTGCTGGAGACGGCGTGGAAGGCGCTTGAAGACGCCGGATATGGCGGTGCGGAGATCAAAGGGTCGGACACGGGCCTGTTCGTCGGCTATTCGCATGATTTTGGCGAGGACTACCGCCAGATGCTGAACGTGGCGGCGCCGGACGCTCCGGAGATTTCGGTGGCCGGCAACGTCAAGTCGATCATCGCCTCCCGCCTCGCGTATCATCTCGATCTGCGCGGCCCGTCGCTGCTGGTCGATACGGCCTGCTCGTCGGGGCTGATGGCGATGTATCTGGCCTGCCGCGCCCTGCAGAGCGGGGACTGTTCGCTGGCGGTGGTCGGCGCGGTGAAGACGCAGGTGCTGCCTGTGCTCAATGACGGAAAAAGCGGCCTCGGCGTGCGGGAGATCCGGGATATTCATTCCGGCGACGGCCATACGCGGACGTTCGACGACCTGAGCGACGGCACGGTCACAGCGGAAGGCTCGTTCGCGTTCGTCCTGAAACCGCTGGAAGCGGCGAAGCGGGACGGCGATGCGATCCGCGCGGTGATCCTGGGCGGCGCGGCCAATCAGGACGGCGCTTCGAACGGGATCACCGCGCCGAACTCGGAGGCGCAAAAAGATCTGATCTCCCGTGCGCTCGATGATGCCGGAATTACGGCGGAACAGTTGAGCTACATCGAAGCGCACGGCACGGCGACACGCCTCGGCGATCCGATCGAGATCAGCGGCATTCGGCAGGCGCTGAGCCAATTCACGGAGCAAAAGCAGTTCTGTGCGGTCGGCTCGCTCAAGTCGAACATCGGCCATCTCGACAACGCGGCCGGGCTTGGCGGCATGGCAAAATTGGTGCTGGCGATGCAGCACCGCGTGCTGCCGGCCTCCCTGCATTTTACGATGCCGAACCGCAACATTGGATTTGTGGAGTCGCCCGTCTATGTGCAGGATCGCACCCGCCCTTGGGGCCGCGATCCGCACGAGGTGCTCTATGCGGGCATCAACAGCTTTGGGCTGAGCGGCACGAACTGCCATCTGGTGGTGCAGTCCGCTCCGGCCGAACCGGCCCGCGCTGCGGCTGAACAGGGGCCGCTCTTGCTGCCGCTGAGCGCCAAGCAGGAGCAGGCGCTGCGGCAATTGGCAGCCGCGTATCAGCAGCAGCTGCAACATTCGGATGTATCGCTGGTCGATGCAGTTTTTACGGCCGCGCGGGGCAGGATGCATCATCACATCCGCGCTGCGATTCGCTTTACGACGCGGGAAGAGCTGTGCGCCGCCTTGGGACAAATCGCGGCGTTCGGCGCGGATGCGGCGCGTGTGTCTGACGATGTCAGCATCTGGTACGGGGAGCATCGCGTGGTCGAAAGCGCGGAGAAACGCCGTCGGGATGGCGACTTGACCGAACAGGAGCGGGAAGCGCTCGGCGAAACGGCGCTGGAGGAGCTGAACGGCCTGCAGGGCGGGCTGGAGCAAGCGGTGCTCGACCGCTTGGCGGCGCTCTACACGCAAGGAGCCGATCTGCCGTGGGATCGCCTGACCAAAGGCTTGGGCGCGCGGCGCATTTCCCTGCCGACCTATCCGTTTCAGCATCGGCGCTGCTGGGTCGATCCGGCCGAAACGTCGCCGGAACGGACGGAGCAAGCGCATCCGCTGCTCGGCGCACCGGCGGCCAGCACGCTCGGCCACACGTTGTTTGCGCAGCCGCTTGGCTGTGCGGATGCTTGGGAGCTGGACGAGCACCGGGTGCAAGGCATCGGTCTTTTGCCGGGCACGGCGCTGGTTGAGATGATGGTGGAGTATGCGGCGCGGCAAGCGGGCGAACTGGCAGGTTTGCGTTTTGGCGACATCACGTTTTTGCAGCCGTTTACGGTGCAGGATGGCGAGACAAAAGAGCTCCATCTGCTGGCGGAAGACGAAGGAGACGAGACGCGTCTGCGTTTCGCTTCGCTGTCTGCAGCCGGAGAGTGGATGGTGCATGCGGAAGGCCGGTTCAAAGGCCAAGCTGAGCTGCAGCCGACTGCGCAAGTCGATCTGTCCGCACTGCGCGCGCAGGTCAGCCTGCCGGTCGACACCAACGCTTACGACAATATGGACCGGGGTTTGATCGTTGGCGACCGCTGGGCGCGCTCTTGTATCGGCGGCTGGCGGGACGAGCCGGGTGAGCAGTATCTGATCGAACTGCAGCTGCCTGAGGAATACGGCCGCGAAGGGTACTTGTACCATCTGCACCCCGCCTTGATGGACCTCAGCGTCAACTCGGTGAACCATCTGCTCGACGAGACGGAGCTGTACCTGCCGCTGTCCTACGGCGAGCTGGTGCTGCACAAGCGCCTGCCGACCCATCTGTTCGCTCACCTGAAGCGGACGAGCGGTACGACGGGAGCGAAGGTGCACAGCTTCGACGCGGCGTTGTATGACACCGAAGGGTCGCTCGTCCTCGAAGTCCGGAACTACTGCATCAAGTCGGCATCGAAAGCGCTGCAGCGCGCCGAGCTCGGGGCGAACGTCGGTTTCCGGCAGAGCTTCCGGCCGGCCGCGATGCCGACGGAGCAGGAATTGCCGTCCGGCGCGGTGGTGCTGGCCGGGAACCGCACCCCGGTGCAGGAAGCGCTGGCCCAGCTCTGGCGGGCAGAAGGGCGCACCGTGCTCGAACTGACCGCCGAAGCTGGCGATTGGGGCGAGGGATTGGCGTCGCTGCAAGGGCAGGAAGTGGCGCTGGCGGTCTTCAACTGGCAGCCGGCCGATCTCCGGGAGGAGTCGGGCAACTGGCAGGCAGAAGCGCAGGATGCGCTGTGGCAAGGCTTCCGTTTTGTCTCCGCTTGGACGAGCGCGAAACTGCGGGCACAGGCGGGTCTGGTCGTGCTGACCGAGCGGGGGTATGCGGTCGAAGGGCAAGAACGGCCGATCCAGCCGGGACAGACGGCGCTGAGCGGACTGTGGCGCGTCGCCGGCCTGGAGCTGGCCGGTGACCGGATGCGCAGTCTGGATCATGACGGGACGACCGGGGCTGACGATTTGCTTCGCGAACTGTCGGCAGCCGACCGCCCTGCGTTCCTCGTCTACCGCGAGGCGCAGGCGTATGAGCCGGTGCTGGCGGAGCAGATGCTGCCCGCTCTTGCTGAGCAGGCTGCCATTTCGCCGGACGAGCTGATCGTCATCTCCGGCGGGACGGGCGATCTGGGCGCAGAAGCGGCCGAACTGCTGGTGCGGCACGGCGCGCGCCGTCTGGTCTTGCTCGGACAGCAGGCGGTGCCGCCGCGGGGTGTGTGGCAAGAGCTGGCTGCGTCCTCGGAAGACCTGCCGATGAAACAGCGGGTCGCACGCTGGCAGCAGCTCGAGCAGCAGCTCGACGTGCTGGAGGTGCGCCCGGTGCAGATCGAGGACCGCCAGCAGGTGGAAGAACTGCTGGCCGAATTGCGCACCGCGCACGGGCGCATCGGCGGGGTCTTGCATCTGGCGGGCCGCGCGGGCGACGGCTTCCTGCTGCAAAAGCGGGAGGAGACGTTCCGCCACGTCTATGCGCCGAAAGCGCACGGAGCTGTAAATCTGCATCTGGCCACGCTGCAGGATGCGCCCGATTTCTTCGTGCTCTTTTCCAGCATTGCCGCTCTGGAACTGTATCCGGGGCAAAGCGATTATACGGCGGCCAATCTCTTCCTCGACGCGTTTGCCGAGTATCGGCAAGGGCTGGGGCTGCCTGCGGTCAGCCTGCAATGGCCGGCGTGGCGCGAGACGGGCATCGCCGCCCGCATGGGGGCGGTGGAGCAGAGCGAGGCGTTTGCGCCGCTCGACCGCCACGAAGCGCTGGCGCTGCTGGAGCGGGCGCTGTGGCCGGAAACCCCGTTGCCGGCCGTGCTGATGCCGGGGCGGAAACGCCGGTTGCAACAGGCGAACCAAGGGCGGCCCAAGCGTCAGGAACCGGCTGGAGCGGGAGCTCCTGCGGTGGTGCTGCTGGGCGTGGCCGAGCCGAATGAGACGGAGCTGGCGGTGGCCGGACTGTGGGCGAAGACGCTTGGCATGCGCGAGGTCGACGCCGATGAAGGATTCGAACAGCTCGGCGGCAACTCGCTGTTGGCGTCGCAATTGTATCGGGAATTTGAGGCCCAATATCCGGGCGTGATGCATATATCAGATCTGTTTACCTATACGACCATTCGCGATCAAGCAGCCTATCTGCGGTCCCGGACGGTGGAACCGGAGCCGGTCGCGGCCGCTCCGAGCACCGGAGCGGCGACGGCAGATGATTTGGACGAATTGCTTGAGCTTGTGTTGCGGGGTGAAATGACGGTGGAGGAATCTGCCGACAGATTAGTGTTGGAAAGGGGTCGGGGCAAGTGACAGCACAAGTAAAAAAGTACATTTTGTCGCAAGTCGCCAATCAGCAGCTGTCGAAAGAAGAGGCAAAACAACTGCTCTTGGATCTGGCGGCGGCCGAAGTGGTCATCGAGAAAGACATCGCCATCGTCGGCATGGCGGGGCGCTTCCCGAAAGCGGCAGACGCGGAAGCATTCTGGCAAGTGCTGCGCAGCGGGGAGAACTGCATTCGCGAGTTTCCGGCGGAGCGGGTGAAAGACAGCGCACATGTTATGAGCAATCCCTCTTTTTCCGAATTTATCTTGGGCAATGCGATTCCGCCGGAAGATGTGGGCAACATCCACGCCAAAGCGGGCTATCTGGATGAGATCGACAAGTTCGATGCCGCCTTCTTCGGCATTCCGCCGACCGAAGCGGCCTATATGGACCCGCAGCACCGCATGGTGCTGGAAGTGGCGTGGGAAGCGATGGAAGACGCCGGGTATGGCGGCGAGTCGCTGATCGGCAGCAAGACGGGCGTCTACATCGGCAAAGACAACACCAACTACTCCTACTATCGCCAGAGCGCGGAGAAGCATCCGATGCTGTTGACCGGCACGTGGGAAAGCCTGCTGGCCAGCCGCATCTCGCACCTGTTCGATTTCAAAGCGCCCTGCATGTTGATCGACACCGCTTGCTCGGCAGGTCTGATCAGCGTGCATCTGGCCGCGCAGGCGCTGACAGCGGGCGATTGCGACGTCGCGATCGCAGGCGGCGTGAACCTGTCGATCAACGGCGAAATGAAGCCGAAATACCTCGAAGGCGGCGCGAACATGGGCGGCGTGGAGTCGGGCGACAGCAAGATCCGCACGTTCGACGCCCGCGCGGACGGCACCGTCTGGGGCGAAGGCGTCGGCCTCGTCGTGCTGAAGACGCTGAAGCAGGCGCTGGCCGACGGCGACCACATCCGCGCCGTGATCAAAGGCAGCGCGATCAACAACGACGGCGCATCGAGCAGCATCACCGCCCCGAAAGCGGAGACGCAGGAAGCGGTGATCGTCGATGCCTGGACCAAGGCGGGCATCGCGCCGGAGACGATCTCTTATATTGAAGCGCACGGCACGGGAACGGTGCTCGGCGACCCGATTGAAATCAAAGGCTTGAGCAGCGCGTTCCGCCGCTATACGTCCCGCAAACAGTTCTGTGCCGTCGGGTCGTTAAAAACGAACACCGGGCACTTGGTCGGCGCGTCCGGGGTGGCGTCTTTGATCAAAGTCATCAAGTCGATCGAGCACAAGGAATTGGCGCCGACGATCAACTTCGCGACGCCGAATCCGTACATCAACTTCCCGGAAAGCCCGCTCTATGTCAACGATGCGCTCCAAGCGTGGGAGACGGACGGCCATCCGCGCCGTGCGGCTTTGAGCTCGTTCGGCTTCTCCCGCACCAACTGCCACATGGTGCTGGAAGAGCCGCCGACAGCCGACGTGCTGGAAGCGAAACAGCCCCGCTACTGCCTGACCATCTCCGCCAAAAACGAGCAGGTGATGGCCGACTACCTGCGCCGTTATGCGCAGTTCGTCGAAGAGGCAGCGTGGAACCTGGCCGACCTGTGCTACACGAGCAACATCGGCCGCGGCCATTACGAGCATCGCACGCTGATCGTCGCCGCGTCGAAGGCGGAGCTGCAAAGCGCCCTGTCCCAACTGCTGGCAAACGGCGGCAGCGCCGAAGGGATCGCCGGCGTTTACAGCGGGTTCTACCGCATCGTCAGCGAGAAGAAAGAACAGCGCGATGCCGGAGAGATCTCCAAACATGAGCGGGCGAACTTGAGCAAGACGGCACAACAGAAGCTGCAAGCCTACTTTGGCGGCGAATCGCTCGATGCGTCCTTGCTGGCCGAGTTCGCGGCGCTGTACGTCCAAGGCGCCGATGTCGACTGGAAGCTGTTCTATCAAGGAGAAGCGCGCCGCCGCATTCCGGCTCCCGTCTATCCGCTGCAGCGCACCCGCCACTGGGCGAACCCGAAGATCAGCAAAGTCCGCACGCAGCAGCCGTCGGCGCTGCACCCGCTGGTCGATCAGCAGGTCACCGCACCGAACGGCGAGATCTGGTACGAAACGACGATGCGCGTGGAGGAAAAATGGGTCTTGAAAGACCACCGCATCGGCGGCAAAGCGGTGCTGCCCGGCACCACCTATCTGGAGATGGTGCGCTTCGCAGCCGCCCGCACGCTCGGCACAGAGCGCCTGGAGCTGCGCGATGTGTTTTTCCTCGCACCGCTGGTGGTCGAAGACGGGGCGGACGCGCTGGTGCGCTTGACGCTGACACAGACGGCAGGCGGCTATGCGTTTGCCGTGAACAGCCAGCAGAGCACCGGCGAGTGGATTCCGCACGTCGAAGGACAGGTGGCCGCGCTGACCGAAAGCGAGCCGCTTGTTGTCACCGATCTGGAGGCGCTGAAACAGCGGGCCGATCAAGTGATCGATCCCTATACGGAAAACAACAGCAACGAAGTCTTCACCTTCGGGCCGCACTGGGACACGACGCGCGCCGTCTGGCAGGCTGGGAATGAGACGCTGGCCCGTCTGCAACTGCATGCTGAACTGCAGCATGAACTGGGCGCCTTGCCGCTGCATCCTTCGGTGCTCGACAATGCGGTCAACCTGACCAGCCAGAGCACAGGCACTTTCCTGCCGTTCATGTATAAAAAATTGCAGCTGTTCGGCCCGATGACGAGCGAGTTGTATACGCACATTCGCCTGCAGACGGAAAAGTCGAGCGGCGAAACGCTGACCTACGATGTCGACCTGCTCGACAGCAAAGGCAATGTCTTGGCACAGATCCGCAACTACACCACCAAACGCCTGCATGACTACAAGTCGCTGGGCAGCGGGGCGGCGGCAGGCGCGTGTCTGCAACTGACCTGGGTGCCGCGCGCGGACTCCATTCGCAGCGTGGCAGACGTGACCGGACCGTGGGCGCTGATCGCCACGCCGGGCGCGCGCGCCGTGGAACTGGAGCGGGCGATGGCGGCGGCCGGAGCGGACGTTGCGGCCTATTATCTGGGCGAAGGCGGGTATGCGCCCGATGAGGATGGATTCGATGCGATCTTGGCGAGCGCGGAGGCGCGCGGTGTCAAAGGAATCTTGTTCGCCAGCGATTACACGATGACAGACGAAGAGCGTGATCAGCTGCTGACTTCTGATCACGTCTTCCGTGCCCGCCGTCAGTTGGGCGTGGATGCCCTGTTCCGTTTTAGCCGCCGCTTGCTGAAGCGCAAAAACAAAGAGCTGAACCTGCTGAAAGTCCTGACCCGCGACGCGTGGGTCGTCGAGGGGCAGGAGTCGGGCATGGCGCCGCTGTCGGCGGCAACCGCCGCGTTGGCGCGGGTCATCGGACAGGAATACCGCCATCTGAATGTCGACATTCTCGATGTGGCCGGTGCGGTGCCGGTGTCCGGCGTGGTGCACGAATGCTTCCAAAACGACGGCTGGCGGGCGCTGCGTCCGTCCGGCGTGTACGTGGAAGAGATGCGTGCGCACCGCGAGGCGCTGACCGAAGAACTGACGCTGGAAACGGACGGCGTCTATGTGATCTCCGGCGGCTTGGGCGGCCTCGGCATGGCGATCGCCGAGTTCCTGGCAGGCAAAGGGCCGGTCAACGTGCTCTTGCTCGGCAGAAGCGAGATCGCACCGACTGCAGAGTGGGCAGCGCTTGCCGCGTCGGATGACGCAAAGTCGCAGGAACGCTACGGCCGTCTGCAAGCGCTGCAGTCGAGCCTCGGTGCGCTGGACTATCGCGCGCTCGACGTGACCGATGCGGCCGCTGTGCAAGCGATGCACGCCGCGCTCCAAGCGCGCTATGGCAAGATCAACGGGATCTTCCACGCCGCCGGCGTGGCGGGGGACGGCTTCCTCATGCTGAAAGAGGAACGTCAGTACCACGATGTGCTCAATCCCAAGCTGGAAGGCTCGATGAACTTGCTGCGCCTGTTGCCTGCAGGCGGTGACAGCTTCATGGTGCTGTTCTCCTCGATCTTGGCGGTCACCGGCGGCGAAGGCCAAGGGGACTACAGCGCAGCCAACGCGTTCCTCGACTCGCTGTCCGAGCTGGGCAGACAGTCCGGGCGGAACGTCTCGGCGATGAACTGGCCGGAGTGGGAAGATCTCGGCATGTCGGCCGGACTGAACCAAAAGCGGGAAAGCACCCTGCTTCCGGTCAAAGACGCAGATGTGGGCTCGGTCGTCGCAGCGCTTGCGTTCCTCGACGAAAGTCCGTTCGCCCCGATCTCTGTGGCAGACGGCATGCGCTGGCTGGAGCATTCGATCGTCGCGCCGCAGCGCCGCGTGCTGCCGTCCTCGCTGAACGCAGCGCTGGGCCAGCAGTTGGCCGACAGCCTGCCGTTCCAACTGGCGCCGGAGCTGCAGCGCGTCTTGAGCGCCGGGCAGGAAGCGGCGGCCGGCGGTGCGGGCCAATCGGTGCAGCACATGGAAGTCGCCATTCGCGGCGCGCTGCATCCGACCGAGACGCAAGTGATGCTCGGCAATGCGTTTGGCAACCTGCTAGGGATGAGCGAAATCGACATCTACACCAGCTTCCAGGACATGGGCGGCAACTCGCTGATGACCACCCAGCTCTTGAAGCTGATCGATCAGCATTTCCCGGGCATGGTCGACATCTCCGACCTGTTCTCCTATCCGTCTGTTAAGGAGCTTGCCGATTTCATCGACGAGCGCAGCGGAAAATCGGCTGCTGCTGCCGAGGCTGAGCCGGAAGAGGAAGCCGATCTGATGAGCCTGATCGAACAGGAATTGGAGGGCACCGAGTATCTGGCCGAGTTCAAAGCGCAGCTCAACGGGAGGAAAGACGATGGCAACTGAGAAACTCGACCTCAAAAAAGAGCTGACGCGCTATCTGCTGGCCAAAGTGAAGCAGAAAGACCTGGCTCCCGACGTCGCCATTGAATACATCAAAGAGCTGCAGTCGATGCCGGAGCGGGAAGCGAACGAGACGATCGCAATCGTAGGGGTGGGTTGCAAGTTTCCCGATGCGGACGACCCGGATCAATTCTGGGACAACCTTGCCTCCGGACGCAACTCGATCCGTTCGTTTCCCTCCGCGCGGGCGGACGATTGCCGACGGATCGGGGAAGACCCGTCCGTCTACATGCACGCCGGATTTTTGGAGCGTGTCGATCAGTTCGATCCGGAGTATTTCAACATCCCGCCCCGCGTCGCCGTCAAGATGGACCCGTATCATCGCCTGCTCCTGCAGGTGCTGATCGAGACGATTGAAGACGCGGGCTATCACCGTGGGCAGATCAAAGGCCGCAATATCGGGATCTATATCGGCAATGACCACACGCACCGCCTG
This sequence comes from Tumebacillus sp. BK434, assembly GCF_004340785.1. NCBI lineage: Bacteria > Bacillati > Bacillota > Bacilli > Caryophanales > Alicyclobacillaceae > Tumebacillus > Tumebacillus sp. BK434. Next base: position 585,705 of record NZ_SLXS01000003.1, on the reverse strand, counting down.
GTCAACTCCTATCTGTCGTTCTTGTCGGAGGCCGACTTTACGGTGCTGACCGGCTCGTGGACAGGGGTGCTGGCCAGCCGCCTGTCCTATCTGCTCAACTTGCGCGGACCGGCGATGGTCATCGACACGGCGTGCTCCTCTTCGCTGGTCGCATTGGACAGCGCGGTCAAAGCGATCTGGCAGGGAGATTGTGAAAGTGCGCTGGTCGGCGGCGCGAACTTGCTGCTCACGCCCGGCAATTTCGGCGTCGATGACATTCAGTCTGACGATTTTGTCGTGCGGGCGTTCGATTACCGGGCGGAAGGCACCGTCTGGGGTGAAGGGGTGGCGGCCGTCTATCTCAAGCCGCTGTCCAAGGCGCTCGCCGACCGCGATCACATCTACGGCGTGATTCGCGGCATGGCGATGAACAACGACGGGACGTCGAACGGGCTGACCGCTCCCAACGCCCGGGCCCAGCAGGAAGTGCTGGCCAAGGCGTGGGAGCGGGCGGGCATCCCGCCGGAGACGATCTCCTATCTGGAAACGCACGGCACAGGCACTAAGCTCGGCGATCCGATCGAGATCAAAGGCTTGACCAGCGCGTTTGCCAAACACACGGCGAAGCGCCAGTTCTGCGCGATCGGCTCGATCAAAACGAACATCGGCCATACGGTCGGCGCGGCCGGGATGGCTTCGCTGATCAAAGTCTTGCTGGCGCTGCGCGAAGAAAAGCTGCCGCCCAGCCTCAATTTTGACCAGCCGAATCCTTTGATCGACTTCAGCAACAGCCCGGTGTACCTGCAGGCGGAGCTGACCGACTGGGCAGCCGGAGAAGCGCCGCGGCGGGCCGGGATCAGCTCGTTCAGCCTGTCGGGCACGAACGCCCACGTTGTCGTCGAAGAGGCGCCCCGCGAGGCGAGGAGTGCGGCCGAGCACGGCTGGAACCTGCTGCCGCTGTCCGGCCGCACGCCGGAGCTGCTGCTGAAGTCGGCGATGCGTTACCTGCAGCATTTGCGTCGCAATGACCACTTGCGGGCAGACGACATCAGCTTTACGGCCTGCACCGGGCGCGAGCATGAGCCGGTGCGCGCGGCGATCTTGGGCCGCGATGCAACGGAGCTGTGCAGCGCGCTGGAAGCGTTGATCGCAGCCTTGGCGCAGCGCGGACAAGCGGACGATGCGCTGTCGGGTCTGGTGCGGCAGGAAGCGTCGTTCTCGCTGTTTGTCACCACCGCGCCAAGCGGCGGCGGTGCGCAGATCGATGCGGCCGCTGCGCAAGGGATCGAGCTGTGCGCGCAGCCGGAAGCCCGCGCGAACCGCAAGTTGTGGGAAGCGTTGGCTGACGCTTTTGTGCAAGGCGCTTATCTGGATTTTGCTCCCCTGTTCGCAGGGCGTGAGGTCCGGCGCGTTTCCTTGCCGACCCGTGTGTTCGACAACCGGCGGTTCTGGGATGAGACCCCGCGTCAGGTGGCCGTTCGGGCCCGCGGCGGCGAAGCGGAGCAAGAGCCGGCACGCCAGGCGGACATGCTGTGGGCGCAGGCGCAGACGGCGGCGACCCGCTTGGGCGAGTCGGCCGGCACTGCCGATCCGGTCGAGCATTTTGTCGCTTGGGTCTGGTCGGAAGTGCTCGGCTACTCGCAGATCCAGCCACACGATGATTTTTACGGGCTGGGCGGCGATTCGGTCACCGGCCTGCGCATCATCCAAGGGATCAGCGTGACGTTCGGCGTGGAACTGCCGATCTCGGTGCTGATGGGCACGCCGGTCTTCTCCGGGTTCGTGCAACGCTTGAAAACGGAATTTGGCGTCGACGAGCAAGCGATTGCGGCGGCGCAGGCGAGCAGCTCCGCCACCGGGTCAGACCGGGCAGAGCCGGCCACGCCGTTCCCGTTGTCCCCGGCGCAGAACCGCATTTTTCTGACCTCGCATCTGCAGCCGGAGTCGCTTGGCTACAACGTCACCAGCGCCAAGCGGATGCAGGGCCAGGTCGATCTTGCCGAAGTGAACGCGATTTTCCGGCAGTTGATCGCGCGGCATGACAGCTTGCGCACCTCGTTCCATCTGGAAGCAGGGACGCCGGTGCAGCGGGTGCAGGCTGAGGTCGAGTTTGCGGTCGAACATCGGGTGCTCGCTGGCGATCCGACCCAGAGCCGTGAGCAGCAGGTGCAGGCGGAACTGGCGGAGTTTGTCCGCCCCTTCGATCTGAGCCAGGCGCCGCTGATCCGGGCGAGACTGATGCAGTTTGCCGATGGCGAGTCCTACCTGGCGCTCGACATTCACCATATCGTGACGGACGGCAGTTCGATGGGCGTGCTGTTCCACGACTATATGACATTAGCGGCAGGCGGACGTCCGCAGCCGCTGCGGATGAGCTATCGGGAAGCGGTGGAGTGGCTGTGCAGCCGGCAGGAGGAAGCGCGCTTCGAAAAGCAGCGCGACTGGTGGCGGCAGGAATTTGCGGACGGCGTGCCGATGCTGGAACTGCCGGCCGACCGGCCGCGTCCAACGGCGATGCGCGAGGCGGAAGGGGAGCGCATCTTCCATACGCTGCCCGGCGAGATGACTCAGCAGCTCAAGTCGCTTGCGAAAACGTCAGGCGCGACGCTGTTCATGGTCTTGATGGCCGCCTTCCATCAACTGCTCGCCCGGCTTGGCAACGAGCGGGATGTGGTGATCGGCACCCCGGTGGCGGGGCGGTCGCGGATGGAGCTGCAGCCGTTGGTCGGCATGTTCGTCAACACGCTGCCGGTGCGCACCCGTTCGCAGGAGAGCGATACGTTCCTCCACCTGGTGCAGAACGTGAAAGCGACCGTGCTCGGCGCGTACGAGCATCAAGACTATCCCTATGAAAAGATGATCGAGGATGTGCAGCCGGAACGGATTCCGGGGCGCAATCCGCTGTTTGATGTCTATTTTGCCATGCAGAATATCGACATGGGTCTTGGCGGCACCGAGGAGACGGAGATCCGCTTCGAATCGGGCAGCGCGAAATTTGACATGACGGTCACCGTGCGCGAAACGCCGGACGGCCTGCTGATCGAATGGGAATATGCCACAGCGCTGTTTAAGGGCAGCCGGATGCAGCGCATGGTGCAGCAGTATCAGCGATTGCTCACCGCGATCCTCGCCAACCCGCAGCATACGCTGGCCGAATTGGAGTTGGAGCTGATCGCAGAAGAAGAGCGCCGTCTGCTTCTGCACGAGTGGAATGACACGGCGACCAACTATCCCGGACCGAAAGGGATCGTGTCCCTGTTTGAAGAGATCGTCGAGCGGCAGCCGGAAGCGGCCGCGCTGATCATGGACGGGCAGCAGTTGAGCTATCAGGAGCTGAACGCCCGCAGCAATCGCATCGCCCGAAGCATTGTGGAAAACGGAGTGCAGCCGGGCACAGCTGTGGCGCTCTTGCTGGAGCGCTCGTTCGACATGATCGCGTCGCTCCTCGGCGTGCTCAAAGCAGGCTGTTATTACCTGCCGCTCGATGCGAGCTTGCCGGCGGCCCGCATCCAGGCGATGATCGCCGATGGTTGCGCGCCGCTTCTGGTCACGCATCGCGGGCTGGAAGCAAGCGTGCTGGACGGCGAGACTGCCGGTGTGAAGGTGCTGCGTTTGGAGGCGGTAGACGCCGACCTGCCCGCCCACAACCTTGGGCTGGAAGCGTGCGGCGAAGACCTCGCCTACATCTTGTATACATCCGGGTCGACCGGTATGCCCAAAGGCACGCTGATCCGCCAGAAAAGCGTGATCCGCGTGGTGCGGGATGCGGGCTATCTGACGATCACGTCAGAAGACGTCTTCCTGCAGATCTCCAACTACTCATTTGACGGCGCCACGTTCGACATTTATGGGGCGTTGCTGAACGGAGCGCGACTGGTGCTGTTGCATAAAGAAGAAGTCGGGAATCCGCAAGCGATGCGCGCACTTATCCACGGGCAGGGAGTCACGGTGTTCTTCATCACCACCTCGCTGTTCAACGTGCTGATCGACGCCAGCCCGGACTGCTTTGACAACATGCGGGCGGTGCTGATCGGCGGCGAAGCGCTCTCGTTCCATCACGTGCAAAAAGCGTTCGCCCGCTTGGGTCCGAACCGCCTGATCAATGGATACGGCCCGACCGAAACGACCGTCTTTGCCGTCTGTCACGTGATTCAAGAGGTGCGGGAAGGGGAAGGTCTGCCGATCGGACGTGCGATCGGCAACACCACCTTGTACGTGCTGGACGATCAGATGCGCCTGCAGCCGATCGGCGTGCCGGGCGAGCTGTATATCGGCGGCGAGGGGCTGGCCGTCGGGTATTTGAATCGGCCGGAGCTGACCGCCGAGCGTTTTGTCGACCATCCGTTCCAGCCGGGCGAGCGATTGTATCGCACGGGCGATCTCGTGTCGTGGGACGAAGCGGGGTATCTCCATTACCTCGGACGGCTCGACCAGCAAGTTAAACTGCGCGGGTTCCGCATCGAGTTGTTAGAGGTCGACGCGGCGGCGCGCAAAGTGCCGGGCGTGCGCGAAGTCTGCGCGGGCGTGCATGTCAGCGATTCGGGCGCAGGCACGCTGTGCTTGTGGGTCGAGCCGTTCGACATGGAGGCGTTTGACGGTGAAACGCTGCGACAGGCGCTCGCGCTCGTGCTGCCCGAGTATATGGTGCCGAGCTTTGTGCTGCCGGTCGCGGACATGCCGCTGAACAAAAACGGGAAGATCGACAGAAGCAAACTGCCTGCACCGAGCATGATGCAGCGCGAATCTGGCACCTTGCCCCGCGATGAGCGGGAAGCGATGCTGGTCGGCATCTGGGAACAGGTGCTGGGCGTTACGCCGGGCATCGAAGACAATTTCTTCGCGCTGGGCGGCGACTCGATCAAAGCGATCCAAGTCGCGGCGAAAGTGCAGGCGGCAGGACTTGGGCTGGAGATGGCGATGCTGTTCCAGCATCCGACCGTGGCGGCGCTGGCCCCGCATCTGCAGGCGGCGCGCGCGACAGAAGCGGAGCAAGGCGTGGTCAGCGGTCCTTGTGCGCCGACGGTGATTCAGAAAGCGTTTGCCGAGCAAGTGCACCCACCCGGTCATTACACGCAAGCGATGCTGATCCAAGGCGTGACCGGGCTGGAAGCCGGCAAGCTGGCAGCCGCCCTGACACGCCTCTGCCAGCATCACGATGCGCTGCGCATGTCGGTGAATGAGGACGGCAGCCTGCGTCTGCGCGGGCTGGAGGAAGGAGACTTGTTCCATCTGTCCGAACTGCCGGCGGGCGCCGCGGAAACGGAACAGCGGGACGCGTTCCTGACCGCGCAGCGCCGCCTGCAACTGGAGCGCGGGCCGTTGATCGCAGCGGTGATGAGCGCCGACGCGGGCATGCTGATGCTGGCGATCCATCACATCGCTGTCGACGTCGTCTCGTGGAACACGCTGCTCGAAGATCTGGTCAGCCTGCTCGCCGATGCCGAGCAGCCGCTGCCTTTCAAAACGACCTCCTTGCCCGCTTGGACGAGCCTCTTGCATGAATGGGCGGAGCAAGGTGGCGCTGTCACAGAACTGCCTTACTGGCGAGAGACGGCCATCGCAGCTCAGGCGGAGCAGACGCCCCTTTCCCTGCAGACTTACCGCTATGCAGAAACGGCCGAAGTGACCTGCACGATCGGCGGAGCGACGGGCGACGCGCTGGGCGGCGAGGCGAACCGGGCGTTCCACACCGAGACGGTGCATCTGGTGCTGTCCGTGCTGACCCGTGCGCTGTGCAACTGGACAGATACGTCCGCGCTGCTGCTCAATCTCGAAGGCCACGGCCGGGAAGAATTTGCCCACGGGCTGGATGTCTCCCGCACGGTCGGCTGGTTTACCAGCAACTACCCGGTGCTGTTCCAGACGGGAGCAGATGCGGGCGAGACGGTCAAATCGCTCAAAGAAACGTTGCGCAGCGTGCCGCGCCGCGGTTTCGGCTACGGCGTGCTGAAGGCGCTGACGCCCGGCTTGTCGGAGGAAGATCAGGCACTGCTTGCCTCGATGCGACCGGCGGTCAACTTCAACTATCTGGGCCTGCAAGGGGCGCAGCAGCAAGACGGCGTCACCGTCGAAGCGCTCTCCGCCGATCTCACGGTGGACGGCGACTGCGCATTCCCTTGGGCGCTCGACATCGTGGGCAGCCAGACGGGCGCGGGCATCACATTCGCGATTCGCTATGCGACGTCGCAGTTTGCCAGCGCACAGATGAACGAACTGCTGACAAAAATCACCGAAGCGGCCGACGAACTGGTGCAGTTCTGCCTGGCCCGTCCGAACGGTGAAAAGACCGCGTCCGACTTTACAGTATCTCCGCTGCGGCAAGAAGAGTTGGAGAGCATCTTAGACGATTTGGATCTGTAGCAAGGAAAGGAGCAGGATGATGACTCTCAAAGAGAATATCCAAGATATATACAGCCTGTCACCGATGCAAAAGGGCATGCTGCTCAACCACGCAGTCGATCCGACATCTGCCGCCTACACGGAACAATTCGACTTCCGCATCGGAGGCGAGGTGGAGCCGGAGCGCATGCAGTGGGCGCTGAACAAGCTGTCTGCCAGACATGACATCCTGCGGACGGTGTTCTCCTATCGCAAGACGGATGAGCCGCGGCAAGTGGTGCTGAAATCGCGTCCGCCGGAGTTTACCGTCCTCGACTTGCGGGACGCTGGATCGGTGGAAATGGCCGAAGCGGCGGTGGAAGCTTTTAAGACGGAACAGCGCGGGCGCGGTTTTGACCTCAGCGGTGAAGTGCTGGTGCGCGGAGCGTTGCTGCAACTGGCCGATGGGGCGTGGAGCTTCGTGTTCACCTTCCATCACATCTTGCTGGACGGCTGGTCGCTGGCACCTTTGTTCCAAGAGCTGTTCGGCTACTACGACAACTGGACGCTGGGGGCGCCGGACACGGCTGCCCCTCCCGCCCAGCCATATGCCGATTACATCCGCTGGCTGCAGCAGCAAGACGAAGCGCGGGCGGCCGCGTACTGGCAGGACTATCTGGAAGGCTATGAAAAAGCGGCTGTGCTGCCCACATTGAGCGGTGCGGAAGGGGCGTATGCACACGCCACGCACGTGTTTCAACTGCCGGCAAGCATCACGGCGGAGTTGAGCACATTCGCCAAGGAGCGCGGTCTGACGGTCAACACCGTCTTTCAAACCGCCTGGGGCGTGGTGTTGCAGAAGTACAATTACACGCGCGACGTGGTCTTTGGCAACGTCGTGTCGGGGCGTCCGGCCGAGCTGCCCGGCATCGAAAACATGGTCGGGCTGTTCATCAACACCCAGCCGCTGCGTATCCGCTCGACAGCGGAAGACACGTTCGCAGCGCTTTGTGCCAAGGTGCATCAAGCCAGCTTTGCCTCCTTCCCATACGAATATTATCCCTTGTATGAGATTCAAAGCAGCGCTAAGTTGAAGAACAACTTGCTGCATCATATCGTCGCGTTTGAGAACTATCCGCTGGCCGAACAGCTGCGCGATCTGAGCACCGGCCGTGAAGGCGGCATTCGCATCGAAGCGGTGCACGTCTTCGAGCAGACCAACTACGATTTTCATATCGTGGTCAATCCGGGCGCGGAGGTTGTGGTGAATTTTACGTACAACGCGAACCGCTACAGCCAGGATGTGATGGAAGGGCTGCAGCGCAGCCTGCTCACCGTGCTGGAAGCCGCTTTGGCGGAACCGGAGCAGCGGGTCGACTTGCTGCCGGCCGCTGCGGCGGCAGACCGTGCACGGGTGCTGGAAGACTGGAACGGCTCCGCACATCCTGCGCTCCCGGAGCGGAGCGTTCATGAGGTGTTCCGCGATGTGGCCGCCAAGTTCTCCGCCAAGATTGCGCTGAAGTGGAACGACCAGACCTACACCTACCGGGAACTGGACGCTTGGTCGGACCGCGTTGCGCTGCACTTGCAAGAACAGGGGCTCAGCGCGTCCGATGCGGTCGGGCTGCTCCTGCCGCGCTGCCCGGAGATGGTCGCCGGGATGCTCGGCATTTTGAAAATCGGCGCTTCCTTCGTCCCGCTCGACATGGCCAACTCGGCCGAGCGGCTGCAATACATGATCGAAGATGCCGGGCTGCGGGTGGTCTGCACGCGCTCCGATCTGACGGCACATCTGCCCCAAGGCCAGATCAGCGTGGCGGTCGACCAACTGCCCCCGTCCGCTGCGGAGCAAACACAGCTGGCCGAACTGCCTGCGCAGGCGGATCGCCAAGCGTATCTGATGTACACCTCAGGCTCCTCCGGGCAGCCAAAGGGCTGCAAGATCACCCACCGCAACATCTTGCGTTTGGTGTTCGGCCCTGATTTTGTCGACTTTGGGCCGGAGCAGGTGATCCTGCAGACCGGGTCGCCCGCATTTGACGCATCCACGTTCGAAGTGTGGGGCGCTTTGCTGCACGGCGGCACTTTGGTGCTGGTCGGCGAGGAAGACCTGCTGGAAGCGGAGCGGCTGCAAGCGGCGCTGCACAAGCACGCGGTGCGAACGATGTGGCTGACATCGCCTTTGTTCAATCGTTTCTGCGAAGAGAACCCGGCGATGTTTGCCACGTTGGAAACGCTGGTCGTCGGCGGCGACGCGCTGTCGGTGCGCCACATCCGCCGAGCGCAGGAGCACGCGCCGCATCTGCGCGTGGTCAACGGCTACGGCCCGACCGAAAACACGACCTTCTCCACAACGCATCTCGTCACCGCGCAAGATCTGGAACGGGAGCGGATTCCGATCGGGAAGCCGCTGGCCCATTCGACCGTCTACATCGTCGATCAGGGCCTGCAACTGCTCCCGCCGGGCGCGATCGGCGAGATCTGCGTCGGCGGCGACGGGGTCGGCCTCGGCTATCTGAACAAGCCTGAGCAGACGGCCAAGCAGTTCCTGCCCGACCCGTTTGCCGAGGGCGGACGGATGTACCGCACGGGCGACTTGGGCCGCTGGCTGCCGGACGGGACGGTCGATTACATCGGCCGCACCGACTTCCAAGTGAAAATCCGCGGCTACCGCGTTGAGCTTGGGGAGATCGAGCGGGCGCTGGAGAAGCTGCCGCAGATCAAAGAGGTGACCGTCCAGATCAAAGAGCTGGGCCAAGACAAGCAGCTCTGTGCGTACTACACCTCCGAAGCGGAAGTGGAGATCGCAGAGTGGCGCAAACTGCTCGCCGCCAAACTGCCGCCCTACATGATTCCTTCCTTCTTTGTGCGGCTGGAGACGATGCCGCTGACGGTGAACGGGAAGATCGATGCGGGAGCGCTGCCCGACCCGATGCTGTTCCGATCCGAATCGCGCGCTCCGTCGCGGGCGCAAAACGAGATGGAGCAGAAAATCACCGACATCTGCGCGGCCGTCTTGGGCGTGCCAAGCGACAGCATCGGCCTCGATGACCATTTCTTCGAGATCGGCATCAACTCGCTGAACATGATCGCCATCAACAACCGCCTGAAAGCGGAGTTGCAGCGCAACATCCCGCTGACGGCGATGTTTGAGCACACCAGCGTCGCGCTGTTGGCCGACTATCTGAACAGCGACGACACGGCCGCCAAGGAAGCGGAGGCTGCCAAGCAGCAAGAGCAGGAGATCTCCAAATCGCGCGGCGTCTTGGTCAAATCGAAAGCGCTGATGCGCAGATTGGAGGAGGAGGAGTGAACATCAAACGAAGTTATTCCGGCCTGGAAATCGCCGTCATCGGCATGGCCGGACGGTTCCCCGGCGCGCACAACGTCGAGCAGTTCTGGGAAAATCTGATCGGCGAAAAAGAGTCGATCTCCTTTTTCACCGACGAAGAGCTCTTGGCGGCCGGGGTCGACCCGGAGCTGATCGCCCAGCCGAATTTTGTGAAAGCGAAAGGCGTTTTTCCCGATCTGGAACGGTTCGACGCGGAGTTTTTCAACTACACGCCGCGCGATGCGGCCACGCTCGACCCGCAGCTGCGCGCCTTGCACGAAGAGGTGTACCACGCCTTGGAAGACGCCGGGTACTCGGCCGACACGACGCGCAACAACATCGGGCTGTTTCTCGGCGCGACCGGCAATTTCAGCTGGGAGCTGGAAACGCTGCAAGCTGCGTTGGAAAACGGCGGGCACCGCTTTTCCACGACTCAGCTCAATGACAAAGACTATGCGGCGACGCGCATCTCCTACAGCCTGAACCTGCAGGGGCCGAGCGTCACGATGCACAGCGCCTGCTCGACCTCGCTGTACGCCATCGACTTCGCCTGCCGCCAGATTCTGACCGGGGCCTGCTCGGTGGCGGTGGCGGGCGGCAGCGGCCTGACCCTGCCCAGCCGCAACGGGTATCTGTACCAGGAAAATATGATCAACTCTCCGGACGGCCACTGCCGCCCGTTCGATCAGGATGCCAAAGGCACGGTCGAAGGCAACGGCGTCGGCGTGGTCGTGCTCAAGCTGCTGGATGACGCTGTGCAAGACCGCGATCATATCTATGCGGTGATCCGCGCGAGTGCTGCCAACAACGACGGCAACCGCAAAGTCGGCTACACGGCGCCGAGCGTGGAAGGCCAGGCCGACGTGATCAAGCGCGCGCTGATGATGGCCGAACTGCCGGCGGAGACGATCACCTACATCGAAACGCACGGCACCGGCACCAACTTGGGCGACCCGATCGAAGTCGCCGGTTTGAAAAAAGCGTTCCAAGGCGTGGCACCGGGCTCGTGCGGCATCGGCTCGCTGAAAGCGAGCATCGGTCACTTGGACGTGGCGGCGGGCGTGTCTTCGGTGATCAAAACATCGTTGGCGCTGTACCACCGGACATTGCCGGCCAGCCTTCACTATTCGAAGCCGAATCCGGAGCTCGATCTGGAGAACAGCCCGTTTTATGTGGTCGCTGCGACCAAGCCCTGGGAGCGGCTGGAAGACGAGGACGACAACAGCTATCTGCCGCTGCGGGCGGGCGTCAGTTCGTTTGGCATCGGCGGGACCAACGTGCATGTGATCATGGAAGAAGCGCCGGAGCGGGAAGCGTCCGGCGACGGGCGGGCGTGGAACCTGTTCTCGCTCGCCGCGCACACCGACGAAGCGCTGCAGAAGATGAAAGCAGCCTATCTGGAGTTGCTGCAGCGCGAAGATCGCACGGTGCATCCGGCCGACTTGGCGTGGAGCCAAAAGGGCCGGATGCGCCAATTGCCGAAGCGTTTCACCCTGCCGTATCAAGGAATTGCCGATCTCACGGCCAGTCTGGCCGAAGACTTGGCAGATCCCGGCCAGTCCAAAGGGGCAAGCTCCACCGCCTCCACGACCAAGCCGAACGTGTATTTCCTCTTCCCGGGCTACGGCTCGCAGTACGCGGGGATGGCGAAAGACCTGTACGAGACGGAGCCGGTCTACAAACAGGAGCTGGACCTCTGCCTGCAAGCGCTGGACGCGGAAGGCAAAGGGATCGTCCGCCGCCTGCTCTTGCATCCGATCGAGGGTGATGAAGAGCTGATCCGCGAAACGGACCTCTCGCAGCTCGCGCTCCTCGCGGTCGAATACGCGCTGGCCAAGCTGCTGATCTCGTGGGACATCCGCCCATCCGGCATGATCGGACACAGCTTGGGCGAGTATACGGCCGCCTGCCTCTCCGGCGTGTTCACGCTGCAAGAAGCGGTGCGTCTGGTCGCCGCGCGCTCCGGCCTGATGAAGACGATGCCGCCCGGAAGGATGCTCAGCGTCAATGCGGATGCGGATGTGGTCAGACCGCTGCTCCCGGACGGCGTCGAGATCGCATCGGTCAGCTGCAGCAGCCAATGCACCGTCTCCGGCGTCTCGGAAGGGATCGCCGCTCTGGAAGGGGTGCTGGAGCAGCACCAGATCTCGTTCCGCCGCTTGCAGACCACGCACGCCTTCCATTCCGCGCTGATGGCGGGGACGCGGGAGCCGTACTTGGACGTGGTGGCGACCGTGTCACTGCAAGAGCCGCAGATTCCGTACCTCTCGAACGTGAGCGGCGACTGGATCACAAGCGAAGCGGCCACCACGCCGACGTACTATGCCGATCACCTGCGCGGCTGTGTCAATTTCAAACAAGGTGTGGAAAAACTGCTCGCCGACGAGCGGGCGGTGCTGCTCGAAGTAGGGCCCGGACGCACCTTGTCGACGTTCGCCCGGCAAACGGAGGGCGGACAAACGCTTGGCATCCTCACCTCAGTTCGCCATCCCAAGCAAGACGTTTCAGACGATGCGTTCCTCGTCGAGTGCCTGGGCAAATTGTGGGGCTTGGGCGTCAAGATCAACTGGAAAAAGTACTACAAAGGACAAGCGCGCAACCGCATCCGGCTGCCGCTGTACCCGTTTGGCGGCGCGAACTTCCCGGTGGGAAGCGGCGGGCAGTTTGCCGCCTTGCAGCAGGAGACCGAGCTGCAGGTGGCGGCGGCCGCCGAAGCGGTCGCGATGTACGAACCGGAGGCCGGGACCGACGAGCGAGCGGCGGTGGGCCAATTGCTCTGGGAATCGACCCTGCTGCCGCTGCAGCATCCTGTGGAGCAAAGCCGCACCTGTCTGGTCCTGACCGACCAACTGGCAAGCGCCGAGCAGTTGCTGCGTGAACTGCCGCGCTGGCGGGGCATGATCTCGCAAAACGGAGCTCAGTACCACTACCGGGGGACGCTCGGTTCGACCACCCGCAACGGGAGCGCGATCGACGTGCGGCGTCTCTTGCAGGACATGCGTCGCCAGGCGCTGCTGCCGAACACGATATTGCTGCTGCAGACGAACGGCGAGCAGACCGCTCTGGCGCTGCGGGCGCTCGTGCACGCACTGGATGCGGAGTGGAAAGACAACCCGCCCGATGTCGTGGTGCTCAGCCCCGTATCGCCGCTGTCTGAGCACCCGGCGCTGGTCGCGCTGGTGCGCGGCATCACGGCGGCCCATCCGCAGCTCAGCCTGCGCCTGCTCGATGCCGGGCAGCCGCTGCAGGAGCGAGCTGCGTTCGCACAGTGCGCGGCGCTGCTCAAACGGGAGCTGGCGTCCGCTATCCGCCGCCCGGTCGTCTCCTACGTCAACGGACAGCGCCTCGTGCCGAGACTGCGTCCGCTGGAAGTGGAAGGGCTGGAAAAAGTAGCTCCGGACGGGGGCGAACAGCTGCTGATCATGACGGAGGAAGGGCAGTTGGCGCAGACGCTGGCGCTGACCGACAGCCTGCATCGGCAGTCTGGAGCGCGTGTGCGCGTGCTGCCGTATCGGCTGGAAGCGCTGTCGTTCCCAGGCAGCAAAGTGGCGCGATTGCTGGAAGAACTGCGTTCCGAACAAGCGCAGGCGCTGGCCCGCCACGGGATCACCGATTTGTCGGAGGCGCATGCTCTCGTCGAGGAATACGCGGCCCGTCTGACCTGTGACTTCCTGAACGATGCGCTGCCGCTCGAACCGGGCGCTGAATTTACAAGAAAAGAACTGGTCTCGGCCCTCGGCGTGATCCACGCGTTGGAGCGCTATGTGGACTATTTCCTGCAGATTCTGACAGAGGAAGGTCTGGTCGAAAGAGCGGAGGATGCGGCTTCGTACCGCGTGACCGCACGCGTGCTGGAACTGCGCGCTCCGCAGGCGATCCGTGCGGACGTCGAGCGACTGACCGCTCTGTTCACCGGCCAGCTCGACCTCTTGGAACACTGCTTTGCCCATTTTGCACCGGCGTTTCGCGGCGAGATTCCCGCGCTTGGCGTGCTGTATCCGACAGAGGCAGGCCGGGAGGATCTGCTGCTGCAAGCGTACAAGGACTCGGTGCAGGAACAAGAGGACGAGTTCCTCAAAGACATCTACGCACAGCTGCTGGTGAAAATCGTCCGCCAGCAGAAGAAGATCCGCATTCTGGAAGCGGGCGGCGGCTATGGAGCGGTCTTGCGCAAAGTGGCGCCGCTCTTGAAAGGCATCGAAGTCGAATACTACTTCACCGACATCGGCAGCAGCTACCTGCAGACCTTCCAGCAGCATGCGTTGGAAGAGCAGCTCGATTTCCTGCACTTCGGCCTGTTTGACCTGACCAAGCGGCCGGAAGAGCAGGGGCTGGAAGCCGCCACGTTCGATTTCGTTTTCGCCAACAATGCGGTTCATGCCACCGCTTCGATCGCGCAGAGCCTGCGCAACATGCAGCGCCTGCTCAAGCCGGGTGGACTGCTCTGCGTGCTGGAGCGGACCCGCGTGCGCCGCTATGTCGATCTGATCTGGGGCTTGGCGGACGGCTGGTGGCATTTCGATCAAGGCGAGCGGGAACTGTCGCCGCTGATCTCCGTCGAGGAATGGGAGCGCCACTTCACTGCGCTCGGCCTCGATAACACCACCGCGTATCCGCAGCAGCCGGATCTGCGTGAACTGCTGGACGTGGGCATCATCTTCGGACAGATGCCGCTGACATCAGTTCCCGCAGCAACTGCCCATGGCGAGCAGGTGCTGCCGGTGGTGACGGCAGCCGACCTTGGCGCGCTCGAAGCCGCCTTGTTCCACACGCTGCAACGCGAACCGCGCGTGGAGAAACTGCTGATCTGGGATCGGCTGTCCGGCGGCGAGCGCGGATTCGAAACGCTGCTGCCGCGCATCCCGTCCCGCGTGAAACTGGCCGAGCGCGTGCACAGCGCGGCCGTTCGCTATGCTGCGCTGCAAGGCATCCCGGTGCTGACCCTCTCCGCGTTTCCGAAGCAGGGCGAGTGGGATGCCCAACTGACCGAATGGGCGGTCGCACACGCCAGACTGGACGGGCGCGTGAACACGTCGCGGCTCTATCTGCCGGCGGCGAACGCGGCGGGGACGCTGGACAGCGTGCCGCCGGTGCTGCAGGCGATGTTCGCTGCGGGCGTCAAACAGCTGGTGCTCAGCGCCGGAAACCATGCGTTCTTCTCCTGCAAACCGAGTCAAGCGGCGGCCGAAGATGCTGTGCAGCGCTCCGAGTTTCAAGAGATGGAAACGGTCGTGCGCAAGATCTGGAGCAATCTGTTTGGCCGCGATGAGATCGATCCCGATGCCGATTTCTTCGAGATTGGCGGCGATTCGTTCAAGATGATCCAGATGACCTCGCATCTCGAACGCGCCGGCTACAAAGTGCTGATGAACGAAATCTACAACCACCCGACGATCCGTTCGCTCGCCCGCTATCTGCATGTGGACAGCCAGCAGAACGCCCGCTTGGAAACGGCGGAAGACCTCGAAGCGCGGCTCGAAGAGCTGACCGGTCTGCGCTGTCAGCTGCGGCGCGTGGAAGGGTCGGAAGCGTTGAACGTGCTGTTCGTGACAGAGGGCGTGCCGGGCCGTGGCGTGGAACAGGTGCGGGAACAGCTGCGCAGCCTTGGCGTGCCGGGCGAACTGCTGCCGCACTATCTGTGGGCGCTCGACGCCGGTCAGCCCGTGCCCGACAGCCTGCAGCTGGCCGATCTGACAGCAAGCGGCTTCCTGTCTGAGGCGGAAGCGCCGCTGCTGGAGCAGTTGCCGCAGCAGACGGCCGTGCAGCGCAGCGCCTTTGAACAAGCGATCATGAGCCAGCCGGTCAGCAAGCGGTTCGGCTTGAGCAACACGCAACGCATGCACTTCCGCGGCGAGACGCGTCTGCAGCTGTACTTGATCGAACTTTATGAAATGGTGGACATCGACCTGCTGGAACGCGCCTTTTGCGATCTGGTCGGCAGCCACGGACTTTTGCGCAGCTGTTTGGAGAAACGCTTGTGGGGCTTCCGCTGGAAAGAGTATGCAGCGCCGCAGCACACTCCGCTGCCGCTGCTCGACCTGTCCGCACTGACTGCGGAAGCGCAAAACCGGGTTATGGACTGGCTGACCAACGAAGAGTGGGGCGCCGACTTTAAAGTGTCCGGCAGTCCGATGTACCACGTCAAACTGATCAAGTTCAACGAGCAGCGCTACGATCTGTTCTTCCAATTTGACCATTCGATCTTCGATATCTCGTCCGGTCAGATCATTCGTTCCCAGCTGCTGCAACGCTATAAAGATCTCAAGCGCGGCGTGAAACGGGCGATGGAGCGCGCCACCGGCTATGAAGAATATTTGGAGCAGCTGCACCGCGGACCGGTCGGGCTGCAGGCGGACGACTTATCGGAAGCGTTCGATCTGGCCGGGTACGGCCACCATCTGGGCGTCGTGAAGTCGCGCATCGCCGAGCGGCAGCATCAACGCATCGAAAAAGTGCTCTGTGAAGTCGATCTCAGCGCATTTCACTTCACCGACGAGGACGAGAACGGGCCGTATGAGATCGCCTTGCAGCTGTACATCCTCGTCGCCTCCAGATTGCTGCGGCTCGATGCTGTTCCGTTCGTGCTGCTCTCCCAAAAGCGCAGATATGGCAGCAAAAATTTCTCCGATCTGGTCGGCTTGGTGCTGGACGGAGTGCCGATGCTGATTCCGGTCGACCGGGCACAGCCGGCGAAGATGACGGCGCTGGTGCATCAACGGATGGAGTTTATCGAGAAGCACAGCATCAATTTCATGAATCTGGTGCACAACCTGTCCTCCGCGTTGCGCTGGGGCAAGCTGTTTAAGAAAACAAAAGAAGGGCATGGCATCATGCACACCTCGCTTTTGCTGAATTATGCGGGCAACGCCGAGACGGAGTACGGCAAGATCTGGGAGTACAGCTTGTCGCAGCTGGACGGCGACGATCAGGCGAAGCTCGACTACGGCGATTTCTACGGTCTGGTCAAAGGGCAGAAAGACAAGCTCGATTTCCTGATCCTCTGCAAATTCGAGCCGGATGTCGAACGGGTGCGTGCGGTGTTCCAAGAAGAGTTGGCGCACCTGATCGCGGCATATTCCAAGAAAGAAACGGAAGGTGCCGGACATGACCAGCATTGATCTCTTTTGCATCCCGTATGCCGGCGGAGCGGCCGGCGCGATCTATAGCAAATGGTCACAGTTCCTCGACCCGTCGATCCAACTGCGGCCTTTGGAGCTGGCCGGACATGGCCGGCGGATGTCGGAGCCGTTTTACCCGACGATGCAGGCGGCGGTGGCGGACATGCTGAGCCTGGTGCGGGCACAGCTCACCGACCGTCCCTATGCGATCTATGCGCACAGCATGGGCACGATCATCGCCTACGAACTGACGGCTGCGCTGCACGCGGCCGGGCTGCCGGCGCCAAGCGTAATCTTTCTGTCGGGACGGCGGCCGCCGCATCACCCTTATGAAAATAAAAACATGCACCAGATGCCGGACGATGTGTTTCTGGAAGAGATCTGGAGCATGGGCGGCATGTCGCGCGAAGTGTTTGCTTCGCGCGAGTGGCGCCAGTTCTTCCTGCCGGTGCTGCGCAATGACTACCGGATCATCGAAACCTACCAGTTTCAAGCCCCGGTACAGCCAAGCGCCGCCGATCTCGTGTTCTTCTACAGCGACCAAGACGACCTCGTGTCCAAGCCGGGCATCTGCGAGTGGGAACGCTACACGACCGGGACGTTCACCTGTCACGATTTCTCCGGCGGCCACTTCTTCCTGCACGATGCAGGGGAGACGATCTGCGGGCTGATCAATCAGAAGCTGCGAACGACAGGAGTGTTGAAGTAAAGAGCCCATGGACGGGGCCAACAGTCCATGTTGACGGCAGCCAACAACGGCTGACAATGAAGAAGCAAACGCCGTAACAATAGATGGCTACAACAATAAGAGCATCTCGAGTAATGATGGATCATTGCTCGAGATGCTCTTTGTAGTCACGACAAATTTTGTTCGAGAGGGCGAGGCGGTAAGGATCATATGCTCCAGAGAAAATCTACTGCACGAATTTCCCTTTCGATTCAAATATTTCCCAATGATAATTCATGATCGAAGTATATTCTTGGACAGCCACGAAATTTTTTGTTGATGTATGGATCAGGTAGGATCGGTCACCAAGGTAATCCACTTTTTCAATTTCAAGCCCTTCAAATTCGCGTGCTAGTATCTGGTCATTCAGCACATCGTTCGGATTCAGTTCACGAAGTAGATTAGCGGGACCAAATACACCATAAATGGCCAAAATGAGAACCCAGAGCAAACTCGTCAAAAGTATCGCTTTCTTCAATACCCTCATCCCCTGTTCATAAACATATTGATAAGTTTAGTGTACCATAAAATGGATAATCACTCTTGACGAATAGGTCGATAGCTAACCAAAAACAAGAAGTCACAATTCTGTCAGAGTGTTGTAAAATACCCTTATAGACTTCGGGGGATCTTTTATAATACAATGCCTGTAAGAGATCGAATTTTCGAATAAATAATAGACACACAGAGAGAAATCAGGGAGGTCACGGCAATGAAACGTATGGCAAACAAGATGGCGGCGATGGGGCTGGCACTGACCTTGGCGCTGACGGCGGCAGGATGCTCCGATGCAGGCGAGAAGTCGGTAGGCAAGACGGTGAAGGAAGGCGAAAAAGTGGTGGTGTACACCACGTTCCAGGCCCAAGGCAATTTCGTGCAGGAAATCGGCGGCGACAAGGTGGAAGTGTCGACGTTCATGCCGATCGGGCAGAACTTCTGGCAGTGGGCGCCGACGCTGAAAGACATGCGCGATCTGGAGAAAGCGCACATCATGGTGCTGAACGGCAACAACGTGGAAGACCGCTGGTGGGATCAGACTTATGCGACCGTCAAGATCAAGAACAAGGATCTGCTCGTCGTCGACGCCTCTGAGGGAATCGAGGAGCTCGACCTGCTCCGCTATTACAACCCGGATGCTTCCGAAGAGGACCAAGCGAAGAAGCGCTTCGACCCGTGGCATTACCTCGACCCGCAAAACGCGAAACATGAAGTCGACGCGCTGACCGACGCGCTCTCCAAAAAAGCGCCGGCCTACGCGGACGAATTCAAAAAGAACGCCGAAGCCTACAAAGTCAAGCTCGACGAACTCGACAAGAAATACGCAGACACGCTCGCGAAAGTCAAACGCAAAGAGATCGTCTCGCCGTACCCGGCGTTCCAATACCTCGCCAAGCGCTACGGCCTGAAATACTACGTTCCGACTTCGATCGCGATCAACGATTACCCGATGGATCATGAGTCCGACATGCAGGCGGTCAAAGACGATTTTGCCAAGCATGACGCTGCGGTGATCTTCTTCGAAGGCGAAGCGGCGCCGCGCGTGCAGGAATTCCTCTACCAGATCGGCTACCGGGCTAGCATCCTCAACCCGTACGAAGGCAAAACCGACCCGAGCGCCACCAAAGGCTACATTAAAGTGATGGAAGAAAACCTCGCCGCACTGGAAGCGGCGCTCAATCAATAAAAAAAGGCACTCAATCTCCGCCACAGGAGGTTGAGTGTTCTTTTTTGCGGCAACAATCGTAAGTATTACGATTTACAAACGAATGCAAAAGGAGTATAGTGAGAACGTGGTATTTCGGAATCATTACGTTTTAGGAGGAGTTTGCAGAATGAACAAATGGTGGAAACTAACGGCAGGTACGCTGTTGTCCGCATCGCTCGTGCTCACCGGCTGCGGCGATTCGTCGAAACAAGGCGCAGGCAACGGGTCTGCTTCTGATAAAGTGCAAGTGGTCACGACGTTTTACCCGATGTATGAGTTTACGAAGCGCGTGGCGGGCGATCTCGCCGACGTCTCCGTGCTGGTCCCGGCCGGAACGGAGCCCCATGACTGGGAACCGACGGCAAAGGACGTGGCGCGCATTTCCGAAGCGGACGTTTTCGTATATAATGGTGCAGGGTTCGAAGCTTGGGTCGATGACGTGCTGCAGACGGTGAACAACCAAGAGCTGAACATCGTGGAAGCTTCGCATGGCGCGGAGCTGGTCGAAGGCCATGAAGATCATGAAGGCCACAGCGAAGGCGACCATTCGACCGAGCACTCGCACGGCGCGTTCGACCCGCACATCTGGCTCGACCCGGTGCTAGCCCAGCATGAAGTGCAGCAGATCGCAAGCACGCTGCAGACGGCCGATCCGGCGCACAAAGCGGACTATCAAAAGAACGCCGACGCCTATATCGCCGAATTGAAAGCGCTCGATGCAGCGTTCCGGGACGGCTTGCAACATGTGAAGTCCAAAGAGATCGTCACGTCGCACACGGCGTTTGCCTACCTCGCGAAGCGCTACGGCCTCGAACAGGTGCCGATCTCCGGCATCTCGCCGGAAAATGAGCCGACGGCGGCGGAGATGAAAGATATCGTCGCCTTCGCCAAAGCGCACAATGTGAAGACGATCTTCTTCGAAACGCTCGTCTCGCCCAAAGTCGCCGAAGCGGTGGCCAAAGAAGTCGGCGCCACAACTGCCGTCTTGAACCCGCTCGAAGGCCTCACCGCAGAGGAGAAGAAAAGCGGCTTGGACTACATCGGCGTGATGAAAAAGAACTTGGAAGAGCTGACCAAAGCTCTTTCCCAATAAAACTTTTGCATGAATAGGAAAGGGGGATTGCAGATGGAACTCGCAAACATGAGCGATGTGGTGTTCGGCTACGGCCACACGCCGGTGCTGGAGGGCCTGAATCTGACGGTGCGCCAGTCTGAATTTATCGGGCTGACCGGGCCGAACGGTTCGGCCAAGACGACGACCTTGAAGCTGCTGCTGGGGCTGCTCGCACCCCAACGCGGCTCGGTGTCGATCGAAAAGCAGAAAGGAAACGGCAAGCCGGTCGTCATCGGCTATGTGCCGCAAGCGATCGCTTCCTTTAATGTCGGCTTCCCGAGCACCGTCTACGAACTGGTGCGCTCCGGCCTGTTCACACGCAAACGCTGGTTCGGCCTGCTGCCGAAGGAAGAAGTCGCCCGCGTCGAACAAGTCTTGCGCCAAGTCGGGATGTGGGAGCACCGCAAACGCAAGATCGGCGAGCTCTCCGGCGGCCAAAAGCAGCGCGTCTGCCTCGCCCGCACCCTCGTCCTCGAGCCCGATCTGCTCGTGCTCGACGAACCGACGACCGGCATGGACGTCACCGCCCGCACCTCCTTCTACGACCTGCTGCAGCATCAGGTCGAAGCGCACGGCCGCACCGTCCTGATGGTCACGCACGACCTGGAAGAGACCTTGCCGCGCCTGACCCGCCTGCTCGTGCTCGACAAGTGGATCCGCTTCGACGGCACGCCGGAGCAGTTCCGCGAGCGCATGGATCTGGCGCGCCGTCCGGAAACGCTGCCTTTGTACTGCTGCTATGATGACCAGCAGCCGGCCCAGCTCCAGCAGCTGGCGGAAGGGGTGAGGTAAGATGCTTGAGATGCTGCAATACGGCTTTTTGAAAAACGCCTTCCTCGCCGGCGGCATGATCGCGCTGATCGCCCCGGTGATCGGCGTCTACATCGTGCTCCGCCGCCAGTCGCTGGTGGCGGAGACCCTGTCCCACGTCTCGCTGGCCGGTGTCGCGCTCGGGGCATTGCTCGGCTACTACCCGATGCTGACCGGCATGGTGGCGGCGCTGTTCGGGGCGATGCTGGTCGATACGCTGCGCCGATCGTTCCGCTCCTACAGCGAGCTGTCGATCGCCATCCTGATGTCGGGCGGCCTCGCGACGGCGCTCGTCCTGATGAGCATGAACCAAGGGGTGAGCCGCAGCTTCACCTCCTATCTGTTTGGCTCGATCATCGCCGTCAACGCGACCGACCTGATGGTGATGGCAGGCGTGCTGGTCTTATGCGCGCTCTTTTTCTTCTTCCTCTGGCGTCCGATGTACGTGCTGACCTTCGATGAAGAGACCGCCGAAGTGAGCGGCATCCCGACCCGCTGGCTGTCGCTTGCCTTTTCGCTGTTGACCGGTCTTGTCGTGGCGGTCTCGATGCCGATCGTCGGCGTCCTGCTCGTCTCCTCGCTGATGGTCCTGCCGGCGGCGATCGCGCTCCGGCTCAGCAAAGGCTTCACCCTGGCGGTCGTCCTCGCCGTCGTGATCGGTCTCGTCGGCGTCATGTCCGGGCTCACCCTGTCCTTCTACCAAGACATCCCGCCCGGCGGCACCATCGTCCTCGTCCTGATCGGCATCCTGATCGCCGTCCTCGCCCTCAAGCGCCTCGTGCTCTTCTTCCAGACCCGCTTCGGATCTAAAGAAGACGCCGGGCTGCTGGCGAGCAAGACGGTGGAAGAGCGGTAAGAGAACCAAAACACCCGTTGCGCGGACAGACTTTTCGCTCCGGTTTAAATAGTGATCGAAACACAAAAACCTCCGCCACAGGCCGGAGGTTTTCACATTTTTTACTGCCTACCCAGCATTTTATTACAGGAACTGACACGCATACGTCGAATAGTGTAGAGTGGCGTATGGCCATTTGTCTCTTTGTTCGACATCGTCTTAGCGGCACGAGCCGACAAATCAGACTAGAAAGTGGTGTGAAACGATGATCGAGATGCACGACGTTTGGAAGAACTATCCGAACGGATCTGTCGCGTTACAAGGTGTCAGCGTACGCATTGAAAAAGGCGAGTTTGTCTACGTGGTCGGGCCGAGCGGCGCCGGGAAATCCACGTTTATTAAATTGATGTACCGCGAAGAGCGCCCGACCAAAGGCTCGATCTTCGTCAACGGATTCAACATCGAACGGCTCAAAGAGCGCAAGATCCCGCTGATGCGCCGCCAGATCGGCGTCGTCTTCCAAGACTTCAAGCTCCTGCCGAACCTTACCGTCTATGAAAACGTCGCCTTTGCGCTGGAAGTGATCGAAGCGCCGAAGCGCAAAATTAAAAACCGCGTCCCGGAAGTGCTGGAACTGGTCGGGCTGACCGAAAAGGCGGAGGCCCTGCCGAACCAACTGTCCGGCGGCCAGCAGCAGCGCGTCTCCATCGCGCGGGCGCTGATCAACTCGCCGGCCGTCATCATCGCCGACGAGCCGACCGGGAACCTCGACCCGGAAACGTCCTGGGAGATCATGGACCTGTTCGAGGAGATCAACCGCCGCGGCACGACGATCGTGATGGCGACCCACAACAAGGAGATCGTCAACACGATGAAGCGCCGCGTCATCGCCATCGAAGGCGGCCAGATCGTCCGCGACCAGAAACGGGGGGTGTACGGCTATGAAAATTAGCACGCTCAACCGTCACGCCCGCGAAGGGCTCAAGAACCTGACCCGCAACGGCTGGATGACGTTTGCCTCCTTGTCGGCCGTCACCGTTACACTGCTCTTGCTCGGTGTGTTCCTGCTGCTCGCCTACAATGTGCAGCAGTTTTCCTATCAGTTAGAAAAGCAAGTCCTGATCAGCGTCTCGGTCGTCGACGGCACCGAGCGCGCACAGATCGTCGAACTGGAACGCCAGCTAAAAAATCTGCCCGGCGTCTCCGAGATCGTCTTTGTGCCGAAAGAGGACGGCTTGGTGAGTTTAAAGGACAAGTTTGCTGACAACGGCGACCTGCTCGACGGTCTCGAACAGGACAACCCGCTGCCTGACGTCTTTCGGGTAAAAGCGTCAGACCCGCAGCAAACGTCCACCCTCGCCGCGAAGATCCGCACGCTCAACCTCGTCGAAAAGGCCGAGTACGGCGACAAGTCGATCGACCAGCTGTTTGACGTCACCGCCTTGATCCGCAACGCCGGCGCCGTATTCGTCATCGGGCTCTGCTTTACGGCCCTGTTCCTGATCAACAACACGATCAAGGTGACGATCTTCGCCCGCCGCAAAGAGATCGAGATCATGAAGCTCTGCGGGGCGACCAACTGGTTCATTCGCTGGCCGTTCCTGATCGAAGGCCTGATGATCGGCGTGTTCGGCTCGGTCCTGCCGATCCTCGCGCTTGGCATCGGCTATGACTACCTGACGAAAAACGTGCCGGGCATCATGCTGTTCCGCTTTGCCGACTTCGATCCGCTGATGTATTCGGTCGCCGGGATTCTGCTTGGGATCGGTGCGTTGATCGGGATGATCGGCTCGGTGATGTCGATCAGCAGATTTTTGCGTATTTGACCTCATGTTTCCAAGTTTGCCCGCAGCCGATGCGGGCTAAACATCTGTCGCTTTGGGAAGGGAGACCGTGAACATGCATTTCAAGTCTCACAAACGCCTGACTTTGGGAATCACTTCTGCACTGGCGCTCGCCTTGATGGTGCCGCAAGTCGCAATCGCCGATCTGAACGATCTGCAGGAACAGCAGCAAAACGAACAGGGCAGGCTCGACGATGCCCGCGAGAAAGAAAAAGCGGCCAAAGAGAAAAAGGAAGCGTACCAGCAGCAGATCAACGTCAACGCGACGGAGATCGAAAAGCTCTCTGCGCAGATCGATGAAAAGGAAGGCGAGATTGCCCGGCTGCAGACTGAGATCTACAAAAAAGGCCAGCAGATCGAGCGGACCCAACGTGAGCTTGAAGAGGCGGAACAGCGCGTCAAAGAGCGGGACAAGCTGCTCAAAGACCGCCTGCGCCTGATGTATGAACAAGGAGAAGTGCGGTACCTCGAAGTGCTGCTCGGCTCCACCTCGTTCTCCGACTTCCTGGAGCGCTTCAGCGCACTGCAGATGATCTTCGAACAGGACACGGTGATCCTCAAGAAGAACAAGGAAGACCGCGAACTGATCGCGCAGAAGAAAAAGCAGATGGAAGAGGAAAAGACCACCCTCGTCGGCATGCAGTCCACCCAGCTGGAGCAAAAGACGCAGCTCGACGGTCTGAAGGCGCAGAAGGAAGAGATCGCCGTCCAGCTCGAATCGAACAAAGCGGAGCAGGAGCGCATCGAATCGGAGCAGCGCTCGATCCAGGAGTCGTCGATCAACGCCATCTACGCCCTGCAGCAGCAGATCAGCGAAGAGCGCAAGCGCCAAGCGACGCAGAACCAGGGCGGCAACGGCAATGGCAATGGCGGCGGCAATGGCGCCCCGGTGCTGTCCGGCCCGTTCGCCTGGCCGGTGCCGAGCGGCGGCTGGGTGTCCTCGGAGTGGGGCAACCGCATCGACCCGTTCACCGGGCAGCGCGCCGGCCACAA
Organism: Tumebacillus sp. BK434; assembly: GCF_004340785.1. Lineage (NCBI taxonomy): Bacteria > Bacillati > Bacillota > Bacilli > Caryophanales > Alicyclobacillaceae > Tumebacillus > Tumebacillus sp. BK434. The sequence goes on along the minus strand of NZ_SLXS01000003.1, from coordinate 560,931 downwards.
CGGCCTCGACATCGCGGCGGCGCAAGGCACCGACGTGGCGGCTGCCCAAGGCGGGATCGTGATCACGGCCGGCTGGGTCTCCGGCTTCGGCAACTGCATCATCATCGACCACGGCGGCGACCTCTGGACGTTGTACGGGCACTTGATGAACGGCGGCGTGCTGGTCTCGGTCGGGCAGGAAGTCGGAGCGGGCCAGATCATCGGCAAAGTCGGCTCCACGGGACGCTCGACCGGACCGCACCTGCATTTTGGTGTCTATCAGAACGGCATCGATATCAATCCGTATACGTATCTCTAAACTTTACAATTTCTTGAACACCCTTCCCGCTGCGGAAGGGTGTTGTACTATCAAGGAGCAGATCGAGTATAATAAAAAGAAGTTTTGCATGGAAATCCCGATTTCGCAGACAGACGAGATAAAGGTGGTGCAGAAGACGATGTACATCCGAGGCCGCTATTTGGCACTGGCGCTGATCGCTACGATCGGGCTCAGCAGCGGGGTGACCGCGCTGATCACGAGCAACGGCGGGACAAGCGTCCTTCCGGGCAGTTCGACTGCGACGCCGGAGTTTCAAAAGCTGATGGACACCTACAAAACGCTTCAGGAGTCCTACTACCAGGAAGCGAAAAGCGATACACTGCTCAACGGAGCGATCGAGGGCATGATCAAGTCGCTCGAAGATCCGTATTCGACCTACATGGCGCCCGATCAGGCGCAGCAATTCCACGAGAACATCGAATCTTCCTTCGAAGGCATCGGCGCGGAGATCCGCGAAGAAGAAGGCAAGATCGTCGTCGTTTCGCCGATCAAAGGCTCGCCGGCCGAAAAGGCGGGCATCAAGCCGAACGACCGCATCCGCTCGGTCGACGGCAAAACGCTCGACGGCATGACCGCTTCCGAAGCGGTGCTGCACATCCGCGGCAAAAAAGGCTCCAAGGCGGAGCTGATCATCGAGCGGCCGGGCCAGCAGGGCGAGCTGAACATCTCGCTCGTGCGCGATACGATTCCGATCGAGACCGTCTATGCGGAGATGCTGCCGGAGAAGATGGGCAAGATCCAGATCACCAAAGTATCGGAGACGACCTATACCGAATTTTCCAAAGCGCTGGACGAGCTGAAGGCGCAGGGCATGAAAGGTCTGATCATCGACGTGCGCCAAAATCCGGGCGGGCTGCTCGACAAGACGGTGCAGATGGTCGATCTGCTGCTGCCGGAAGGGAAGATGATCCTGCAGGTCGAATACCGCGACGGTTCGAAAGACACTTACAAGTCGGACGCGAAGAAGGAAGACCTGCCGATCGTCGTGATGATCGACGAAGGCACCGCCTCGGCAGCCGAGATTCTGGCCGGCGCGCTGAAAGAGTCGGGCGATGTGCCGCTGGTCGGCACCAAGTCGTTCGGCAAAGGCACCGTGCAGACCACCAAGTCGTTCAAGGACGGCTCGGACATCAAATACACGATCGCCAAATGGCTGACCCCGGACGGCAACTGGGTGCACAAAAAGGGCATCGAGCCGGATTACAAAGTCGAGCTGCCGGCATACGCGAACCTGACGGCGATCGACCCGGAGAAGGAAATGCGCCAAGAGCAGTTCTCCAACGAGGTCAAATCGGCGCAGACGATGCTCGACGCCCTCGGCTTCAAGCCGGGCCGTGTCGACGGGTATTATGACGCCAAGACGACAGAAGCGGTCAAAGCGTTCCAGACGGCGAACCAGCTCGACGCGACCGGCACGATCAAAGACGCGACGGCGATCAAGCTGATGGAGCAGTTGAAAGAGAAGCTGAAGAAAAATGACCTGCAGCTGGAGATGGCGGAGCGCGTGCTTCGTAAAATGATTCCATAATTGTTCGGAGCAGGAGAGAAGGCGAAACATGTCGAAGTATTTTACCCGAGGAGCATAAGGCTCTTCGGGTCTTTTATTATTGGATATTATTTTTTTGACATGAGAAAAAGGGGCGTGTGAGTGTGACTGAGCTATCCTTTTTGACCTCTGTTTTCTCCGGCCTGGCCAAAGTCGTGGCACATCCTCTTTTTTATGTAGCGTTACTGCTCGTGCTGATGCAATACCTGCGGCAAAACGGCATGGAGCGGCGGATGTTCGGCGTGCGCTGCACCTCGGTGTTCGAGCAGTTTCTGCGCTCGCTGTTGTTCGGCATCGGCGGAGGTGTGCTCGCCACGCTGTTGCTGACCGTAGTCGGCGCGGTTTTGTCGCCGGTCGATCTGATCTATGTCTGGGTGGTTGCGCTCGTGCTGGCTGTGATCAACGTGCGCTATGTCTGTTTTGCGTATGCGGGCGGACTGCTTTCGGTGGTCAGCCTGATCTTGCAGGCCTTGCCCCGCTTTGCGGGCGGCCCGGCGTGGCTGATGAACATCTATCACGATCTGCTCAGCCTGCACATTGCGGAGCTGATGGCGCTGGTCGCCGTGCTGCATCTGGTCGAAGCTCTGCTCGTGCGCTTTCACGGGGCACAGGCACCGTTGCCGGTGTTTGTGGAAGGCAAGCGCGGACGCTTGATCGGCGGGTTCATCCTGCAGAAGTTCTGGGTGATTCCGATGGGCGCGTTTGTCGTGACCGGAACGGGAGCCGGGGTGGCAGTACCAGACTGGTGGCCGCTGATGTCGCTTGGCGTGATCGGGGCGGGACTGACTGTCGTTCCGGTGCCGGCGATCCTCGGATTCTCCGGAGCGGCGCTGACCAAGACGCCGCGCACGACCGCGCTGCGCACGTCGAACTACCTGCTCGGGTACAGCGTACTGCTGCTCGGGCTTGCGATCGGCAGTTCGTATTTTGCTCCGCTGCTCTGGCTGACCGCGCTGTTCTGCACGGTCGCGCATGAGCTGCTGATCCTGTGGGAAGTGCGCGAGGAGCAGAGCGGGCAGCCGCTGTACGTGCGGCCGCTGCAAGGGTTGAAGATCCTCTCCGTGCTGCCGAAGTCGCCGGCGGAGGAGATCGGACTGGTCTCGGGGGAGACGATCGTCAAAGTCAACGGCATGCCGGTCAACTCGCCGTATGAACTGCATTTTGCTATCAATCAGAATCCGGCGTACGCCAAGCTCGAAGTGCTCACTCCGGAAGGGGAGCCGCGCTTCGCTTCGACGCCGATCTATATGGGGGATCATCACCAACTGGGCATCATCCTCGTCCCGGACGATCACGCTCGCCAGTATGTGCGGCTGGGCTCGATCTCACCGTGGCGCTGGCTGTGGGGGCGCTTGGTTGGCGGGGGGAAACAGGCACCATCTTCATACCACTAAAGACGTTTATCATGTAGAAGAGTACTGGGAGGAAATGAAACATGGATATCACAACGGTCATTGGTTTAGTGCTTGGGTTGGTGGCGCTTGGAGGCGGCTTTCTCCTCGAAGGCGGTCACTTAACGGCGCTGCTCTCCCCGACAGCTGCCATCATCGTTTTTGGCGGCACGTTTGGCGCGGTGGCGCTGGGCGCCCCGCTTGAAGAGCTGAAGAAAATCCCGCAAGTCTTGAAAATTGCCTTTACCTACAAGCCGAAAGATCCGATGGAAACGATCGACGAGCTGGTCTCGCTGGCGACGACCGCACGCCGTGAAGGGATCTTGGCGCTGGAAGAGCGCATCGAAACGTATGATGATGAATTTTTCAAAAACGGTGTCCGCCTCGTCGTCGACGGCGTCGACCCGGACCTCGTGCGCAGCATTTTGGAGACGGAGCTTGCCTTCATCGAGTCCCGTCACGAAAAAGCGGTGCAGCCGTTCGACCAGGCGGGCGGTTTCGCGCCGACGATGGGGATTATCGGTACGGTCATGGGCCTTGTGCACGTGCTCGGGAGCTTGTCTGACGTCTCCAACCTCGGGCCGCAGATCGCGACCGCGTTTATCGCGACCTTGTACGGCGTCGCCTCGGCCAACGTCATCTACCTGCCGCTGGCGACCAAGCTGAAGAACCGCACCAAGCAGGAAGTGTTGATCCGCGAATTGATGATCGAAGGCATCTTGTCGATCCAAGCGGGTGAGAACCCGAACATTCTCGGTCAGAAGCTGAAGGCGTTCCTGGCGCCGAACTTGCGCGTACCGAAAGCAGAGGCAGGGGAAGCCAATGTCGAGGCGTAAAAAAAAGCACGGTGGTCATGAGAACCATGAGCGCTGGCTGATCACCTATGCGGATCTGATCACGTTGCTGATGATTTTCTTCGTCATCATGTACGCGATGTCGTCGATCGACCAGGCGAAATTTGACTCCTTGTCCGTCTCGATGAACAAGGCGCTCAACCCGAACAACAAGGTGCAGATCGACTCGATGGGCAACACCGGCATCATTTCGAAAACGACCAAAGAAGGCCAGACGAACAACAAGGACAAACAGGAGCAGCAAGGCGGCACGTCGGCCGAGCAGGAAGAAAAGCGCCTCGACGAGCTGAAAAAGCAGGTCGAGAAGTTCATTCACGACAACAACCTTGCCGGCCAGATCAACGTGATCGACACCGCCAAGGGCGTGCAGATCACCTTGAACGACGCCGCCCTGTTCGAGTCGGGCAGCGCGACGTTGAAAGTGGAAGCGCAGCGCATCCTCGGCGGCATGGTGCCGTTCTTGAAGATTGTGCCAAACGAGATCGCCGTGGAAGGGCATACGGACAACGTGCCGATCAACAACGCCCGCTTCCCGTCGAACTGGGAGCTGTCGGCCGCACGGGCGATCAACGTGCTGCATGACATCGAGGCGAAAGGCGTTCCGGAGAAGCGCCTGCATGCGGTCGGCTACGCAGACACGAAGCCGCTGAGCCCGAACGATACGGTGCAGAACCGGGCATCGAACCGCCGGGTCAACCTGATCGTGCTTCGCGAGCACAAGGCGGCGTCGATCTCGCCGATCGATAAAGGAAACGTGATTCAACCATAAGGGGTAAGGGCAAGATCACCAGATCTTGCCTTTTTTATTTGCAACCTGTTGTATAATGGTGAGTGGAAGGGGTGTACTCAAAATGGAGTTTGTAAGAGAACAGCGCAATTTTGAACTGGTTTCTGAATATAAACCGCAAGGCGACCAACCGCAGGCGATCGTGAAGCTGGTTGAAGGCATCGAGCAAGGCGACCGGCATCAGACGCTGCTGGGCGTCACCGGCTCCGGGAAGACGTTTACGATGGCGAACGTGATCGCCAGTGTGAACAAGCCCACCCTGATCATCGCGCACAACAAGACGCTGGCTGCACAGCTGGCGGCCGAGTTTAAGGAATTTTTCCCGAACAACGCGGTGGAGTATTTTGTCTCCTACTATGACTACTACCAGCCGGAAGCGTACATTCCGTCGTCCGATACCTTTATTGAGAAAGACGCCAAGATCAACGACGAGATCGAAAAACTGCGCCACTCCGCGACCTCCTCGCTGGTCGAGCGCAGCGACGTGGTCGTCGTGGCGTCGGTGTCCTCGATCTACGGCTTGGGTTCGCCGACCGAGTACAGCAAGTTCGTCATGTCCCTGCGCGTGGGGATGGAGAAAGGCCGCGACGAAGTGCTGCGCCGCCTGATCGACATGCAGTATGAGCGCAACGACATCAACTTCATCCGCGGGACGTTCCGCGTGCGCGGCGACGTGGTGGAGATCTTCCCGGTGCAGCGCTCGGAGCAGGCGGTGCGGGTGGAGTTCTTCGGCGACGAGATCGACCGCATCACCGAAGTGGACGTCGTGACCGGCGAGATCGTCGGCACCCGCTCGCATGTGGCGATCTACCCGGCTTCGCACTTTGTGACCTCGGGCGACAAGATGAAGGATGCGATCCAAAGCATCCGCGCCGAGCTTGACGAGCGCCTGAAAGAGCTGCGCGACAACGGCAAGCTGCTGGAAGCGCAGCGTCTGGAGCAGCGCACCAACTACGACTTGGAGATGATGGCGGAGATCGGGTTCTGCTCGGGGATCGAGAACTACTCCCTGCACATGGAAGGCCGGCCGCGGGGCAGCAAGCCGAGCACGTTGTTCGACTACTTCCCGGACGACTTCTTGCTGATCATCGACGAGGCGCACGTGACGATCCCGCAGATCAACGGGATGTTCAACGGCGACCAGGCGCGTAAAAACGTCCTCGTCGACCACGGCTTCCGCTTGCCGTCGGCCAAAGACAACCGCCCGATGAAATTTGACGAGTTCGAGCAGAGTTTCCGGCAGGCGGTGTACGTCACGGCGACGCCGGGCGTCTACGAGCAGGAGCACAGCACCCGCGTCGTCGAGCAGATCATCCGTCCGACCGGACTCTTGGACCCGGTGATTCATGTGCGGCCGATCAAAGGCCAGATCGACGACCTGGTCGGCGAGATCAACAAGCGCATCGCCAAAGATGAGCGCGTGCTGGTGACGACGCTGACCAAGAAGATGGCGGAAGACCTGACCGATTACTTTAAAGACCTCGGGATCAAAGTGCGCTACCTGCACTCCGACATCAAAGCGCTGGAGCGGATGGTCATCCTGCGCGACCTGCGCATGGGGGTCTTCGATGTGCTGATCGGGATCAATCTGCTGCGCGAAGGCTTGGACCTGCCGGAAGTGTCCTTGGTGGCGATCCTCGATGCGGACAAAGAAGGCTTCCTCCGCGCCGAGCGCTCGCTGATCCAGACGATCGGCCGCGCCGCGCGCAATGCCGGCGGGGAGGTCGTGATGTACGCCGACAAGATCACCAAGTCGATGGACATCGCGATCAAAGAGACGGAGCGCCGCCGCAAGATCCAGATCGAATACAACGAACAGCACGGCATCACCCCGCAGACGATCAACAAGAAAGTCCGCGACGTCATCGAAGCGGTCAAATCCTCCGACCCGAAAGCAGCGCTCAAAGTCGAAAAAGGCGTCGAGAAGATGTCGAAGAAAGACAAAGATCAGCTGATTCTCAAGCTGGAACAAGAGATGAAAGAAGCGGCCAAGGCGCTGCAGTTCGAACGTGCCGCCGAGCTGCGGGATATTATTTTGGAGCTGAAAGCATCGTAAGGAGCTCCGAAGTAAAGAAGAGGTAAGGATTTGGTTTAAATGATTGATAAATGTATAGTAATTTGTCGGTTTTTCGAATAGTTAAGAACACTGCTTGGCAGAAGCTGGAGTGTTAGCTATAATTAAGACATCAAATCGGCGTCCCTGCTAACCGAGGTGGCTTTTTATGAAAAAAGTGATCATCCGTGGCGGCAGCTTCTGTGGTTAGTTCATACCTAAGGTTCTTGATTCAAAGACCCTGGCCTGTTCATGCGGCCGGGGTTTTTGATTTTTCGTGTAGTCCGTTGCTTTTTTGACGAAACTGGTTCAATATAGGAGTTAGAGAATGTTTGTTCGTATTCAGAGCGGAAAAGGGGAAGGAAATGGCACAGGAACACATTGTCGTCAAAGGCGCACGCGCGCACAATCTGAAGAATGTTGATGTGACGATACCACGCGACAAGTTTGTGGTCTTGACCGGTCTGTCCGGGTCGGGGAAATCGTCGCTGGCTTTTGATACGATCTATGCGGAAGGGCAGCGCCGCTATGTGGAGTCGCTGTCCGCCTATGCACGCCAATTTTTAGGGCAGATGGACAAGCCGGATGTCGACTCGATCGACGGTCTGTCCCCGGCGATTTCGATCGACCAGAAGACCACGTCGCGCAACCCGCGCTCCACGGTCGGCACCGTCACTGAGATCTACGACTACCTCCGCCTGCTGTTCGCCCGCATCGGGCGTCCGCACTGCCCCAACCACCCCAACATCGAGATCACATCCCAGACGGTGGAGCAGATGGTCGACCGGATCCTGGAGCTGCCGGAACGCACGCGGATTCAGATTTACGCCCCGATGATCAAAGGGCGCAAAGGCGAGCACGCCAAGGTCTTCGAAGATATTTCCAAGCAGGGCTTCGTCCGCGTCCGCGTCGACGGCGAGCTGCGCGAGCTGTCGGAAGAGATCAAGCTGGAGAAGAACAAGAAGCATACGATCGAGGTCGTCGTCGACCGCATCGTCGTCAAGGAGGACATCCAGACCCGCCTCGCCGACTCGCTGGAAACGGCGCTCAAGCTCGCCGAAGGCACGGTGATCGTCGGCATCGTCGACGGGGAAGAGATGCTGTTCTCCTCTAATCTGTCCTGCCCGGAATGCGGCTTCTCGGTGCCCGAGCTGGCCCCGCGGATGTTCTCGTTCAACTCGCCGTTTGGCGCCTGCGAGACCTGCGCCGGCCTCGGCACGAACATGGAGATCGACCCGGACCTCGTGGTTCCGGACTGGTCGAAGTCGCTCGCCGAAGACGCGATCGAGCCGTGGCAGGGACGCACCTCCAACTACTACCCGCAACTGCTCGATGCCGCGGCGAAGTATTATGAGGTCGACACGAAGATGCCGCTGCGCGATGTGCCGGACGAGAAGCTGAAGATGTTGCTGTACGGCAGCCAAGGCGACAAGATCAAGTTCAAATATGAAAATGATTTCGGGCAGTCGAAGATCGCCGAGTTGGAGTACGAAGGGGTCATTCCGAACCTCGAACGCCGCTACAAAGAGACGGTCTCCGACTATGTGCGCGAGTTTATCGAAGCCTACATGAGCGCCAAGCCGTGCCCGGCCTGCAAAGGCAAGCGCCTGCGCCCGGAGAGCCTCGCCGTGACGATCGGCGGGGAGAACATCTCGTTTGTCACCGGGCTGTCGGTCATCGACGCGCTCCACTACTTCAGCGGCCTGTCCTTATCGGAGAAGGAGATGACGATCGCCCGCCTGATCTTGAAAGAGATCGAGGCGCGCCTCGGCTTCCTGCGCGACGTCGGGCTCGATTACCTCAACCTGTCCCGCTCGGCCGGCACGCTGTCCGGCGGCGAGGCGCAGCGGATTCGCCTGGCGACGCAGATCGGGTCGTCCCTGATGGGCGTGCTGTACATCCTCGACGAGCCGTCGATCGGACTGCATCAGCGCGACAACGAGCGGCTGATCAACACGCTGGTGCACATGCGCAACCTCGGGAACACGCTGATCGTCGTCGAGCACGATGAAGACACGATGCTGGCCTGCGATTACATCATCGACATCGGACCTGGAGCCGGTGTGCACGGCGGGACGATCGTCTCGCAAGGGACGCCGGCCGAGGTGATGGCCGATGAGAACTCGATGACCGGGGCGTACCTGAGCGGGCGCAAGTTCATCCCCGTGCCGGAAGAGCGCCGCAAGCCGGGCGACAAGTGGATCAAGGTGGTCGGCGCGAAGGAGAACAACCTGAAGAACATCTCCGTGAAGTTCCCGGTCGGCTTGTTCACTTGCGTAACGGGCGTGTCCGGCTCCGGCAAGTCGACGCTGGTCAACGAAATCTTGAAAAAATCGCTGGCGATGCACCTGAACGGGGCGAAGACCAAGCCGGGCGCGCACAAGACGATCGAAGGGCTGGATCAGCTCGACAAGATCATCGACATCGACCAGTCGCCGATCGGGCGCACGCCGCGTTCGAACCCAGCGACGTATACGGGCGTTTTTGACGACATTCGCGACGTGTTCGCGACGACGAACGAAGCGAAGATGCGCGGGTACAAAAAAGGCCGGTTCTCGTTTAACGTCAAAGGCGGGCGCTGCGAAGCGTGCAAAGGCGACGGGATCATCAAGATCGAGATGCATTTCCTGCCCGACGTGTACGTGCCTTGCGAGATCTGCAAAGGCAAGCGATACAATCGTGAAACTCTGGAAGTCAAATACAAAGGCAAAAGCATTGCCGACGTGTTGGATCTGACGGTGGAAGACGCCGTTGAATTTTTCAAAAACGTGCCGAAGATCGCGCGCAAGATGCAGACCTTGCATGATGTGGGGCTCGGGTATGTCCGTCTGGGACAGCCGGCGACCACATTGTCCGGCGGGGAAGCGCAGCGGGTGAAACTGGCTTCTGAATTACATCGCCGCAGCACCGGGCGCACCGTGTACATTTTGGATGAACCGACGACCGGTTTGCACACGGCCGATATCGACCGTTTGCTGACCGTTTTGCAGCGTTTGGTGGAAAGCGGGGAATCGGTTATCGTCATCGAGCATAACCTTGATGTGATCAAGACGGCCGACTATCTGGTCGACCTCGGTCCGGAAGGCGGCGACAAAGGCGGCACCGTTGTCGGCACCGGCACCCCGGAGCAGATCGCCAAGATCGCCGAGTCGTGGACCGGCAAGTTCCTCGGCCCGATCCTCGAACGCGATAAAGCCCGCGCCAAGCAGCAAACGAAAGTGGCGGTGGAGTCGTAAGCAACAAAAAGAGCAGGCTTTTTAGGAAGCCTGCTCTTTGGTTTCAGAAGGCCGCAATGCTTGCTGCAACAGCGCATGTCTGCCAGCAGGATCAACCGCAGGATCAGCTCGCCGCCGTCTTGTTCGGTTCCTCTCCATGCTCTTTTTTTCCTGCGAGGAAACGTGTTAAGGCGCGATGTTCGGTGCTGCGCTTCTGCTCAGCCCGAAGCGACATGGTGTACAGCAGATACAGGAGCAATCCGGCCAGTGACAGCGTCGCATTTTGCAGGAAGTACTGCGTCTGTCCGCCCGACTGAAGCACGCACCACTCGACGAGCAGGGCGGCCGGGAAGCCGAGGTACCAGCGGCCGGCGAGCAGGCACAACAGGAGCGCAGGCAGGGCGGTGGACGCGAAGAGCGGGATGGCGTCGGGGACGCCGGACAGCGTGCTCCAGAGCGGGATGCGGGTCTCGAACAGGTAGAGCGCGAAGGCGGTGACGATCAGGACGGCGAAGCGGTGCAGGTCGGTGTAGAACACCTGACGCTCCCGGAACCGCCGCAGGTTGCGGCCGTGTCGGGCCAAACTGTACAGCACCGCGCCGATCAAAAGCGACGCGCCTGTCAAAAGCAGCAGGAGGAAAAGTTTCTCAGCCATGTTCCGTTGACACCTCATTATTCAGAAAGTAGTATTAATGATGTAAAATGAACTGGAGCTTGCGTTTTGCCTTCTGCTTTAGTAGGATGTTGTGAAGAAACGTACGATCGGAAGATAAGGAGTTTGTCGATGGGAAATTGGAAGCATGAGCGTTTATCGCAAGAGTTTGTGCGCTATATTGATCAAGGCGTGGTCGAGCTTTCGACGCGGCTTCGCGTAGAGCCCGCGCTTCGTTCGCAGATCGAATCGGTGATCCAGGAACAGCTGTCCCGCTCTCAGATGGAGGCGCACGACATCGAGCAAGGGCTTTCGATTTTGACCGGCCCGCACATCGCGGAGGCGATTGTCGCTTCGCTGCGCCTGCTCGAGACGCACGAGGAGATCGAAGAGCTGCAGGAAGCCGGCTACGACGAGCAGGCCGTGCAGTATCTGCGCTATCTGGTCGCCCGCTTCGGTCCGGTCTTTAAAGCGTTCCGCCGCCGCGTGCACTATCCGCTCGGCTGGCACAAGTGCTCGTTTGCCGTGACCAAGCCGGAATTCGGCGGCCCTTATCTGAACATGAAAGTGCTGCGCAACGACGACACTCCGCTCGTCCTTGAAGATGATACAGAATCGATGGTGCGCCTGATCAACCTGATGCTCGGCGCGCTCGAGCAAGTCAAAGACTATGACTCGCTCGCCCCGGAAACGCTCACCGAGTTTGCCGAGCGCACACAAAAGCTGATCGACTCAGCCACCGAACGCACGATGGGCAATGCGAATGCGAAAGGCAAGGAGCACTAAGCATTTGTCCTATGTCTATGACTCTTGCAGACCAGAGATGACAGGTTGCAAGAAAAAGGAGCGGATCTTTCCGCTCCTTTTGTTTTTGGACAAAACAAGATATGATACCTGTAAAAGAAAAAGCATGTCCACAGGGACGATGGAGGGACTACATACGATGAAGATTCTCGTGACGGGCGGGGCCGGTTTTGCCGGATCGCACATCGTCGACACACTGATTGCGGCCGGACATGAGGTCGTGGTGGTGGACAACCTGTTCACCGGGTCGAAAGCCAACCTCAACCCCCAAGCCAAGTTTTATGAAATGGACATCAATGATCCCGCACTGCATGACCTGATCGAGCGGGAAGGCATCGAAGCCATCTCCCACCAGGCGGCGCAGATCAAAGTGCCCTTGTCGATCAAAGACCCGGGCCTCGACGCAGAGATCAACATCATGGGCACGATCCACGTCCTCGAAGCGGCGCGCAAGTTCGGCTTGAAGATCGTCTTCGCCGCCTCGGCTGCCGAATACGGCACGCCCGAATACCTGCCGCTCGATGAACAGCATCCGCTCAACCCGATGTCGTTCTATGGCTTGAGCAAAAAAGTGAACGAAGACTACATCCGCATGTACGGGGAACTGTACGGCGTCAACTATACGATCCTCCGCTACGCCAACATCTACGGCCCGCGCCAAGGCCGCTTCGGCGAAGGCGGCGTGGTCTCGATCTTCCTGGAACAGATGATCAAGGGCCAGCCGGTCAACATCGAAGGCGACGGCGGCGCGACCCGCGACTATATCTATATCGGCGATGTGGCACAGGCCAATCTGATCGCGCTGACCTCGGAGAAAAAGCTCACCGTCAACATCTCGACGGCGACCCGGGTGTCGGTAAGCGAGCTGTACGTGACGATGAAAGAGCTGACCGGGTACCCGCTCGAAGCGACGCACGGTCCGGCGCGGGTCGGCGACATCTACCACAGCACGATGAGCAATCAGCTGGCCGCTGCCGAGCTCGGCTGGAAGCCGGAGACCAGCTTGCGCGACGGCTTGGCGAAAACGATCGCGTGGGGCCGCACCGTCTACGGTGACGCAAAATGATGCCGAAGACCATCTCCACCGCGGAGCTGCGTCGCGACTTTGAGCTGGAGCTGATCAATGAAACGGCCGACATGAGCCGTCTGACCGCCGTGTCGGACATCAACCGTCCGGGGCTGGCCCTGGCCGGATTTTTCACCTATCACCCGGCGGAGCGCGTGCAGGTGATGGGGCGCACCGAGATGACCTTTTTTGAAGGGATGGGCGAGGCGCAGCAGCGGGAGCGCGCCGAACAGCTCTGCTCGTATGAGCAGACGCCGTGCCTGATCCTCGCCCGCGGCATGGAAGTGTCCCCGTCGCTTCTCGACGCGGCCGTCAAATACCGCGTGCCGATCCTGCGCACCGAGCTGTCGACGACCAAACTGACCGGCCGCCTGCAGTCCTACCTCGACAAAAAGCTGGCCAAGGAGACGCTCCTGCATGGCGTGCTGGTCGATGTCTACGGCATCGGCATCCTGATCACCGGCGCGAGCGGCATCGGGAAGAGCGAAACGGCTCTGGAACTGGTCAAGCGCGGCCATCGCCTCGTCGCGGACGACGCGGTGGAGATTCGCAACATCGCCGACACGCAGCTCGAAGGCACCTCGCCGGAGATGCTGCGCCACCTGATCGAAATCCGGGGCCTCGGCGTGCTGAACGTGATGACTTTGTTTGGCGCCGGTGCGATTCGCACGCACAAAGACCTCGAATTGGTGATCAAGCTGACGATGTGGGAAGACAATGTCGCGTACGACCGCCTCGGGCTCGATGAAGAGACGATCAAAATCCTCGATGTCGACGTTCCGCTGTTGACCCTGCCCGTAAGACCAGGTCGTAACTTGGCGGTGATTCTCGAAGTGGCAGCGATGAATCAGCGGCTGAAACGGATGGGCTACAATGCGGCGCGAGACTTGTCAGAGAAGATGTTGAAGACGATGAACCCGGAGAGTTTCCTCGACTGAGGAGACTCTTTTTTTATTTATGAGCAGGTCACAAATTTTACTTTTTTCGTGATTTTGGAAGGAACGTGTAGTAATTTGTCGAATACAAACTATCGGATTTTATAACTGTTAATGTCCGTCTAAAACCATGGGTAATTGCGAACTAAAGTTCGCATTTTGGGTGAGTGTGATGGGGCGTTGTTAGGGAGGGATATCATGGGTAAGCTGACAGAGAGAATCAACGACCGCGGTCGTACAGTTGTGGCTGGCAGCATTACAGGAGTAAGAAACTATATCAAAAACATCAATTGGGATCAGGTAAAGGCAGATTGCATTGCGGAGGTAAAAGGCACGTTCCATCTTCGCAATTCGATGGCAGCTCTGGCAGTATTGTTGCTGACTTCGGTCGGTGTATATACATTTTCGGAAAAAGTAGCCGCTACAGAACATGTTTATCGCGTGTACATAGACGGTCAGTATTACGGTGTGGTCGAGGATAAAGCGGCGATCGAAACGACGATCGAATCGCTCGGCAGCGAAATGAAGGCGAGCGTCAAGTTCCAGCCGGTCAACCAGCATGTCCAGTCGACCGACGAGATCTACATCGCCGAAGCGATCGTCGAATCGACGAAGGAGTATGCGGAGCTGGTCGCTGTGCGCGTCAACGGCCGCGACATCGTCACCGTGCAGGACGAAGAGACCGCCAAGAAGCTGATCGACCAGCTGAAGGCGCAATACGTCAAGCCGGGCGAGCAGGCGGACGTCTCGCTTGCGGAGCAAGTCGATTTCATCAAGGTCAAAACAGAAGTGCAGCGAGTCACCCCGTTTGATGCGGCGTTCAAGCTGATCGCCGAAGGCGTCAACGAGCAGCGCAAGTACGTGGTATCGCGCGGCGATTCCCTCTGGGACATCGCGCTGAAAAACAAGATGACGGTGGAGCAGCTGAGTGATGCGAACCCGAACATCGCCAACATCGACGCGATCGGCGAAGGTCAGGAGATCAACCTCGTGGCGAAAGAGCCGCTGATCTCCGTACAGACGGTGACCGAAGTCAAGCGCGAACTGACCAAGAACTACGAAGTCGAGTACAAAGAGGACAACTCGATGTACGAAGGCGAAGAAGAAGTCATCCAGGAAGGCGCGACCGGCAAGGTGAAGCAAGTCGTGAAAGTCACCAGGAAAAACGGGATCGTCATCAAGGAAGACGTATTGCAGGAAGAAGTGGTTTCCAAACCGGTGAAGGAAATTATCGCCAAGGGCACCAAGGAAAAGCCGACCTACGGCGCGTACAGCGGTCCGGCGACCGCTGTCGGCGGCGGCGGTTGGGCGTATCCGGTCGGCGGCGGTTATATCTCGTCCTACTATGGCGAGAACCGCGGCGGCCGTCCGCACCTCGCGATCGACATCGCGGCGGGCACGGGCACGCCGGTCTACGCTTCGAACTCCGGCACGGTCATCTGGGTCGGCGATGCGGGCGACGGTTACGGCTACTGCATCCGCATCTCGCATGGCAATGGCGTGGAGACGCTGTATGGGCATCTGAGCTCGATGTCCGTCTCGCCGGGCCAGGCGGTCGGCAAAGGCCAATACATCGGCGGCGTCGGTTCCACCGGCTGGTCGACAGGCTCACACTTGCATTATGAAGTGCGCATCGGCGGTGTACAGGTCAACCCGGCTCCGTATATGTAAACGAATGTGTTTGGAGAGGTCCGTGTAAGATACGGGCCTCTTTATGCTATAATTGAGCAATGAGTTTTTCCTGGAGGTGAGGGTGTTGCAAGGCGTTTTGTACCGTGGCTGGCAGTCCGGTCTGCGGACCACATGGGTGCTGGGGAAAGTGATCGTGCCGATCACGCTGATCGTGTCGCTGCTCAAGCATACGCCCGTCATCGAATGGATCGTGCATTTGTTTGCGCCTTTGATGGGGCTGGTCGGTCTGCCGGGCGAAGCGGCGATCGTGTTGGCACTCGGCTTTATTTTGAATTTATATGCGGCGATCGGCGCGATGTTTTCGCTGGCGCTGACGTCGCCGGAGATACTGATTCTGTGCGTGATGCTGTCGTTTTGCCACAACTTATTCGTGGAGACGGCGGTGGCCAAGCGGCTCGGCCTGAACGCATTGATCGTCGTCGGCGTGCGGATCGCCATGGCATTTCTCGGCGGCGCGGCGCTGCATCTGGCGCTTGGCAACGCGGTGGGCACGGTGGCCGGGTCGTATACGCACCTCGCCTACCTCTGGGAGATGCCGGTGCTGACCTTGCTTGGGGAGATCGGGTGGACGATGGGGAAAGCGGTCGGGCAACTGGCGCTGATCGTCATCCCGCTGATGATGATCATCCAAGTGCTCAAGGAGCGCAAGACGCTCGACCGCCTGGCGCTGAAGATGACCCCGCTGATGCGGGTGCTCGGCCTGTCGGAACATGCGGCAATCCCCTTTCTGGCCGGCATCTGGTTTGGCCTCGCGTACGGCGCGGGCGTGATCTTGGAAGCATCGCGGGAGAAGCCGATGCAAAAACGCGAGCTGTACCTGCTGATGGTCTTCCTCGTGCTCTGCCACGCCGTGGTCGAGGATACGCTGATTTTCCTGCCGCTCGGCGTCAACGGCTGGTACCTGCTGGCGATCCGCCTGCTGGCAGCGCTGGTCGTGACGTTCCTGCTCGCCCGCATCTGGCGCGCGAAAAAGCAGCCAGCTCTCGTGGCCGAAAGCAAGAGCGCCGTCTCGTAGCGATGACAGAGCCAATACACAGCTAATACACAGCAAGGGAGGTACGTGAGATGAACTACCGCTATGTCCTGTTTGATTTGGACGGAACGCTGCTCGATACGAATGAACTGATCCTGCGCTCTTTTGAACACGCCCTCGACTTGCACGTGCCGGGGCAATATACCCGCGCCGACGTGATGCCGCATATGGGCGAAGCGCTGGTCGACCAGATGGAGCGCTTCGTGCCGGGCCGCTCCAAGGAACTGGTCGAGACGTACCGCAAGTTTAACATCGCGCAGCATGATGAGCTCGTCACCGAGTTCCCGGAGGTCAAAGCGGTGCTCCAGCGCCTGCACCAAGCCGGGGTGAAGCTGGCGATCGTCACCTCGAAGATGCGCCTGACCGCCAAAATGGGGTGGGATCTGGTCGGCATCGGGCCGTATTTTGACGCGTTTGTCACGGCGGACGACACCGAGAAGCACAAGCCGCATCCCGATCCGCTGCTGCTGGCGATGAACCTGCTGGGCGCCGACCCGGCCGCCACGCTGATGGTCGGAGATTCGCCGTATGACATCCTCGGCGGCCAGGCGGCCGGCGTCAAGACGGCTGCGGTCGCGTGGAGCCTGCGCGGAGCAGAGGGGCTGTTGCCGCATCGGCCGGACTATCTGGTCCACACCATGCAGGAGTTGGAAGCGACGATTCTCGGAACGAGGTGACCTCATGCGCAATACGGTTCGTTATCCTGTCGAAGGGTCGAACGCCCTGTGGCAGATTTATAAGACGGTCAGCTTTTGGAAGGTCGTGAAGAACTTTGCGGTGATTCAGATCTCCCGCTACACGCCGTTTTTGAAGCTGAAAAATTGGCTCTACCGCACCTTTTTGGGCATGGAGGTCGGCGAGGATACGGCGGTCGCTTTGATGGTGATGATGGATGTGATGTTCCCGGAGCTGATCTCTGTGGGCCGCAACACGATCATCGGCTACAACACGACGATCCTCGCTCATGAATACCTGACCGACGAATACCGCCTCGGCCGTGTCATCATCGGCGACAACGTGATGATCGGGGCCAACTCGACCCTGCTCCCCGGCATCACGATCGGCGACGGTGCGGTGATCGCTGCCGGCTCCGTCGTCAACCGCGATGTGGCGCCAGGCGCCTTTGTCGGCGGCAACCCGATCCGCGTGATCCGCGAAGGCGTCGACATGACCCCGCCGCGCGGCCGACTGGTCGAAGCGGACGAGGCGGCAGAAGCGCCGGAAGATGATACCAGCACGATCTTGCATTAAGCTCGCAAAACCCTCTCCGCAAACACGGAGAGGGTTTTTGTTTAGGCCTGCACGGAGGTCTCGTTCGGCGTAATCTTGAATTTGATGATCTCTTTCGCTTTCTGATAGGTGGACAGCAGATGCTCGTAGTTGTCGACTTTCATCCACGCCATCAGCAGAAACACCTCTTCTTCGTCGCCGGAGATCTGCGAGCCGACCGGGAACGGCTGCATCGTGCTGATCACGCCCGGCATCGCTTTCAATTCGTCGAGCCCTTCGATCGATTCGTAGAAACCGGCGTGCGGGGCGAACAGGATGAAGAAGCCGTGCGGATCGTTTTTGCGCTCGTAGTGCGCTTTCGCCTGGTAGGTGCCGGTCATCAGCTCGACGTACGTGCTGACATAATCCACGTCGACGATCGAGCGCAAGACTTCATGCGTAAAGCCGCCGCCAATCCGCGAGTTGATCTCGAGCACTTGCGGCCCGAGGCCGTTTTCGCCGTAGCGCAGCTCGATGTGCGCGATCGAATTTTTCAGTCCGATCGCCTGCGCCGCTGCGACGGCACAAGCTTCCAGTTCGCGGCACTCCTCTTCTGTGAAGCGCACCGGCGGGGTGATCAGCAGGTCTTCGTATACGCTGCGCCCGTCCTCGGTCAGCACCGCCTTGTCCTGCACCACGAGCGGGATGTAGCGGTCTTCGGTGATCAGGACTTCCACCGCCACTTCACGGCCCGGGATGTATTGCTCGAGGAGCAGGCAGCGCATCGGATCGAAATGCACCAGCTCACCTTGGGCGTTCGGGAAGGAGTGTGCCCCTTCATAGAAGGATTGGAAAGTGGAGCCGGGCAGCTTCTCCATCGCATGGCGGAAGTTGGCGACCACTTCTTCTGCGCTGTTGCATTTCATGATCAGATGCGACGCGACGCCGTTGATCGGCTTCATCAGCACGGGGTAGCCGATGCGGTTGGCTTCGGCCGCCGCCGACGCTTCATCGAGGGCGAGTCCGAAATCGATCGTGTTGACCCCGGTCGCGCGGAACTTGTCGCGCATCAGGTACTTGTTGTTGGCGAGATACAGCGCTGCTTCGCCTTGAGAAGGCAGGCCGCGCTCCGCAGCCAGCGCGGCAACGTGGGCACAGACCAGACCGTCTTTGCAGAACGGCCCGTTGCCGGTGATCATACCGGCGATGTCGGCTTCCTGCTCGATTTCGGCGAGGATGTTCTGCAGGGTCGTCCGGTCGAAGTCCTGCGTGGCGTAACGGCGTGTGTAGAGCGGAATGCCTTCGCGCTTGTTGACGACAAAATTGTCAATGAGGGCGAGCACGTGCTCTTCAAATTCGGGCGACACGAGGAAGGTGAGATAACCTTGGTCTTGGGCATAGGCGGCGCGGAGCGTAAGTGTCAGCGGCATGTTATTGTCAATAAAGACGACAGCTTTCGGGCGGCTCATCGATTGACCTCCAATAAGTATAAAGTGATGAAGTGATTATTAATCATATTATACATACTACTTTATCAAATCACCAGTGCAAACCTGCCTGGTAGGACAATTTTACCAAGTCGATGGCAGGAATAAAGTAGCAGGTGTAGAAAATTACGGGCAGGAGACGCCCGCTGTTCGGCCGGGGGGCCTGCTTCGCAGAATCGACAGAAGAGGAAACAGCAGAGCGGCGTCTTCGTGTTCCTAACGAGAAACAGCCACGATGTCTAAGCGACATCGTGGCTGTTTTCTGTCTTGACCGTGCGGTTTAGCTTCCACTTCCCGAAATAATACAAGGTGAACAGCAGCGCCATGATCATCGGCAGTCCGTGCAGCATGCCGACGACCGCTACGGGTTTGAAAATTTCAAACAGCGGCGAGCAGATGACCATCCCGACGGCGAAACCGACCGTCTGCAGCGTCGTGGAAACACCGAACATGCGGCCGCGCTTCTCATCCGGCGTCTGCTGCAGGCGGGTGGCGTACACGATCGCCGACACGCCGTCTGCAATCCCGGCCAGCGCTGCGAAGAGCAAGATGATGTAGATCGGGCTCTCGAAGAACAGCAGGATGAAGAACAGCGACATGAAGAACGTCGCGATCCCGAAGGCCCGCTCGTTGATCGAAGTGTCATTGCCGGTGAACTTCTTGGCCATGATCCGCGAGCCGATCAGGTTGCCGATGCCCCAGACGCCCCAGATGATCCCCATGTAGAACGAGGGCTGGTCCGGCCTGAGCTGCGACGAGAAGATCGGCATGCCGACGTTGTGCGCCGCCGAGCCGAACGTGTCGATCAGGCGGATCGCCATCAAGGACAAGAGGATCGGAACGGTGCGCAGGTAGACATAGATCAGCTTGAACTCGGCGAAGAACGACATGTTCTTCTCCTTCGTCGCGCCCACTGCGCGCTCTTCATTCGTGCGCAGCGGGATCGACAGCAAGTTCAGCGCCGACAGGACGTACGTGCAGGCGTCGATCAGAAACACCGTCTCATACGACACCTTGCCGAGCAGCATCCCGGCGCCGAACAGACCGATCACCATCGCCACCGAACCCCAGGCGGTCAACACTGCGTTGGCCTTGACGATGTTCTCTTTGCCGACGATGGCAGGGATGCTGGACTGCAGACACACGCCAAACAGCGTGGAGAGGCAGCCCATGATAAACGTGAGCGGGATGAGCACGTAGAACTGATAATCGGTCGGCGTCAGGACGATCGCCAGCAAGGCGGCCGACCGTCCGAAGTCGGAGAGGATCATCAGGTGTTTGCGATTCATTCGGTCGGCGAGAATGCCGGCGTAAAAACCGGCGACAAACGCGCCGGCCAGGCGCACCGCCATAAACAAGCCCATGTAGACGGCGCTGTCTGTCAGCAGGTAGACGAACATGTTGAGCGCAACCATGTCAAAGTTGTTGCCAATGTCGGAAATCGTCTTGCCTGCTGTCAGCTGGTACAGATGCCGGAAGACTTTTTTGTGATCCGGCGTTTGGACGGCTGTCGTCATACGTTCGCCGCTTCCTCCTTGGAGGTGATGTTCGGGTTGACGGTGAACTTCACGATCTCCAAGGCCTGGTCATAGATTTCATAGACCTTCTCGTACGATTCTGCTTTGAGGAAGCACATGACGGCGAAGCAC
This sequence comes from Tumebacillus sp. BK434, assembly GCF_004340785.1. Taxonomy (NCBI): domain Bacteria; kingdom Bacillati; phylum Bacillota; class Bacilli; order Caryophanales; family Alicyclobacillaceae; genus Tumebacillus; species Tumebacillus sp. BK434. Next base: position 540,239 of record NZ_SLXS01000003.1, on the reverse strand, counting down.
TCTTCGTCTTCGGCGTGGATGACCACGCCGTTTGGCATCGTCTGCTTGCTCATGAGCATCCCCGGCAGCTTCTCCAGCTCTTCCAAGCCGTCAACTTGCTCCAGCAGACCGGAGTGCGGCGGATAGATCGTGAACATCGCGTGGATCTCTTCGCTCGACTTGTACTCCGCTTCCGCTTGGAACGTGCCTTCGCCAAGTTCGACACAGGTGGACATCGAGTCGATTCCGACCATCGCTTTGATGCTGTCCTGCACGTACATGCCGCCGATGCGCGGGTTGATCTCCAGCAGCTGCGGCCCCATGCCGTTCTCGCCGTAGCGGAGTTCGACGTGGGAGAAGGTGTTTTTCAAGCCGACCGCTTTGGCGACGGCGACGGCGTAGTCTTTCATCTCTTGCACTTCTTCGTCGGTGAAGCGCTGCGGCGGCACGACGAGCAGATGCTCGTAGAAGCAGCGTTCCTTTTCGGACATCGTCACTTTGTCGTGCACGAGCAGCGGGAAGATCTGATCCTCGGTGATCAGCAGTTCCACGCTCGCTTCGCGGCCCGGGATGTACTGCTCGATCAGCATCGAGCGCAGCGGGTCGAAGTCGATCACGACGCCGTCGCGCGTCGGGTAGCTGTGCGCCGACTTGTACGCTTGAAGGTTGGTCGAGTTCGGCAGGCGCACCATCGCGTCGCGGAACTTGTTCACCAGATCTTCGTCACTCGTGCATTTGACGATCATGTGCGAAGCGGCGCCGTTGAGCGGCTTCAAAATGACCGGGTAGCCGATGCGGTTGGCGTGTTCCACCGCCGTCACTTCATCGGTCGCCAAACCGAAGTCGACAGTCGGCACGCCTTGATCGCGGAGCGCGTCGCGCATCAGGAATTTGTTGTTGCAGCGGAACACCGCATCCGAATTTGGAGACGGCAGGCCGCGCTCTTCGCAGAGGAGCGCCACGTTCGAGCCGACCAGCTCGCCTCTGTGGAACATGCCGATCGATGTCATGAAGGCGGCGGCCGGCGTTTCTTCTTCGAACTGGGCCAGGAAGCCGCGCAGCGTGTCGAGGTCGAAATCGTCGGTGGTGAAATACTGGTCCCAGATGGCAACGTTGTTGTTCTTCTGCGTTTCAAAATCATGGATGGCCTTTTTCTCCTGCTCGGAAAGAGCAGGAGAGATCAGCACGGTGTGGTACCCTTTCTCTTTCGCCATGACGGCACGGCGAGCCAGAACGAGCGGGTACATGTTTTCGATAAAAACGTAAGCTTTCTGCGTCATGCTTACAGAACCTCCAGTTCGTTGTCATCTCCATCCAAATAGTAGGAGACGACATAGCCTTCTTCGTTGATCTCATGCAGCGGCGGCAGGTTCTCGTTGTCGGAGAACTCGAGGAAGTCGGTCGCTTTGTACGGCGTGGTCGCCTTGATGTAGGTCAGGCCGTCAATTTCCACGTACTCGAGCTGGTGGCCCGGGCCGACGCGGTGTTTGCCGATCGGGGTGACGTAGACGTAGTGCGGCGCGGTCGAGCCGGAGAAGCGGGAGATCGCGTTGAGGATGTCGATCCCTTTTTGCACCGAGGTGCGGAAGTGCTTCGCGCCGACGACCGGCATGCAGTGGAACAGGTAGTACGGCACGATGCCGACGGCGAGGAACATCGAGATCAGCTCGAGGATCGTCTCCGGATTGTCGTTGATGCCTTTCATCAGCACGGTCTGGCCGCGGATGATGATCCCGCGGGAGATGAAGCGTTGCGCCGCGCGGATGACGTCCGGCGTCAGTTCGTCCGGATGGTTGATCGACAGGCCGACCGAGATGTTGCGCGAGTTTTTCGGATTCTCATAATCGATGTGGTTGAAGCGGGCGATCATTTCGGCCAGCTCGTCGGTGATCGCTTCCGGCTGGAACAGGATGTTGCGGGTGCCGACGCGGATGTTGCGCACGTGCGGGATCTCCGCCACTTTCACCAGCACCTGCTCGAGCAGTTCCGCGTCGATGAACGGGTCGCCGCCGGTGATCAGAACTGTTTTGATGCGGGCGTCAGAGCCGATGTAGGCGATCGCCGCATCGATGTTTTCGTCGGTCATGCGCTTCGCTTCGCCACCCAGGGTGCGGGTCTTTTTGAAGCAATAGCGGCAATATGCAGAACATTCAAAATACGGAGTGAGCACGGCGCGGTCTTCGTAGATGCGCTCCAGACCGTAGATGCCATGGTTGTTTTTGCCTTCTTCGAACGGCTTTTCCGTTCCGAATTCAAGCGCTTCATAAGGGCTCGGGATGAACTGTTTAGCTACAGCGTCAGATTCTTTAACCAACTTGCCCAAGGACGGGCTGACTTTGGAGCGAAAGCGTTTCAGTACTTCCTGCTGCATCTGGCGTTCACGTTCGGATAACTTCTTTTTGCTGTTCGTTTCATTCGAAATCGTGGACATTGCTTGATGCGCCTCCCTTTTGTTTTTACGAATACAACTATATTAACTGATTGTAAGCCCAATTGCCACTGTTATTTTGTTAATTTGTAACTCTTTAAATTTCCATCGGGTTTTGGGGGATGATAAGCTGCAGGGAGGTGTTGGAAGCATGATCAAGCCATTTTACATCTTTACGGCGCTCGTCGTGCTGTGGGATGTGAAGATGTGGAACACGCTGCCGCTGTGGATTCATCTGTTGGTCGCGGCGAACGTGATGCTGGCCGGCGTTTTGACGACTTGGCGCGTCCTGCGTTGACACCTGTACGCGGTCATGTTAGGATAGCCATAGCAATTCTTTAGTACATTAGCAGACTAAAGCATCGAGGTGTGGAAAACGTGGAGAAACCGATTCTGTTCGAGAAGCCGCGCGGGGTGCGCGATGTCTTGCCGCCGCTGGCTGCTCGGAAGCGCGAGATTGAGAAAAAGATAGCGACCGTATTTCGCAATTGGGGTTATGAAGAGATCGTCACACCGACGTTCGAATATGCAGATACGTTTTTAAACGGCGCATTCCGTGATGATGAGGACAACCTGTTCAAATTCATCGAAAGCTCGGGGCGCACCGTCGTGCTGCGCCCGGACATGACGGCGCCGATCGCCCGGGTGGTCTCTTCCTTAATGAAAGAGCGCCCGCTGCCGATCCGCCTGTCCTACAACGCGAGCATTTTCCGCCAGCAGGGCCCTGTCGCCGGGCGCGACGCGGAGTTTACGCAAGCGGGCGTGGAGCTGATGGGCGATCCGTCGCCCGATGCGGACGCCGGCGTGATCGCGCTGGCGGCGACGGCGCTGGAAGCGGCCGGGGTGCGCGGGTTTCGGATCGCCGTCGGCCAGGTGCAGTTTTTGCAAGCGCTGTTTGCGGAGCATGTCGCAGAGGCGAGCGTGCGGGAACGGCTGTCGGCGGCGCTGGCCGACAAGGATTTCGTCAGTTATGAGCGCTTGCTGCAACAGGAAGTCGCAGCGGAAGCGTCGCGCGACGTGCTGCTGCGCGTGCCTCGTCTGCGCGGCGGGATCGACGTGCTGGAAGAAGCGGCGCAGCTCAGCTCCTCGGCGCAGGCGCAGGAAGCGCTGGAGAACCTGCGCACGATCTGGCAGATCCTCGTCCTGTACAACGTGGAGGAGTACGCGCAGCTCGATCTCGGGCTGCTGTTGTCCCGGCATTACTACACAGGCGCGATCTTCGAAGGGTATGCGCCGAACGTCGGCTTCCCGGTCTGCTCGGGCGGGCGCTATGACGACCTGCTCGGCAAGTTCGGGCGGCCGATGCCGGCGACCGGCTTTATGATCGGGATCGAGCGCGTGCTCGAAGTGCTGGAGAAGACGTTCCCGAAAGATCCGAAAGAGCGCTTTTTGATCCTCTATGAGGAGGCGGACCGCTATCCGGTGATCGGGTTTGCGACGTTTTTGCGCTCGAAGCGGTTCATCATCACCGCCCAGCGCGTACACGATGTGGAGGAAGCGATGCGGACGGTCACGCCCGAACATGTCACGCTGATTCCCTTTAAAGGCGGCAGACTGCTGGAGTCGAACAAGCTGCTGCAGGCGATGTATACCGATTTTTGCCACATGTTTTCGCAATAAGTGTTTCTGGATAGAGGAGCGGAGTGGAGATGACGATTCAAGGGTTGACGGTGGCTCTGTCCAAAGGGCGGATCATGGACGAAACGCTGAAGCTGATGGCGGCTGCGGGGATGCCGCTGCCGGAGGAGCTTCATTCGCGCAAGCTGATCCTGCGCAGTCCAGGCGGGGAGGTCGATTTTATTCTGGCCAAGCCGGTCGATGTACCGACCTATGTCGAGTACGGGGCGGCCGATGTCGGCATCGCCGGGAAAGACGTGCTGACCGAGGCGGGACGCGATCTGTATGAGCTGCTCGACCTCGGCATCGGACGCTGCAAAATGTCGGTCGCCGGACTCCCCGAGCAACAGCCGCATCAGGCGATGCCGCGCGTGGCGTCCAAATATCCGCGCATCGCGGCCGATTACTTCCGCAGTCGCGGGCAGCAGGTGGAAGTGATCTTCCTGAACGGTTCGGTGGAGCTGGCGCCGCTGATCGGCCTGGCGGAGCGCATCGTCGACGTGGTGGAGACGGGGCGGACGCTTCGTGAAAACGGGCTGGTCGTGCAGGAGGACATCATGGACATCTCGACGCGCGTCGTGGCGAACCGGATGAGTTTCCGGCTGAAAAGCGCCGCGATCGACGAATTTGTGCGCCGCCTGCGCGCGGTGGTGGAGAAAGGGGGAGTGTTGCGATGATCAAAGTGGTGCCGGCTGCCGACTATGTGCTGCAGCGCGAGGCGGAAGATGTGTATGCCGAGCAGCGGGACGCGGTGCTTGCGATCCTGGCCGACGTCAAAGCGCGCGGCGACGAAGCGGTCAAAGCGTACACGGCAACGTTTGACGGGGCTGTGCTCGACGACCTGCGCATTCCGCCCGGCGCGTACGATGCGGCGTACGGGCAGGTCGCGCCGGAGTTCCTCACCGCACTGCGGGCGGCGATCGTCAACATCCGCCGCTACCATGAAGCGCAGAAGCGCACCTCGCTGCTCTTGCCCGACGCGGACGGCAGCCTGCTCGGGCAGATCATCCGCCCCTTGCGGCGGGTCGGCGTCTATGTGCCGGGCGGGCGCGCCGCCTATCCGTCGTCGGTGCTGATGAACGTGATTCCGGCGCAAGTCGCGGGCGTCTCGGAGATCGTGCTGGTCACACCGCCCGCTGCGGACGGGCAGATCGACCCGAACGTGCTGGTGACGATCCGCGAGCTCGGCATCACCGAAGCGTACCGCATCGGCGGCGCGCAGGCGGTCGGGGCGCTGGCGTACGGCACGGAGACGATCCGCCCGGTCGACAAGATCACCGGGCCTGGCAATATCTACGTCGCCTTGGCCAAGCAGGCGGTATTTGGCCAGGTGGCGATCGACATGATCGCCGGGCCGTCGGAAGTGCTGGTCATCGCCGACGACAGCGCCGACCCGGACTACGTGGCGGCCGACATGCTGTCCCAGGCGGAGCACGATCCGCTGGCGGCGGCGATCTGCGTCACGCCGAGCGCCGGGCTGGCTGCGCGGGTGGCCCAGGCGCTCGTCGAGCAGCTGGAGCGGTTGCCGCGCCGCGAGATCGCCGAAGCGTCGATCCGGGGGTACGGCGCGATCGTCATCACCGAGACGCTCGATGAGGCGCTCGAACTGTCCAACCGCATCGCGCCGGAGCACTTAGAGCTGCTGACAGAAGATCCGCTGCGTCTGGTCGGGCGGATCGAAAACGCCGGAGCGATCTTTGTCGGGCCCTACTCGCCGGAGCCGGTCGGCGACTATTTTGCCGGGCCCAACCACACCTTGCCGACGAGCGGGACGGCCCGCTTTTCCTCGCCGCTCAGCGTCGATGATTTTATCAAAAAATCATCCCTGATCTGCTACGGCAAGGACGCGCTGCTGAAAAACGGGCACCACGTGATCGCGCTCGCCGAAGCGGAAGGCTTGACGGCGCACGCCAATGCGATTCGGGTGCGCTTGGAGAAAGAACGGGAGGAACGCTAAGATGGCAGAACGTGTTGCAACGATCAAACGAGACACGACCGAAACGCAGATTCAACTCTCGCTGCACCTCGACGGGGCGGGCGACCGCGAGCTGGAGATCCCGGTGCCGTTTCTGCGGCATATGCTCGACCTGTTCGCGAAGCATGGCGGCTTTGACCTGAACGTCGCCGCCCGCGGCGACACCGACATCGACGACCACCACACCGTCGAGGACATCGGGATCGCGCTGGGACTGGCGTTTCGCGAGGCGATCGGCGACAAACAGGGCATTCGCCGCTACGGCAACCGCTTCGCGCCGATGGATGAAGCGTTGGCGCAAGTGACGCTCGACATCTCCGGCCGCTCCTTCCTCGTCTTTCACGCCGCATTCCCGAAAGAGTATGTCGGCACGTTCAACACCGAGCTGGTCGAAGAGTTCTTCCGCGCCTTTGCGGGCAATGCGGGCGTGACCTTGCACATCAACGTGCCCTACGGTACGAACACGCATCACATGATCGAAGCGATCTTCAAAGCGTTTGGCGGCGCGCTGGCGGAAGCGGTGTCGCTCGACCCGAAGCTGAAGGGGATTCCTTCGACCAAGGGGGTGCTGTAGATGATCGCGGTGATCGACTACGGGATGGGCAACTTGCGCTCGGTGGAAAAAGCATTGGCAACGCTTGGCGCGGAGGTTGTCGTCAGCGGAGACCCGGAGCTGGTCAAACGGGCGGCCGGCGTCGTGCTGCCGGGCGTGGGGGCGTTCGGCGACGCGATGGACCATCTGCAACAACTGGGTCTGGACGCGGCGATTCGGGATGTGGCGGCGGCCGGAACGCCGCTGTTGGGCATCTGTCTCGGCATGCAGCTGCTGTTTTCGAGCAGCGAGGAACACGGGCTGCACCAGGGGCTGAATCTGATCCCCGGGCAGGTGAAGCAGTTTCAAGGCGATTTCAAGATTCCGCACATCGGGTGGAATGATCTGACCTTGCACAGGGAAAGTCTGCTGCTCCAAGGGGTGGAGAACGGCGACTACGTGTATTGGGTGCACTCGCTGTTCGTGGAGCCTGCCGACCGCAGCGTCGTGCTGGCCACGACCGGCTACTACGGAGAAGTGCCCGGCATCGTCGGCCGGGGCAACGTCTGGGGCATCCAGTTCCACCCGGAAAAATCGAGCCGGGTCGGGCTGCAGCTCTTGAGCAATTTTGTCAAACTGGTGCGTGAAGGAGCAACAGCATGAGCGAATTTATGTTATACCCGGCGATCGACCTGCGCGGCGGCCAGGCGGTGCGCCTCTACAAAGGGGATTATGAGCAGATGACCGTCTATGATGACGATCCGGCGGCGGTGGCCGGCCGTTTCCGTGCGGCGGGCGCGCAGTTCCTGCACGTCGTCGATCTGGACGGGGCCAAGGAAGGGTCACCCAAGAACCACCCGGTGATTGCGGAGATCGTCAGCGCATTTGGCCGGCCGGTGCAGGTCGGCGGCGGCATCCGCACGGGCGAGACGCTGGAAGCTCTGTTTTCGCTCGGCGTGGTGCGGGCGATCCTCGGCACGGCGGCGGTGAACCAGCCCGATTTTGTCCGGGCGGCGCTGCAGGAGTACGGGGAGCGGATCATGATCGGCATCGACGCGAAGGACGGGCGGGTCGCCGTGAACGGCTGGCTGGAGACGTCCGATGTGACGGCGGTGGAGCTCGGGCGCGAGCTGAAGGCAGCGGGAGCCTCGCGCGTGATCTTCACCGACATCGCCCGCGACGGCACGCTGACCGGACCGAACCTCCCGGCGATCGTCGAGATGGCGGAACAGACCGGTCTTGGCGTGATCGCATCGGGCGGGATCAAAGAGACGAACGACCTGCTGGAGCTGGCGAAATACCGGGGTCGCGGCGTGATCGGCTCGATCATCGGCAAAGCGCTCTACAACGGCAACATTGAGCTGACCGAAGCGATTCGCGAGGTGGACGCCTCATGCTGACCAAACGCATCATCCCTTGTTTTGACATCAAAAACGGGCGGGTCGTGAAAAACGTCTCCTTCCTGACCAACGAGCGCGACGCCGGCGACCCGGTGGAGCTGGCCAAGATCTATGAGGAGCAGGGCGCCGATGAGCTGGTGCTGCTCGACATCACGGCGACGAACGAAGGCCGCGCCACGATGCTCGACATCGTGCGCCGCACCGCCGATGGGGTGTTCATCCCGTTCACCGTCGGCGGCGGGGTCTCGACTGTGGAGGACATTCGCGAACTGCTCAAGGCAGGCGCGGACAAAGTCGGCATCAACACCGCCGCCGTGAAGAATCCGCAATTCGTGACCGAAGCGGCGAAAAGGTTTGGCGCGCAGTGCATCGTCGTCTCCATCGACGGCAGATGGGACCCGGACAAGCAGGACTGGGAAGTGATGATCCACGCCGGGAAAAAGGCGACCGGGCTGTCGGCGATCCTTTGGGCGAAAGAGATGGAACGGCGCGGGGCGGGGGAGATCCTGCTGACCTCGTTCGATCAGGACGGGCAGAAAAGCGGCTTTGACCTCGAATTCACCCGCCGCGTGTCGGAAGCGGTGCGCATCCCGGTGATCGCCTCGGGCGGGGCGGGCGAACTGGCCCACTTTTATGAAGTGTTCACCGACGGCAAAGCGGATGCGGCGCTGGCCGCGTCAATTTTCCACTTCCAGGAGCTGACGGTGGAAGATGTGAAGGACTATCTGAAAGAGCGGGAGGTAAGCGTGAGATGAGTGCGGCGTGGATCGACGATTTGAAATATGACGAAGCGACCGGGCTGATCCCCTGCATCGTGCAGGACGTGCAGAGCCGGGAAGTGCTGATGCTCGCCTACATGAACCGCGAGTCGATCGCAAAGACGGTCGCGACGGGGCAGACCTGGTTCTGGTCGCGCTCGCGGCAGGAGCTGTGGCACAAAGGGGCGACGTCCGGACATGTGCAGCAGGTCGTGCGCTTGTGCTATGACTGCGACCGCGACACGCTGCTCTGTGAAGTGCAGCAGCACGGTCCGGCCTGCCACACCGGCTCCTACAGCTGCTTCTTCGCAACCGCGCTGGGCGTTGCTGCCGCCGAACGCAGTGCAGGACACCGCTATGCGATCCTCGACGAACTGCTCGCCACCATCGCCGACCGCGAGGCCGAGCGCCCAGAGGGAGCGTACACCACCTACCTGTTCGAAAAAGGGCGAGAGAAGATCTTGAAAAAAATCGGCGAAGAGTCCGCCGAAGTGGTCATCGCCGCCATGAAAGGCGACCGCACCGAGCTGACCGCCGAAGCGGGCGACCTGATCTACCACCTGTTCGTGCTGTTGCAGGAACAAAAGCTGTCTTTCGATGACGTGCTGAAACTGCTGGAAGCAAGGCATGCGCAACAGGACATCCAGAACAAATGAGGGAGGCCCGCGACGGGGCCTCCCTTTTTCAAGCTGATGAAAGCGATAGGAAAATCACGGCAGGATCGAGAAGTATTCCTCTGCATGAAGAACGGCAGTCTTTCATATAGATGATGATAATTTGGCAGAGAGGGGACGATCCTTGATGGCATGGCGACGGAAATTTATCGAGTATTTGACACAGCAGACGGATCGGATCGCGGAAGAGTTTTTGTCCAATCTGAACAAGCGGGCGGGGTATACACATCCGGTGGCAGATCTGGTGGAGCGGGCCGCAACGCTGGAGCGCTGCACGTTATTGGTGAGAATGCTGATTCGCGGCATGACGGAAGACGTGAGCTCTGAGATCGAAAACTGGGCGCAGACGAACGGAACGCAGCGCGCCAAGGCGAACATGTCGATCGACGCGTTTTTGGAGAGCTTTACCATCTTCCGCAAAACGGCGCGGCGCTATTTTACGGCCTATTTCAAAACGCACGTTGCCACGCTCGACTACGAAGAATTTGACAGCATGGAAGAGCGCTTTTTCGACCTGCTCGATCAGTTTCAAGAGCGGTTTTCCTATCACTACATCTCGTATAAAGACGTCGTGATCCAGTCCCAGCAGCATCTGATCGGCGAACTGGCCGTGCCGGTGATCCCGGTCACCGACGACACCTGCATCCTGCCGCTGATCGGCGCGATCGACACGCACCGCGCCAAGCAGATCATGGAAGGCGCCTTGGCGCGCATCACCGAGCTGCGCGCCAAGTACATGGTGCTCGACGTCTCCGGCGTGATGGTGATCGACACGATGGTGGCGCATCACCTGTTCGACATCGTCAAAGCGTTGCGCCTGATGGGAACGAATTCGATCATCACCGGCATCCAGCCGGAAGTGGCGCAGACGATCGTCCAGCTCGGTGTGTCGATGATCGGCAAGGTGGAGACGATGGCCAGCCTTCGTCAAGCCCTGCGCCGGATAGAAGAGCACAGAAGACAGGAAGAAGCGGCCGGCCGGACGGCTTGGTAACTGCATCCCAACGAGAAAAAGAAGAGGAGAGGCTCTCCTCTTCTTGTGCGTTTGGCAGGGTATCGTGCTCAGTATTGAGTGGGGGTATAGATCATCGGCATCACATCTTCGAGGTAGTCACTCACATGCTCCGCGTCTTCGAGATGCAAGATGCCAAGCTTGGCAGCGAATGTTGCGCAGTCGCGAATGTCATGAATGTCAAAAATGCCGAACAGATTGGTCTGAATATGCAAAATGAGCGCTTTGCCAAGAAAATGCGACGAGTAGTTGATCACCAGATCATATTGTGAGTTCTCGGTGACCAAGGTAACAAATCGGGATCTGGATTCTTCGTAACTTTCATGGCTGATCATACGCGGCACGAGCATCCACCTCTTTTCCAAAATTGAAATGTCGATGTCACGAAAGAGTTTACGGAATTGCGCGTCATTTTATGTCCGTCCTCGCAAATTTTTAGGGGCGAGTCCCGTGAAATCATTTGAGCCTATGATATACTCTTTATTATGGTAACGTATGAAAGGGGGCTCGGCCGATGCTGGTCGATTATCATACCCATCACGTCCGCTGCGGGCATGCGGTGGGCGAGCTGAAAGACTATGTGCAGGCGGCGATCGCGAAGGGTGTCAAGGAGCTGGGGCTGAGCGATCACCAGCCGATTCTGCACCTGCCGCCGGAGAAGATCGTTCCGGGCTCGGCGATGCCAGTAGCGGAACTGCCGCACTATGTACAAGAAGCGTTGGCGCTGCAGGCCCAATACGCCGGGCAGATCGACGTCAAAGTCGGACTGGAAGCCGACTGGATCGAAGGATACGAGGAGCGGGTGCGAGCGCTTCTCGCCGCCTACCCGTTCGACTATGTGATCGGCTCGGTGCATTTCCTCGGCGATTGGGACATCACGAACAGCGCCGAACTGGCCGGCTGGGACACGCGTGATGCCGGAGCAGTCTGCACCGAATACTTCCGGCAGGTGCGGCTGGCTGCACAGAGCGGGCTGTTCGACACGCTGGGGCATCTCGATGTGATCAAGCGCTTCGGCCACGTCCCGGTCGCACTGTATGAGCATTTATTAGAAGAGACCGTCCTGCTCGTGCGCGATGCGGGCGTCTGCGTGGAAGTCAACGCGTCCGGCTTGCGCTACCCTTGTGCGGAGCAGTTTCCGAGCCGCCGTCTGCTGGAGATGATGAAAAGCCACGACATCCCGCTCACCGTCGGCTCCGATGCGCACCAGCCGAACTATGTCGCAGCAGGGCTTGGCACCGTGTACGACCTGCTGCGCGAAGTCGGCTACACGCACATCCACGGGTTCACCGCCCGTACGCGGTATGAGATCGCGATCGAGTAAACACAACAGCAGAAGACCCCGGCGGCAACGAACCGCCCGGGGTCTTCTGTTTGTTGAACGTCTAGGCCTGTGCGTGCTGTGAGGGAGGCGGCACCGGCTGCATCCCCGCTTTGTGCGCGACGCGGTACATGTAGTAGCAGACCGCTCCGCCGATCACCACGATAATGCCGGATGCCAGCACCACCGGCACGATCGAGAAGAGCGCTTGCAGCGGACCTGCCGTCAGCATCGCGATCACCATGAAGCCGTTGAACAACGTCATCACCGTCGTCCCGGTGCGGCCCTGGTACTCGAACGCCACATAGGTCTGCAAGGTCGTCCCGAGGCCGATCGTCAGCATCGAGTTGCCGAGTGAGAAGACGAGAATTGCCGCCATCGTCACCCAGAGCGCCGGATACGCGACCATCCCGGCCAGCCCGACGCCCATCAGGAGCAGGCCGTAGACGAGCAGCCGCTCCGGCGCCGATTTCATCCGCTGCACGAGCAGCGCCCCGACCAGCATGGAGCCGCCTTGCACGGTGACGAGCAAGGAGAGCATTTCTTTGGGCAGCCCGAGGAACTCGGTGATGATAAAGATCTCCACCACGTTGATCAGGCCGGAGCCGAGGCCGATGAAGATCTGCGTGAACAAGAGCGGGCGCACGGCGAGATTTTTCCATGAATAGACGAATCCGTCGCGCATTTCGCGCATCACGCCGCGCAGCTTGCCTTTTTTCGAATCCTCGGTCGCCGGAGTGGCGCTCGGCGGAACTTTCACCACGTAGATCAAGAGGAGCGAGCCGAGCATCAACAGTGCGGTCATGACCAGCGCCCAGGCGCCGCCCCACGTCATGTACACGACCGTCCCGGTGGCCGGGCCGATCAGCATCATCGTCGAGTTGGTGATCTGGCGCAGACTCATCGCCGTCTTCAGGTCTTCGCGGGGCACGAACTGCATGACGAATGCGGGCGCCGGACTTTTGTAGAACAAGCTGCCGACGGTGGAAAGAAACGCGCCGATGTAGATCATCCACAGCGACTCGCTCAAGATCGCGACCACGAACAGCAGCATGATCAGCACGCGAAAGCCGATCGCACCGAGCATCGTCCGCTTGCGGTCCCACCGGTCGGCGAACACGCCGACGAAGAAGCCGATCAGGAAAATCGGCGCGAACTCCGCAAACAGAATCGCCGACACGGAAAACGGCGAATTGCCCGACAGATCCATCACGATGTAGAGCAGGGCCATGTTGCGCATCCAATCGCCAAATTCGGACAGCCACGTCGCCATCCAGTAGCAAAAATATCTCGGGTTGCCTTTCAGAAATGCCAGCATGCAACTCTCTCCTTTAGAGTCAGGGTACGTGCTTGGTGTTGCCGAGCAAGTGCTTACAACAATTCGGGAAACAGCGAAAGGAAGGCCCGCCAGGCGCGGGTCTGGTCTGTCTTCTCCTGCTGGCTGTAGCGCTGTTCCCAGGTGTGCAACAGGTCTTTGAGCTCTTGCCGGACTTCCTGCTGTTGCTCGTCGGTCAGGTAGAGCAAGCCCATCGAGGTCACCGGCCCGATCCCTTCGGTCGGCTTGCCTGCTTCGCGGAGCTGCTCGACCAGTTGGATCGACCGCTGATAGGCGGTCAGATACTCGTCGACAAACGCGCGGCCCATCTCGTAGCGGATCGTGCGCTCCTCGTTGTCGAACGCGTCCGACTCCTGCAGGGCGACGCGGATCTGCTTGGCCACGGGCAGATAATATTTTTCGATGACGCCGCCCTTTTCCCGCGTCTCGACGAGCACGAGCAGGCCGGTACGATGCAGCTCCCGCACGTGGTAGTGCACTTTCGAGGCGGGCAGTCCGAGCAGATCGGCCAGCTGCTTCGAGGTGCGAGGCTCCTCGTCAAACTGATTGAGGATCTGCACGCGCAGTTTGTTCGACAGTGCCTTCATCTGTTCCAATGAGGTCACTTCGTAGACGGAGTCGTGGTTCATCTTTCACCTCAGTCAATGATCAGCTAAAACTGCTTGATCCATTTTTTCCGCTCGATCAAATTTTCCTGATCGGCTATCTTCAGTATATGCTTCTTTGCAAAAGAATGTCAATCTTCTGTATACTGGAGCTAACTCTGGGAAAAAGGGGAAATTACAACCAACATGACCATCGAAACACGCACACAGATGACCACAGCAGATATCGAAGCGCTCACCGCCCTCGCCGCGCTCGTCAAAGCGCAGGACGGCCTGGCGCTGAAACTGAACATGGATATGCTGAAAAACCGCAGCGGTGAGGTGACGAACGACTTCTTGTACTATCAGGACGGGAAGCTGATCGGATTCCTCGGCATGTACGGCTTCAACACGCGGGAGATCGAGATCAATGGCATGGTGCATCCCGATTACAGACGCCAAGGCGTTTTCACCAAGCTCTATGCAGCGGCAAAAAGCGAATGCACAGCGCGGGGGATCGCCTCGATGCTGTTCATCGTCGAAGAGGAGGCGGCGGCCGGGCTGGCGTTTGCCAAGCAGATCGGAGCAGCGTATGAGTTCACCGAATACGGGATGGACCTGAAGGACGAAGGCAAAGCTCCGACGGGCGGCGAAGTGGAGCTCGTCCGCGCGTCGACAGCAGCGGATGCTGCCTTCATCGGGCAACTGATGGCGACCGGCTTCGGGCTCCCGGCGGAAGACATGAAGCAAAACATCGCCCGCGATTTTAACAACCCGAACAAGCAAGTCTACATCGGTCGCATCGACGGCCAGCCGATCGCCGCCATCTCGGTCGGAGTCGGCGAAAGGGACACCGCGTTTTTCTACGGCTTCGTCGTCGAGCCGGAATTCCGGGGCAAAGGCTACGGCCGCTACATCCTCTGGACGCTGGTCAAGCAGATGCAAGCGGAAGGCCGTACCCGTCTCGCGCTGGAAGTGGCGACGGAGAACAAAAGCGCGCTCGGCCTGTACCAGTCGGTCGGCTTCAAGCTGATGACAGCGTTTGGGTATTACCGGTTGGGATTGTAGGCCGGGTGCGGGAGGCGAGAAAACGCATGAAAAACGGACGTCTGTATCGTAGACGTCCGTTTTTAATTCCGCAACAGGCCACGGTTGCGAATGGTCACCTCGACGTCGATGTGCGTTTCCATTTGGCTAAACAGTTCGTCCTTCCATGTATTCAGTTCCTCATTTGAGTAATGGTGGCGAAAGTGCTGACCGATGCCTAAAACGTCAGCATGAGCTTGTTGCGAGATTTCGATCAGCTTCGCGAACCGTTTCTTAAAAATCATTTTGAGGTCGCGAATCAACATGGCGTCGGTGACGCCCGCTTTGGATTCCAAGGTGGTCACCTTCACCTTGAATTTGACATGCAGCACCGGCTGCTTCCCTTTTCGGGAGGTATCATTTTCTACGTCTGCAGACAGTAGTCGTACGGCTCCGTGGTCGAGTGTCTGGACGATACCGTTGCGAAACTCGCCTTTATACACGTTGTAGATCAGCGACTCCTGCGGGGTATATTCGGCCACGAGCTTTTCGTTTTTCATGAGACAGGAACCGACGAGAAAGAGCATTGTGGATTCGCCACGCTTGACAATTGGCAACAGGCTGTCTTCCGTATCCGAACGGCTTCCGCGGTACACTTGCCACAGTGCGCTACGCACGACGTCCGGCGTCCAGCCTGACGTTTTGCTAAAGAAATTATCATAGGATGTGGAAGTGCTTCCGGCTACGCTTTTATGCGACGATTCAAAAAAAGTGCTCATATCGCCGCGCACGACTGCGATTTTGGTTTTATTCCCAATTTCACGAGTTCGCAATGCATAATCGATCACTTCTTTTGTATTATTCTTCGCCAATCTTTCGGAGAGAAAGATTAGTTTTACGTGCAGCAGGTCGACAGTCCGGTCCAGATTGCTGGAAATCAAGTCGATCGCTTTCGAAATCGACGCATGATGACCTCGCGCAATGATGTATGAGTTTCTGCTGCCGCCAATTTTGGGTATTTTTAACCAAACGATATAATCTCCCGTGTCCGCACGATCGATCGCCATGGCGGCAGGCAAAGCCCGATGGTTGATGTCCTTCACATCCCAGCAGCCCGACAGAAAGGGCAACAAGAGCAGCAGGGAAATCAAGTGAAGTCTGCGTTTTTTCATGCCGATCTCCCTTTCTTGAGCGACAGTAGTTTGAGCACGACGGGAAGAAACAACATGCAATAGAGGCGGAGCGGCGTATCGTAGACCAAGACCTTATACAGGTAGTCAATCGATGGGACGATCAGGGTCGCTGCAAAGAGGATTGCGCAGATGCCATATATGACCCAACGGCTTTTTACTTTCGGCAGGAAAAGCTCTGTCAGCAACTGCTGCGTGACCCAGATCAGCAGGGCGAGAAAAATCAGTGCAAAGCCGAGTACGGCGCAGAGATAAAAAACGGTGATCCGGTCAAAGGCAAACCACTCCAAATCGATGGCATCCATCGCAATCAACATGGAGAACTGCAACTGGTCGGCCATTTCCGCACCAAATGTCATAATGGGAATATAGACGGACAGCAGACTGAGTGCTGCAATTAATCCGAAGGCAACATAATAGAGTTTGATCGTGCTCTTGCCTTGCAGAACAGTAGGGTCCCGATTCACCATGCCCAAAAACAAGAACGGGCTAAACGCAAACATGTCGGTGTAGAAGTAAGCATTGCCTAAATAGCTGAAGGACAGGTCGCCGAGTGGAAATGCATAGCGGTAATCCATATTCTGAAACGCCTGAATCACCGTCGCGCCAAGCATCGGCAGGCAAAGCAGCGTTAGCAGGACTGTCGAGCGCAAGATCGTGGGAAGACCTTGCAGTGCCATGTACAGCGGAATGAAGATCATCAGCACGGTCAGCGCCCAGAGCGGGGTCTGCTTGAACATGGTGATCGTGAGCATTTCCGCATGCAGGCGAAGCAAGACGGCGCAGGCAATCATACAGTAAACAGCGTACGGAAACAGCAGAAGCCGGGCGAACCACTTGCCTTTTGCTTGGAAGATATCGATGAGGTTCTGACCGGGGAAGGCCCGAAGTCCGGACAGATACAGCCAAAACATCGGCAAGACGAAGAGAATCATGGTGACGACGGGCGCCCAAGGCGTCTTCCCGGTCATATAGATAAACTCCGGAAAGATGAGAAACGTCAGTGAAACATGACAAACAAAAAACAGCAGGTGATAGTGATTGGCTCGATTATTCATGCGAAATCTCAGGTTCCTTCCGTTTGCTGAGATAGGGAACGCCAAACGTGATCAAGTGGCTCAGGTAGACGATAAAACCAACAATTCCAATGAACATTCCTACGAAGCCGAAGACGCTGGTGATCACCAGCAGCAAGTATTTATAGATGCGAATGGCGATCGTACTTTGCACGCCGATGATCGATGAATTGGCGATCGAGAGCGCAGAGATGACGATGATCAGCAGGTTGCTGACCAATTGCGCCTGTACGACCGCTTGTCCCAGCACGATACCGCCGACCATGGTGACGGTGGGGCCGACGCTTCTGGGCAGGCGCACGCTCGCTTCACGAACAAGTTCCAGCACGAGCATCATTAATAGCACTTCAACCATCGCAGGATAAGGCACGCCTTCACGGCTTTGCGCAATCGAAAGTGCCAGTTCGATGCGCAACACTTCCGGATTGACGGCGATCAGCGCCACATAGAGCGCAGGTGCGGTTGATGAAACGATCAGTGCCAGGATGCGGAGAATACGCAGAAAATACGTGATGATCTGCGGATAATTGCGGTCTTCCGTCAAAAACACCGTGTCTTGAAACATCCCCGGAACCACCAGCGCCACCGGGTACTGGTCCAAAAACAGCAGCACACGCCCATCGTGGAGCATTTGGCTGGCTTCCATCGGCTGATCGGTGGAAAAAATGGTGGGAAACGGATTCCACCATTTTTGCTGCAGGGTTTTATACACAGTTTGTGTCGTGAGATGATCCACATGTTGTCGCTTCAGGATCGCGTCCCAGATCTCTTCCACCAGTCCCGAATGGGCACTTCCCTCCAGATAAAACAGGCTGGCCCTTCGTTTGATGTCAGTGCCGAACGTGATGTCGCGACAGACTAAGTTGGTGCTGACCAGCTGTTTGCGCAACAGTCCGATGTTGGTGTCGAGCTCTTCGGTAAAGGCGGTCTGCGGCCCGGCGACAACGCTTTGAATTTGTGATTTCTCAATCGAGCGCTCCAGGTTGACCGACAGCGGAGTGAACTGCACCGCCTGCAGGGAACTCGTATCGAACAGGATCGCCTGTCCTTGCAAAACGGGAATGGCGAAGTCTCCCTCTACCGGCTTCCCGCTGATGCTGTGCAGAAAGGATGGATCGGAAGGCAAGGGGGATGCAGCATGATGCAACAGCTCGCTCTGCCGCAAAAGATATTGTTTCGTCTTGATGGCATCCACGAGCGAATCTAGATAGAACAGCCAGACCTCTTGTCCACCGATCTGCAGCAGTTCCTTCTTGAAATCGGGCATGTCTTTCAATTGGTGGATTGGAGATGATCCTGTCATTCGATAACCCCTCCCTTTGCACATAGCATGCATCAGATTGGAAAAGGTATGCATCCCTGTTAGGTTTTGCAGACTCGATACAAACAAAAAAACCGTGTAGATCGTCTACACGGTTTTTGTTGCGGTTCGTTATTTCACCGCCAGCGCCTGCTCAATGGCGGTGGTCAGTTCGCCGTCCATCGGGGCGACACGGCTGCCGAAGCGGCCGATGATGCGGCCGTCGCGGGCGAGGAGGAACTTTTCGAAGTTCCATTGGACGTCGCCCGTCTCCGGGGCGTTTGCGGTGAGGAATTGGTAGACCGGGTGCTGGTCGGCGCCTTTGGCGTGGACTTTGTCGAACAGGTCGAAGGTCACGCCGTAGTTGACTTTGCAGAACTCCCGCACCTCTTCGATCGTGCCCGGCTCCTGGGCGCCGTAGTCGTTGGACGGGAAGGCCAGGATGCGCAAGCCTTGGTCTTTGTAGGACTGGTAGAGTTGCTCCAGCCCTTCGTATTGCGGGGTGAAGCCGCACTTGGAGGCGACGTTGACGATCAGCAGCACGTGGCCTTTGTAATCGGACAGGGAACGAGTCTCGCCTTGGGCGGTCGTTGCGGTCAGGTCGTGGAACACGGTCATCTGCATAAACTCCTCTCAGGAACATTTTTCTTGCCACATTATACCACATCTTGTCCCGTTACTGCTTCCCCGGCCCGCCTTTGATGCTGACGATGTAGTTCGGGATCTTCATCATCAGCGTCCACTCCTCTTCGCCGCCGTCGGCCCGCTTCATCTTTACCGGCACGGAGAATTCGCCGTTGCCGGCCGGAGCGACTTGGCCGATGTCGAGGAAGAAGTACTCTTTGCTGACCAGTGCGTCGAGCCAGGCTTGGTAAGCGGGCGGCGGTGTCGTGAACGCGTTTTCTTCGCCGGGCGCTTTGTAGATCAGCGTCTCGCTGGAATCCCAGCGGTTCTGGGTCAGGTTGGTCATGAACAGCGCGGCTGTATCTTTAAATTTCGGCGCGTAATAGTTGAGGTAGGACTCCTGCGCCTTCATCTCTTTGTACCGTTTGATGTCTTCCGCCGTGATGGTAGCGCCCGCCATCTGCGGCGGCTCGTACTCTTTCCAGATGATCAGGGACAGGCAGAGCAGGCAGGTCACGGCGATGGCGGCGAGCATGTTGTTGTTTTCGACCAACGGCTTGTACGTCTTCTTGTTCACATAGACGTACGGACGGGCCAGGCGCTTCTGCAACTGGTCGGAGAAGTTGGAGATGATCAGGATCGCCGCGCCCATGAACAGCGCCGCGCTGGAGAGAATCCACGGGTACTGGCGCATCATCTTCGACCCGTAGGCGATCAAGGCGCCCCATTCGCCGCTCGTCGTCAGCAGGTAGGAGAGCGGAGGGCGGGCATCCGGGTCGATCATGACCCGCTCGCCGCCGCCGAGGAACAGATTGACCACCGCCAACTGACCGATCAGGAACAAGACCTGCACAAAATCGGTCAAAAACGCAAACAAAATCTCCGGGCGCAGATGCGGCATCAGATGTTTGAACACCACCCGCGATGTGGACGCGCCCATCGTGCGCGCGGCGGAGATGTACAATTTGCCGCTGTAATGGTGCGAGCGCTCCGAAAACTGCCTCGCCAGCGGGAACACCCCGATCAGGATGATCATCAAAAAGAGGATCTGAACGGCGTCGTCTTTCTTCAGCACTTGATTCAAGCTGTACATCATCGGATAGATAAACAGGAGCGCGGGCACCGCCGTCGTCATCATCTGCAGTGAGTTGATCGCCGACATGCCCCGCCCGGTCGTCCCGGCGTACATGCCGAGCGGCAAGGCCAGGCAAAAGCGCAGGATCGTGATCAGCAAGGCAAATCCGATCGTGTATTTCGCCCCGTGCAGGAGCAGCGACAGCATGTCATAGCCGCGGTGGTCGGTGCCGAGCCAAAATTTCCCGGTCGGCGGGAACGGCGCGGAGACCATCTGGCGCTTGCCGTCGATGATCTGGTAGTCATAGGTCATCTTAAACTCGTGGGTGATCCCGTGCGGCGCGATCATCGAGCCGAAGACGGTGACGAAGATCAGGAGCAGCAGCAGCAGCCAGGCGATCTTGTATTGCAAACGGTCGCGGGCGGCCGCTTGTTGCAGGTTGACCATCTACGCCACCTCCTTGGTCTTGACCACGAGGAAGCGGCGCAGCACGGCGACCAGCACATGGGTCAAGAGGCCGAAGCAGGCGAGGATCGCACAGGTCGCCGGGAGCGACGTCACTTTGTGCAGGTCCGGGTTGATCGCATAGCCGCCCAGCCCAAACACGCCGCACATCACTTCCGCCACCACCAGCGACGTGATCGCCACCGACACGACGCGGGGCAGCACGGTCAGCAGGTCCTCGGTGACGTTACGCATGATGTGCCAGATGATCACGTGCGGGCGGCTCATCCCTTTGGCGTAGGCGGTCTTAATGTAGCCTTCCTCCCACTCGCGGGTGACGGCGATGCGAAACGCGCCGTACATCAGCGCCGTCGGCAGCAGCGTGATCGCCAAAAACGGGATCAAAAACGGCGTGTCGTCGGCGAACTGCATGATCGTCAGCACTTTTTTGCGCAGCGCCATCGCCAGCAGGATCGCGATCATCTGCATCAGCGCGACGACCAGGAAATCGGGCATCGCGAGCAGCAGGCGGTTGATCCGGTCGAGCACGCGACCCGCCCGCGGCAGCCAGATGGCGAGCAGCGCGAGCAGGAACCCGGCGACGATCGAAGTCAGCAGCGCCGGGATCAGATAGGAGAAGGAGCGCTCGACCATCTTTTTCAGCTGCGGATCGATCGGCAATTGCCGGTCCGGCCGGTTGCGGTAGGTGATCGTGCCGAACTCGCCTTCTGTGTAACCGACAATCTGGTCGCGGACTTCGACGACAAGATTTTTCACATCGATCTTCGGCGGGATCGGCATCGGCCCGATGCGGAGGATCTGCGGGTCTTTTTTCAAGATCCGCATGAATTCCTGCGTCTGTCCGTACGGGACTTCCACGAGGCCGGTCGCTCTGTTTAAGACAGCGGTATCTTCATATTGTTTCATGACGGTTTCCAGATCGCGATTCGGCTGCACGGTGACATAGATGCGTTCGGGAGCTTCTTTTACATAAATTTTGTCCAGATTCCCGAGCAGCAGAATGCCCAGCAAAATGGTGATTCCAATGATCAGACCTTTAAGAATACGAAGAATGGCAACCTACCCCCTTTCTTAATTAGTCTGAAAAATTACTAAAATGTTGCAAATTGATTGCAAAAGAGGGAAATGGGAAAAAGAGGGGAATCTTTCTTGTTGTAAGATAATGGATGTGAAGCGGAGAGAGAAAGGTCGGGGTTCGAATGAAGACGATGTATAGAAAATCGATGGTCACTTTGGCGGCCGTTACGATGCTGGCAACGGCCGGCAGCGGTGCTGCGCAGGCGGCAGGCGTTGGGGTGGCGTTGGACAACAAAGCGTTGAAGTTTCAGATGCAGCCTTATTTGCAGCAAGGTCAGACCATGGTGCAACTGCGCACCGTCGTCGAAGCGCTCGGCGGCAAGGTGACGTGGGAAGCGGAGAAACAGCAGGTGCGGGTGGAGCTCGGCGATGACACAGGATTCGTCCGCATCGGCGGCACGATGCTGGTCGTCAATGATCAGACCTTTACGCTCAGCGTGCCGGCAGAACTGCGCAACGGCGCGACGATGGTGCCGGTGCGTCTGCTGGAACGATTCGGCGTTGGCGTGAAGTGGAACGCCGCGCAGAACCGGGTCGAGCTCGCGTCCAACGGCCACAGCATGTCGCTCAGCCTGGCGCTGAACGGCGAGATCGAATCGATGGATCCGGCCAAGGCCACGACGCCAGACGCCTTTTCGCTGATCGCGCAGACCCAAGAAGGGCTGGTGCGCCTCGACAAGACCGGTCGTGTGGAGGCGGGCGTCGCC
This sequence comes from Tumebacillus sp. BK434, assembly GCF_004340785.1. Taxonomy (NCBI): domain Bacteria; kingdom Bacillati; phylum Bacillota; class Bacilli; order Caryophanales; family Alicyclobacillaceae; genus Tumebacillus; species Tumebacillus sp. BK434. The sequence goes on along the minus strand of NZ_SLXS01000003.1, from coordinate 518,083 downwards.
GATCAATGGCAGGTCTCACCCGACGGCAAGACCTATACGTTCCACCTGCGCCCAGCAGCGAAGTGGTCGAACGGATCGCAGGTGAAGGCAAAGGATTTTGAATATGCCTGGAAACGGGTGCTTGATCCGCATAACTCGGTACAGTGGGCATTCTTGATGATGGATCTCGAAGGGGCGCTCGACTTTAACTCCGGTAAGCAGACGGCCGACGCGGTGGGCGTGAAAGCGCTTGATGACCGCACGCTGCAAGTGAAGCTGCAGCATCCTGTGCCATATTTTCTGGAACAGGTGGCGCACCCGGTCTTCTACCCGGTGAACATGGCGTTTGTCGATCAGATCGGTGAACAGCACGGGCAAGACCCGGACAAGGTGCTGTCGAACGGGCCGTTCAAACTGACTGAGTGGGAGCATGAAGGCATGATGAAGCTTGTCAAAAACGAGCACTATTGGGATGCGCAAGCGGTGAAGCTGGACACGGTGCACTATACGATCGTGAACGATCTTGTCACGAGCACCAGCTTGTATCGGCAAGGCGTGATCGACCGCCTGCAGCTCAACGAACAGGAGTTCATCGATCTGAACAAAGGCACGCCGGAGTACAGCACGCTGGCGGAAGGGACGACACACTATCTGTCATTTAACACGATCAAAAACGGGCTGAACAACAAGCTGGTGCGCAAGGCGTTGACCTATGCGATCGAAACGTCTTCGATTGCCGGAATCCAAGGCGACAGCGCCCCGGCGACCGGCTTTGTGCCGACCGGCATCACCGATCACCTTGGCGGAGAGTTCCGGAAAAAGGGCGTTGATCAGATCGCGCAACAGGACAATGTCACGAAAGCAAAAGCGATCCTGGCGGAAGGCTTGAAACAGCTCGGACGGACCGAACTGCCGCCGATGACGTTGCTGGTCGATGATTCCATGCAGAAACGGAAGATCGCCGACCGGATCGCAGCAGACTGGAAGCAGAATCTCGGGGTGGAGATCAAAGTGGAGGCGGTGCCGTTTAAGATTCGCTTGCAGCGCACCCAGGAGGACAACTTTGACATCGCGCTGATGGCTTGGCAAGGCGATTACAATGATGCGGGCACGTTCCTCGACATGTGGGAAACGCACAATTATTTTAATGCGTCAAACTACAGCAATCCGGAATATGACGAATTGATCCAGCAGTCGGATCTGACGCCCGACATGGGCTACCGGACGAAACTGCTGAGTCAGGCGGAAACCTTGCTGCTGGATGACATGCCGGTCGTGCCGCTCTATTTCAACAACAAGTCCTATCTGACCAAGCCCTATGTAAAAGGGCTGGCGACGCATTCCTTCGGATTCCTGTACGATCTGAAACAGGTGTACGTGGAAGGGCGCAACTGATCGTTTCCCATCGAGAAAAACCCCTTCACCGGCTGACGGCGAAGGGGTTTTTCGGCTATCTGCTGTCGCGCTGGGACTGCATGCTGTTCTGCTGCTGCCGGAACTCCACCGTGTCGTCGACGACCGGCAACTGGTCGGGCAGCTGTTCGAACTTGGCGGACGGGAGTTCGGAGAACTCGGTGTCCATCCCGCTCAGGCGGGACTGCAGGTGCGGCGCCGGCAGCAGACGGTGCGGATCGGTGATCGGGCGCTGCTGCTGCTGTTTGCTTCCCGTCTCGTCTTCCTGCTGGCCGATCTCGCCAAACTCGGTCATCGCGAACCGGTTCGGATTGCCGGGCGACGAGGTCGGACGATAGCGGTCGGTGCCTTCCAAGTTGGCGAGCGTGTCGCCTCTGTCCGCCTTGGCTGCGTTGTATACGCCATTGCGGTGCACGTACCAATACCAGGCGTAAAAGGCTCCGAAAAGGACAAGGGAGATCAAAAGAAAGCTGGTAAACGTAAGCAAGCCTGACCACCTCCTGCTAGGTAGTGTGGACAGTCTGCCCGCATCCATGTGTAGCAAAAACGCCCACTGCCGAAGGAAGGCAGCGGGCGTGAGCAATAGTATTGCGCGCGACCCAATTCTTGTCAGGTCAGATCTTTCGCCAGCGACTCCAGCGTGTCGGCCGTAAGCGGGATCGTCACGTTCATGTGCGGGTGGTCGAGGACGATCTGCACGTCTTCGTGCTCATAGGAGCCGTTGGTGATGTAGGCGATCGCGGTGCCCGTCAGCGGGAACTTGAGGTAGTGCACCGAGGTGGTGAACTCGCGGTCGTCGTGCTCCTCTTCGAACACAGCTTGCATCTTTTCACCGTTCACGACCAGGAAGAGGTGATGTTCAATGCCCTTCAGCTTGGTCAAAAGCTCGGTCAGCGCCGCCTGCTCATCCGTTTCGATGAACAAGGTCGCCGACAGTTCGTTTTCGCCCGGCACCATCCCCGAGTAGATCTCGATGTACTCGTTGATCTCTTTCGGGTCGGTCAGATCCTCATTGTGCAAGAGCTCCTGGATTTGGAACATCACCGTGTTTTTGTTTTCGAACAAGAGCGAGATGTCGTTGTTGAAACGCACACGGCGGGCCTTCTTGTACTGGATCATCTTTTTGACATATTCGTCGCGGCCTTGACGGTACGTCGGGAGCGCCACGATGTCGCTTTTGCTAATCAATGCTGTTGTCATAAAAAATCCACCTCCGGTTCTCTGGTCATGATGATGAAGCGCCCGCCCTGAACGTATGATGTACAGGGCGGTGCGGTACGCGATCCTTACGCTTCGAGGGAGTCGAGCAATTTCTGGAAGCGCTGTGCGTGCACGCGTTCCGCTTTCGCCATGACTTCCATCCACTCGCCGATTTCGTCGAAGCCTTCGTCACGAGCGGTTTTCGCAAAGCCCGGGTACATTTCGGTGTATTCGTAGGTTTCGCCAGCGATGGCAGAAGCCAGCATCTCTTTCGCGTTGTTTACCGGCAGGCCGGTCACCGGGTCGCCTTCGCCGTTGTTGCGCAGCGCGTCGAAGTGGCCGAATGCGTGCTTGGTTTCGCCGTTGGCGATGGCGCGGAACAGCTCTGCTACTTCCACGGCGCCTTCTGCGTCCGCTTTCTCCGCGAAGAACAGGTAGCGGCGGTTCGCTTGCGATTCGCCTGCAAATGCGGTTTTCAGGTTGTCTGCCGTTTTGGTGCCTTTGATTTCGTATGCCATTGTGAATTCCTCCTCGTTTGTCTCATCTTGTAACCTGTAATGATTCTATACTTAGAGTAAGTCTAAACTGATTTCGAAGCTGTAAGCCAGATCACATTTTGAGGAGTGTGTGCTGTGAAGCGACCTGTTGATGATGTGAAGATCTTCTCCGGCTCGTCCAATCCGGAGCTGGCCAAAGCGGTCTGCCGGATGCTGGGGGTGCCGCTGGGTGAAGCCAAGCTGTCGCGCTTCCAGAGCGGCGAGACGTACGTGTCGATCGGGGAGAGCGTGCGCGGGGCGGACGTGTACGTGTTTCAATCCTTTTGCCATCCCGTCAACGACCACTTTGTCGAGCTGCTGGTGATGATCGACGCGCTGAAGCGGTCATCGGCCGGCATGATTAATGTGATTTTGCCGTACTACGGTTATGCACGTCAGGAAAAGCAAGATCAGCCGCGCGAGCCGATCACTGCCAAATTGCTCGCCGACGTGCTGACCACCGTCGGGGCCGAGCGGGTGATCACGATGGATCTGCACGCTCCGGCGATCCAAGGCTTCTTCAACATCCCGGTCGATCACATGACGGCGCTCGATCTGATCGCCGACTACCTGCGCGGCAAAGACCTGAGCAACGCGATCATCGTCTCGCCGGACGCCGGACGTGCCAAGACGGCGGAGCGGCTGGCCACCTATCTCGACCTGCCTGTGGCGCTGATGAACAAGCGCCGGCCGAAACATAATGAAGCGGAGATCACCCACGTCATCGGCGACGTGAAAGGCAAAGTGCCGATCATCATTGAAGACATGATCGACACGGGCGGCACACTGGTCAAAGTCATCGAGGGGCTGGCGGAGAACGGAGCAAAGCCGGAGGGCATTCTCTGTGCGACGCATGCGATCTTTTCGCACCCGGCGCACGAGCGGCTCAATCACCCGATGATCAAGGAAGTGGTCGTCACCGACACGATGCCGATCCTGCGCCGCGAAGAGCTGCCGAAGCTGAAAGTGATCTCCGCCGCCCCGCTGTTCGCTGAAGCGATCGACCGCATCCACACCAACCGCTCGATCTCCTCGCTGTCGCTGGAATCAGGGCGAATGTGATATACTAGTGAAAAATTAGACAGGACTCGGGAGGTGACGCCTGTGGATAAGCCGAAAAGCCAGGAAGAGAAACTACGCACCCATCATAACAATGTCATTCCATTCCAAGTGGACGCCGCCTTCTTCTTTGAGCGGGCGGTGCACTATCTGGATCGTCACGACCTGAAAAACGCGTTGAAAAATTTTCGGAAAGCAGCGGAGCTGGAGCCTGATAATCCGGTCAACCACTGCAATCTGGCAGGCGTCCTCTCCGAGTTGGGCGAATTTGAGGAATCGAACCTGATTTTGCAGAAGATCTTGAAAGAGATCGATCCGGATCAGGTGGAATGCCATTTTTACATGGCCAACAACTGCGCCAACCTCGGCGATTATGAACATGCGGAAGAGCATGTCACCCGCTATCTGGAGCTCGACCCGCGCGGCGAATTCGCTGAAGACGCGGAGGAGATGCTGCAGATCCTCGTGCAGGAGTTTGGCGGCGGTAAAGTGTTTCAGGAGCGCAAGCAGCAGGACGACAACTCCGGCGGGCACGACACGGCGCGCAAGCTGCTCGAAGAGGGCAAGTTCTTGGAAGCGTCCGCCTTTCTGGAAAAAGCGGTGGAGCAGCAGCCGGACTCGACGGCGCCGCGCAACAACCTGTCCCTCGCTTACTACTACCAAGGCGACATCGACAAGGCGATCGAGATCGCGACCGAAGTGCTGGAGCGCGACCCTTCGAACGTGCACGCCTTATGCAACTTGGCGGTGTTTCATCAGCATTTAGGCAACGGGCCGCAGCTGCAGGAGATCCTCGAAGGGCTGCGCAAGCTGTACCCGCTGTATTTTGACCATACATATAAGCTGGCGACGACGATGGGCATTTTGGGCGAGCATTCCACCGCCTACCGCCTGTTCCGCCAACTGCTGCGCTGGGGCGACCGCACCGATACGGCGCTCTTGCACTGCGTGGCGGCATCGGCAGCCAACCTCGGTTTTTTGGAAAAAGCGAAAAAGGTCTGGGCGGAGATCCAGACGCTCGATCCCGATTCGGAGACGCCGGTGTATTATTTGAACAAAGTGAACGAAGCGATCGCACGGGGCGGCAAGATCGACCCGGTGTCCTACCAGTATCACATCCCGTTTCAGGAGCAGTTCCGGATCATGAAAGAGCAGATCCAGACCGGGCAGCTCGGCACGTGGCGCAACGATCCGCTGATCCGCTCGTCCTTGTTCTGGGCGCTGAAGCACGGCGATCTGGAGACGAAGGTCCAGGTGATCCAGACGTTCGCCCTGCTCGCCGACAAAGAGGTCGAGCATGTGCTGCGCGAGTTCATCAAGAATCCGGAGGAGATCGACCAGCTCAAGCGCCTGGCGATCTACGTGCTGCGCCACATCGGGGCGGAAGGTCCGTTTCAGGCGCATCTGGACAAGGAGGAGGTGCTCCTGCGCGTGCAGTCGCTGCCGCAGGATGACCTGTTGACCTTGCAGCCGGAATGGCAGGAAGTGCTCGACCGGGTCTTCTCCGCGCTCGATCCCGCGCACGGTGAAGCGGCCCGGCACATCGCGCACGATTTGTGGACGGGATATCTCAACCGCGTCTTCCACGCGCCGCCGCGGATCGTCAAGATCGCCAACTGGGCGGCTGCGCTGGAATATGCGGTGCTGCGCAAACTGGGCGTGAAAGCAACACAGGCGGAAGTGGCGGCCAAGCACGGCGTGGCGCCGGGCGCGGTGTCGAAGATCTATCGCCTGCTGATGCAGCCGGCGAAGAGCGGGGAAGACGTATAGGGCGTGCTGATTTGTAGGGAGAGTTACAGTACACACCACGCCTGCTTAGATATACTAAAGGACGAGGATGAGATTCAGGAATCCTCGTCCTTTTTCCATCTCATACTACTGTGAGGACGCCGCGTGCGTCCCTTGAATAGAAGGGGGCTTTTCTCAAATGAGTGAAACCAACAATCTCTATGATGTGATCATAATCGGTGGCGGCCCGGCCGGCATGGCGGCCGGTCTGTACGCAGGCCGCGCCAACCTGAAAGTGGCGCTGATCGAGCGCGGCATGCCGGGCGGGCAGGCGGCGACGACCCACCTGATCGAAAACTACCCGGGCGTGGAATCGGTCGACGGCCCGTCCCTGTCGATGACGATGCACAAGCAGGCGGAAGACTTCGGCACGGAGATGATCACCGGCGACGTCGAGAAGATCGAAGACGCGGAGAAGAAGATCAAGAAAGTCATCACCTCCCGCGGCACCTATTTGACCAAGACGATCATCCTCGCGACCGGCGCAGAACCGCGCAAACTCGGCGCACCGGGCGAAGATGAGCTGCGCGGGCGCGGCGTGTCCTACTGCGCGACCTGCGACGGCGCGTTCTTCCGCGACAAAGAGCTGGTCGTGGTCGGCGGCGGCGACTCGGCGGTCGAAGAGGGCATCTACCTGACCCGCCATGCCTCGAAAGTGACGATCATCCACCGCCGCGACACGTTGCGCGCGCAAAAGATCCTGCAGGACCGCGCCTTCAAAAATGAAAAGATCAACTTCATCTGGGACACCACCGTCGAAGCGATCGAAGGCGACGGCAAAGTGCAGAAGCTCCAGATTAAAAACACGAAAACGGGCGAGACTGGCGAATATCCGTGCGACGGCGTGTTCATCTACGTCGGCATGGAGCCGAACACCGGCTTCTTCTCCGACCTGCCGATCCTGAACGAGTCGGGCTATGTCGTGACCAACGACAAGATGCAGACGAAACTGCCGGGCGTGTTTGCGGCAGGCGACGGCCGTGAGACGGTGCTGCGCCAAGTGGTGACGGCGACGGCAGACGGCGCGGTGGCGGCGTTCTACGCTGGCCACTATGTGGAGCTGTGGGAAGAGGATCAAGCATAAAGGACGGAATCCTCATGAACGACCAGTTTATGATTCTGGGCACGGCAGGGCATATCGACCACGGCAAGACGACGCTGGTCAAAGCCCTGACCGGCATTGCAACGGATGTGCACAAAGAAGAAAAAGAGCGGGGCATCACGATCGACATCGGGTTCGCCCCTTTCACTCTCCCCGACGGCAGACGCGTCGGGGTGATTGACGTTCCGGGCCATGAGCGCTTCGTGCGCAACATGCTGGCAGGTGCTGGCGGGATCGATCTGATCATGCTCGTCATCGACGCCAATGAAGGGATCATGCCGCAGACGCTGGAACACCTGCACATCTTGGAGATGCTGCATGTGCAACAAGGCATCATCGTGCTGACCAAGATCGATACGGTCGATCCGGAGTGGCTGGAAATGGTGCAGGAGGAAGTGCGCGAGGGCCTCGCCGGTACCTTTTTGGCGGATGCGCCGATCGTGCCGGTGTCGGCCGCGAAGGGCATCGGGATCGCAGAGCTGCGCGGGGAGATCGGACGCTTGGCCGCCGAAGTATCGCCGCGCGAAGTGACGGCGCCCTTGCGGCTGCCGGTCGACCGCGTGTTTTCGGTGGCCGGATTCGGCACGGTGGTGACGGGGACGGTCTATTCCGGGCGGGTCAAAGTCGGCGATACGGTGGAAGTGCTGCCTCAGGGCATCGCAGCGCGCGTGCGGCACATTCAGGTGCACGGCGAGTCGGCCGACGCGGCGCAGGCCGGGCAGCGGGCTGCGTTGAACCTGCACGGCGTGGAGCGCTCCGATCTGGAGCGCGGCATGGTGATCGCGCAGAGCGGGCTGTACCGGGCGACGGAGTTGCTCGATGTGCGGTTGCACATGCTGGATGATGCGGTGCGGACGCTGACCAACCGGATGCGGGTCCGCTTTTACATCGGCGCGAGCGAAGTGATGGGGCGGGTGACGATCCTCGACCGCGACGAGCTGTTGCCGGGTGAGGACGGGCTGGTGCAACTGCATCTGGAGAGCCCGATCGTCGGCGCGCCGGGCGACCGCTTTATCATCCGCACCTTCTCGCCGATGCTGACGATCGGCGGCGGCACGATCATCGATCCGCATCCGGCGCGCGAACACCGCCGCCGCCGCGACTACGTGCTGGAAGAGCTGGAACAGCGGGAAAAAGGCGGCCCGGAGCAACTGGTGCTCCAAGCGCTGCAGGACGACCCCGGCACGGGACTGCGCGCGCTGGCCGACGCCGTCAACGCGACGGAAGAGGTGGTCGAGAGCTGGCTTGCTCCGCTGCTCGAAGCGGGGCAGGTCACGCCGGTGCCGGGCGGCTATGTCGGCACCGATTGGCTGCACAAGCTGTTCGATGAGATCGAAGAGAAGATCCGGGCGCATTTTGCCAAAGAGAAATACCACATCACCGTGCCGAAAGCGCAAGTGCTGTCCCAGCTCGGCAAGAAGGTCAAGCCGAAGCTGTTCGACGCGATGCTGAGCTCCGAGCCGGCACAGACCAGGTTCCTGCTGCAGCGGGACAAGCTCTCGATCCGCGGCTATGAGGTGCCGTTTACCTTGCGCGACAAAGAGCTGCTCGGCAAGATCGAGGCGCTGTTTGCGCAGAGCGAGTTCCACCCGCCGTCGCTGGATGAGGTGATCAAGGAGACCCAGGCGTTTGAGAAGACGCTGCAGGGGCTGTACCACTATCTGCGCGAGACGGGCGTGCTGGTCGACATCGGAGACGGCGCGCATTTCCTCGCCGCGACGCTCGGGCGGGCGAAAGAGACGATCCGCGCCAAGTTCGCCGCGTCAGGATCTTTTGGCGTCGCCGATTTCCGCGACTGGGTCGGCACTTCGCGCAAGCACGCGGTGGCGTTGCTGGAGTATCTGGATGCGGTGAAGTTCACGAAGCGCGTGGAGGACAAGCGCGTGGTGGTGGAATAATTGTCACATTCTATTCACTCCTGTGTAACAGTCTCGCAATAAAAAGGAGCTATAGTAAAGACAAGCATATTTGACCCCCCTTTTCAAATATTTCTTCTGGTGAGGCTGGTTCGCGAAGGCGAATCGCTCACCTTTTTTTTGTGTTTTTTTCGACAGGATTGGTGTTCGTTCTGCGTTGTGACGGGCGGGGCGCAGTGGTATGCTGGATAGGGTGATGCAAACGATGCGACTGGTAGCGAATTGCGTGATTCGCCAAGGGGACCGTGTGCTGATGCTGCAAAAGCCGCAGCGCGGCTGGTGGTCGGCGCCGGGCGGCAAAGTGGAGCTTGGCGAATCGCTCGCCGAAGCGGTGGTGCGCGAAGTGGCGGAGGAGACCGGGCTTGCGATCACCGGCCATGTCTTGCGCGGGATCTTCACGATGCTCAGGCAGGACGGAGACACGGTGCTCGATCATTTCATGCTGTTCACGTTTTATGCGGAGCGCTTCAGCGGCACCGCCAAGACGTTGACCGATGAAGGACGCCTCGAATGGGTCCCCGTATCGGAGCTTGCCACCCGTCCGATGGCGGAAGGCGACCGGTATTTTCTTTCGGACATCATCGGAACGAAAGAGCTGATCACAGGCAAGTTCTGCTACACCGCCGACCACAGACTGATCCACTGGCAACGAGAATAGACAAAACGGCAGTGCCGGGCGCGGAGGTGTTATCTGCGCCCGTTTTTGTTTAGTTTGACTTCATTAAATCTTGTAGAAGGTTACAGGATGTAAAGGCAGGAATGTAGCGGTCGTGTAGAGAAGAAGTCAAAAATATTTGTAAGTGGTAAGAAGGGGGTAGGGTGAGTGACGCCAACAGGACAACAAAAGAAGAAAGCCTTTCAGTCATCAGCATTTCGACTGCTGGATCGTGTCTATGAAGGCATTGACAGCAAGATCAAGATGAAGCTCAGTCAAAAATTAGGCCTTATCATCATTGTAACGTTTGTTGGTATTCTGGCAGTCGGCGCGACCTCAATCTGGCAGTTGAAGACGCTCCAAGAAAATATGGATCAAGCGTTGACCGTCAATCTCCGGGCGATGCAAGTCGCCGAGGAGATGAAGGTTACCGCTGCTCAATACGACCGCGAGATGGTGAACTATATCCGCAGCGGCAACAACAAAGACGGCAAAGCGGTCTCGCAAAAGAAGCTCGATGAGCTGAACAAGGTCATCGAAGCGAACATCAGCGAGTATGCGGGCCTGGCGGACGCCACCGATGAGGACAAGCAGAACCTAGCTGACCTGAATAAAAACTGGCAGTTCTTTAAAGAATCGCAGAAGAAGCTGCTGGAAGAGGCGGGGAAAAGCGAAGTCATCGCGTTCCAGCTCTGGGAAGGCAACCTCTCCTCCGGCTATAAGAACTTGTCCAAGACGCTTACGAAGATCAACGATAAGAACCAGCGCGTGATCGCCGACTCCAAAGGGATGCTCGACACGATCTACCGCACCTCCTGGATTCTGACCTCGATCGTGATCGCTGTCATCGCGCTGTTTGCTGGCGCGCTGGGCTTGGCGACCAACCGTTACCTGCAGCGCCGCATCAACCAGATGGTCGAAGTGAACGAAGTGCTGGCCAAAGGCGACTTGCGCGTCAACGTCAGCATGAATTCGAACGACGAGCTGGGCCAACTGGCGCGCTCGACGTCGGAGGTGATCGCGAACCTGCGCCAGATCATCGGCGAGGTGAACACGGCGTCGCTGTCGGTGGCAGCCGCGTCGGAGCGGATGGCCACGTCCTCCGAAGAGAGCAACAAGGCGGCCGAGTCGGTCGCACTGACGATTCAGGAAGTCGCAGAAGGCACGGCCAGACAGGTGGAGCGCACGCAGGAAAGCGCAGACTTGATGTCGCAGCTGGCCGAATCGGTCGGCGAGATCAAGATCACGATGAACCGCATCGTCGGCGCTGCGCAGCAGACGGCCGACACGGCGCTGAACGGACGCACAGTGCTCGACACCACGTCCGGGCAGATCGAAGGCATCCGCTCGGCGAACGTTGAGACGGTGCAGGCGTTCGAACATCTCTATTCGGAACTGGGCCGCATCATCCAGTTTGTCAACGTGATCACCGAGATCGCGTCGCAAACCAACCTGCTCTCCCTGAACGCTGCGATCGAAGCGGCGCGGGCGGGCGAACACGGCCGCGGCTTTGCGGTCGTCGCCGATGAAGTCAAGAAGCTGGCCGACCAGTCGTCACAGGCGGCAGGCGAAGTGCGTTCGATCGTTTCCTCGGCGCATCAGAGCATGGAGCAGATGCGCGTGGCGCTCGGCGGTTCCAATCAGCGCGTCGATGCAGGGGTGCTGGCGATGCAGGAGACGAACCGCTCGTTTGACCACATCGTCACGTCGGTCGAAGAGATGCTTGACCGCATTCGTCTGGTCGCCGACACGACGGAGACGATCTCGAACTCGGCGAACCAGGTGTTCGCAAACATCGAAGATGTCGCTTCGATCACCGAGGAATCGGCAGCCGGCGTCGAGGAAGTCTCGGCGGCGACCGAAGAGCAGTTGGCGTCGATGCAAGAGGTGGCAGCGTCTGCCGTCACGCTCTCGCAGCTGGCCGTTGCGCTGAAGCAGAGCGTTTCGCGCTTCACCGTCGACGAAGAAGTTCACGCGGGCACCGGCCTGGTCGTCTCGATCGCCGAAGCGCGTGCACAGGCGGCAGCTGCTGCTTCCGTACAGGAATTCGGACAAGCACAGGAATTTATTGGGGCTGATGCGGAACCGGATACGGCTGTCGTCGCGGAGGCGGCGTTGAATACGTCAGAGGCGGACGCTGTGACAACGGAAGCAGCAGACGCTGCAGCTGCAGAACGGACAGAAGAAGCTGATGCTGGTCAGGGAGCCGCTTCAGCCGATGAGGATGATAAGACCAAGCAATAGTGTCACGGTGGAAGCGCATCGTACCTGATTCAGACGTACGAGCGTTTCCATTACAACGAGCCGGGAGATGACACGCCCGGCTCGTTTTTTTGTGTGGGAGATTTCTTTCTTTCCGGGGCGGCATCTGCTACACTAAGAAGATACAAATTGGCATGAACTTGCAGGGGGTGAAGTAATGCAAGCGGGTATTAATTTATTGCTGATCACCGGGCTGTCCGGCGCCGGGAAATCGGTGACGATGCAGGCGTTGGAAGACATCGGCTTTTTCTGCGTCGACAACCTGCCGCCTGCGTTGATTCCGAAATTCGGCGACCTGATCATTCAGTCGTCCGGCACAGTGACCAAGGTCGCGCTGGTCTGCGATCTGCGCGGCGGCGCCTTTTTCAGCGATTTGATGGAAGCGCTCGGAGCGCTCGAGCAGAAGTCGCCGCACATCAACTACCAGATCGTCTTCCTCGAAGCGGACGACGCCACGATCGTGCGCCGCTTCAAAGAGACGCGCCGCCGCCATCCGCTGGCCAAAGACGGACGCATCGTCGAAGGCATCGCCGAGGAGCGCAAGATGCTCGACGAGATCCGCGGCAACGCCGACCTGATCATCAACACCTCGCACCTGAAAGCGAGCGAACTGCGCCAGAAGATCCTCGGCCAGTTCTCGCACATCGACGACCAGCACATGAAGGTCGACATCATGTCTTTCGGCTTCAAATACGGCGTGCCGATCGAAGCGGATATGGTGTTTGACGTGCGTTTTCTGCCGAACCCGCACTATGTGGATTCCCTGCGCCCTTTGACCGGCAAGCATGCGGACGTGTATGACTATGTGATGAAATGGCCGATTACGCAATCTTTTGTCACCAAGCTCCAAGATATGATCGATTTTCTTATCCCGCAGTTCCGCAAAGAAGGCAAGACGCAAGTGGTGATCGGCATCGGCTGCACAGGCGGCAAACACCGCTCGGTCGCACTGGCCGAAACGCTCCACGAGCATCTCAAAGACCGCGAGTGGGCGAGCGTCGTACACCGCGATTCGGAAAAGGAATAATCCGCGATGGTGCGCTATTGGTTGCTGCTCGCCTGGACCGTCTGTTCGTTCGGCTTGGGCCTGATCGCCGCCGGTATTGGCATTCACAGCCTGCCGGGGCAGTCCTCGCTGATCGGACTGGTCTGTCTGTTGATGGGGTCGGGGCTGTTGGCGTTCGGGTGGTGGCGCGATGAACAGATCACCCGCACGCAGATGCTGCTCGAAAAGCGCAAGCCGCGCGTCGTCGTCGTCGGCGGCGGCACCGGGCTGTCGGTGCTGCTGCGCGGTTTAAAAGAGTTCGACATCGATATCACGGCCATCGTCACCGTCGCCGACGACGGAGGCTCCTCGGGGCGTCTGCGCTCCGATTTTGACATGCCGCCGCCGGGCGACATCCGCTCCTGTCTCGTCGCGTTGTCCGACCAGGAGCCACTGCTCGAAAAGCTCTGGTCGCACCGCTTCAAGAGCGGCGAAGGCCTCGCCGGGCACTCGTTTGGCAACCTGCTGATCGCCGCACTGACCGACGTCACTGGCGATTTCGAGACGGCGATCAAGGAAGCTTCCCGCGTGCTTGCCGTCGGCGGGCGCGTGCTGCCGGCCGTGCGGGAGGCGGTCATCCTGCGCGCCTACATGGAAGACGGCTCGTTCGTCGAAGGCGAATCGCAGATCCCGCTCTCCGGCAAAAAGATCGAGCGCGTCGAAGTGGAGCCGAACGACCTCGAACCGCTCCCGGAAGCGTTGGAAGCGATCGAGCAGGCCGACGTGATCGTCATCGGGCCGGGCTCGCTCTACACGTCGATCCTGCCCAACCTGCTCGTCACCAAGCTGACGCAGGCGATCGACGCAGCCGTTGCGAAAAAAGTCTACATCTGCAACGTGATGACCCAGTCGGGCGAAACGGACCATTACACCGCTTCCGACCATGTCAAAGCGATCTATGACCACATCGGACTCTCCTTGTTCGATTACATTCTCGTCAACTCCGCCCCGATTCCGCCGGCTGTCATCGAGCAGTACCGGGAGAAGCGGGCGGCACCGGTCGTCGCCGATCTGTGGAATCTGCAAAATCTCGGGCTCAACGTCATCGCGCGCAATTTCTTGCACTACTCCATCTATGCCCGCCATGATGCGCGAATGATCTCCGAGCAGATCCTCGCGCTGATCGGACGCGACCCGAACAAACTGCGCCGGTAAGGGAAAGGAGGGTGGACACCTGATGTCTTTTGCTGCCCGCACCAAAAAAGAACTGACCCAGCTCGATCTCAAACCCTGCTGCAAACGGGCAGAGCTGGCCGCCCTGATCCGCATGAACGGCACGGTGCTGATCTCCGGCAAACGCTTTTCGCTCGACGTGACGACCGAAAACGCCGCAATTGCCCGCCGGATGTACACCTTGCTCAAAGAGCTGTTCGGCGTGCACGCGGAGATTCTCGTGCGCAAGAAGATGCGCCTGAAGAAAAACAACGTCTACATGATGCGTGTGCCGTTCCAAGTCCGCGAGATCCTGCAGGAGCTGTGCATCGCAGCAGACAACTTGACCTTCGTGGCCGGGATCAACCCGAGCCTGATCAAGAAGAGCTGCTGCAAGCGATCCTACCTGCGCGGCGTGTTTCTCGCCGGGGGCAGCGTGAACGACCCGGAAGGCTCGTCCTATCACTTGGAGATCGCTTCGAACGACTATGACCACTCGGCCGCCCTGCTCGAACTGGTCAATGAATACGATTTGAACGCCAAGCTGATCGACCGCAAGAAATCATACGTCGTCTACCTGAAGGAAGTCGAGAAGATCATCGAGTTCCTGAACATCATCGGGGCACACCAGGCGCTGTTGAAATTCGAAGACATCCGTATCGTCAAAGGCATGCGCAACCAGGTCAACCGGCTCGTCAACTGCGAGACGGCCAACCTGAACAAGACGATCGAAGCTTCCGTCCGGCAGATCGAAAACATCAAGCTGCTCGAACGGGTCGTCGGCCTCGTCAACCTGCCGCCGCGCCTGCGCGAAGTGGCCGAACTGCGCCTACAGTTCCCCGACATCAACCTGAAGGAGCTTGGCGAAATGCTGCCCGGCAAAGTCTCGAAGTCGGGTGTCAATCACCGTCTGCGCAAGCTCGATGAGCTGGCAGAAAAGGCGAAAACAGGGTATACTAACAAAAAATGAGCAGCGAGGAGGGCCTGAAGGTGGCAGAGAAAACGGTAACCGTGGGATTGCCCGCGGGCTTGCACGCCCGCCCGGCCGCATTGTTCGTGCAAGAAGCGAACCGCTTTACCTGTGAGATCTACGTGGAGAAAGCGGGGAAGGCGGTCAATGCGAAGAGCATCATGGGCATCATGTCGCTGGCGATCTCCAGCGGCTCCAACGTGATCATTCGCGCCGACGGGCCCGATGCGGAGCAAGCGGTGGAGAAACTGGCGGCGATCGTGTCCGTGCAGGCGTAATGAAAGCGTTCCCATGTTTGGGAGAACTTGCAACACGAACACCCGTACATCCGAATAGACGAAAACCACGTTTCGCTGATGCGAGACGTGGTTTTTGTTTACGCGTCGGGAATCGGCGCATTAAGAAACATCGTGGTCGGGCGCACCGCCAGACGGCGTTCGACGATCTGTTCGACGCTGCGCAGGGCATCGGGCTCCACCGCTTCCGGCACGCGCACATAATGCAGGCGGCGCACCGGGCTGTAGTTCGGATTGGACGGCAGCGAGTCGAAGATCAGCTTCTGGCCCGGCACCGGCACGATCTTGCCGGTCGCTTTGTCGATGCCGCGGATGCACTGGAAGGCGTTCCCCGTCCGCACCGGCATCGGGCCGATGTCGAGGTAGCCGGCGAGCAGTCCTTCATGCCAGGCCGGCACGATCGGATAGACGGGGCTCTTGGCTTCGAGCGGCACGACGGGCGCGTTGACGACCATGCCGGGCGTGCGCACGCGCAGTGCCCGTTTCAGCACGTCTTGGACGCTTTTGACCGTATCGACCGGCAGATCGGGCGCTACTTCCACAAAATGCACGAGGCGCAGCGCGCTGTGGCCGCTCATGCCGGGAATGGTATCGAGCACCTGCTTGTGCCGGGCGAGCAGCAACGGGCCGCCTTTGGGATCATAGCCGCGGATCAGCACATACATGCCGGCCAGCGTTAGCGGAGTGAGACCGGCGGATACAAAACGGACCGGACGGTTTTCCGCCCAGCCCTCTTGCAGAAAGTTCGTGCTCACGATCTGACACCTCCCTCACAGCGTTGGGCTGCTACTAGCCTATGCGCCCAGCCGGGGAGAGGTGCGAATGCTTACATGCCGCCGCCCATCAAGAGCGCGGCGAGAATGGCGCCGACCACAAGCGCCAGCACCAAAAACAGCGCGGAGAGAACGATGATGATGATGCCTTGTGTCTTCGCGCCGCGCTTGATCGCCAGCGCGCCAAAGATGATGGCGAGCGGGCCGAAGATATACGGCAGGACAAACAGGGTCAGCGCCGTAAACACCCACCCGAGGACGAGAAAGACGGTCGCGTCCTTTTTCACAGGTTGCTGCGGGGTTCGTTCCAATCCAGTTTCAGTTTCCATGAGCGTGCACCTCCTGTAAGAGACCTATGCCCGCTCAGAAACATGCAGAACCGCTTATGGCGCTGTCGGCATGTTCATCAGAAACGAGATGGCAAAGACGGTGACGAGCACATAAAGCAGCAGGAACAGGGCGGAGAGCACGATGATCCAGATGCCGTTGGACTTCGAGCCCCGCTTGATTGCGATCGCCCCCATGACGATCGCGGCGGGGCCGAAGATGAACGGCATGACGAACAGGGTCAGCGCGGTGAAGACCCAGCCGAGAATCACGAAGATCTTCGGGTCTTTGCGCGGCTGGTCATTCAGGTCGGGCAGTCGTTCTTCCATCAGCAGGCACCTCCTGGCAGAGTCGTATGAGTAGTCTGCGTCGCGGGTGCGCGTTTTACGCTGGAAGGAATTTGCGGCAGAGGAGCAATTCCAGCGTCTTCAGGAAGAACCAGAGGAACCCGGCGTAAAAACCGAGCCATGGCGCCCGGATCGACCCGGGCTGATTCTTTTCATACCCGAAATGGCCGATCCAAGAGAGGGCGTAATGCAGCACCGCCAGCACCAGCGTCACGCGCCAGTCGAGCAAGAGCCAGATCCAGCCGAGGAAAGCGGCAAGAAAGGCGGCATAGTGCAGAATCTGGTTGATCGGATGCCGGTGCGCCTGCTG
Source organism: Tumebacillus sp. BK434 (assembly GCF_004340785.1). Lineage (NCBI taxonomy): Bacteria > Bacillati > Bacillota > Bacilli > Caryophanales > Alicyclobacillaceae > Tumebacillus > Tumebacillus sp. BK434. Next base: position 500,953 of record NZ_SLXS01000003.1, on the reverse strand, counting down.
ATAGCGGATCAGATCTTCGCGAATGCGGCGGTGCATACGGTTCCCCCTTTGAGCTGCTATTTTTGCGCGCAGAATGACTGACAGCTGTTGTTCCTACTATTTCAGCGCTTCGATGATGTCCTGATTGGTTTTTTCTTTGGCCAGATCTCGGATGGCTTGGGTGACTGTCGCCTTGCTGCTGAGCAGCAGGTTGACGGCTGCCACATCGCTGCGTCCGACCGCGTAGTAGAGCGGGGTGTGGCCGTTGTCGTCAGCATGGTTGACGTCGGCGCCGTATTTGAGCAGGTGGCCGGCGTTGATCGTGTCACCGCGTAGGATCGCGTAGCTGAGCGGCGTTTTGCCTTCCTCGTTCGCCAGGTTCGGGTTGGCCTTGTTGGCGAGGAAAACGAGGACGATGTCGCTTTGCCCCCACATCGCGGCGAGGGTCAGGCCGTAGTTCTTGGTGTCGTACAGCGGCTCATCAGGGTCCATGCCGCTTTTGAAGAGGGCATCCAGCAGGTCGGGTGCGGTGTTCAGCGCGAGGTTGTACGTTTTGTAGTCCGTTTTGGCGCCAGCTTGGAGCAGGCTGTTCGCAAGCTCGGTGTTTTTGGTGTCGATCGCGACGTTCAAAGCGCTGTTCTTGCTCTGCGCCTCATGGAACGACGGAGCGGAGAGGATCGCTTGCACCGTCTCGGTGTAGCCGGACGCATAGTTGATCGCCGTACCCTGGATGTTCACGACGTTCGGGTCGGCCCCTTGGGCGAGCAGTGCCTTCACGTTGCCGGTCTGGCCGATGTAGGCGTTGCGCATCAACTCGGTGTCAGCGTCGGTGAAGTGGGTCGTATGCTTGCGGAAATGGACGGCATCGTCGCTCAGCTTGGGGCTGTAGGCGGTGTCGGCGCCTGCGTCGGCCAGCAATTGCATCGTCGCTTCGTTGCCGTGCGTTTTGGCGATCAGGTAGGCGTTTGCGCCGAGTTCGTTTTTGACATCGAGCGGGGCGCCAAGTTCGACGAGCGCTTTCACCGCTGCCGTATGGCCGCGCTCGGCTGCGACCATCAGCGGGGTCCAGCCGCTGTGCGGGGCGATGTTCGGGTCGGCACCGGCGGTGAGCAGCTCGCGGATGACGCGGTCATAGTTGTTGATCGCCGCAAAATGCAGCGCGGAGGCCAGGTCACCGTCGAGGTGCACGTTCGGCCCGGCACCGGCGGCGAGCAGGGCGGCGACCAGATCGGCGTTGTTTTGGATAGCCGCATGGATCAACAGGTCATTTTGCGGCGCGTAGTCCGGGGTGTTGCGGAACTGCTCGATGATGTTCGGAATGTTCGGGTTGACGCCGTGCTGCAGCAAGGTCTTGGCCGCTTCGTGACGGCCGCGGACGACGGCGGTGTAGAGCGCCGATTCCTGCACGACTTTTTGCTCGAAACTCGGATGCTTGACGCCTTCGAGCAGCAGGGAGATCGCGGCGATGTCGCTGCGGGTCACCGCTTCATGCAGCGGAGTGTGGCTGTCCGGCGAACCGTACGGGTCGATGCCCGGCTGGGCCAGCAACAGGCGGGCGATCTCCAGTTCGCCGGCTTCGACCGCGACGAACAGGGGCGATTTTTGTTTCTGGGTGACGTTCGGGTTCATGCCGCTCTTGAGGAGGCCGGCGACTTTCGGAACGTTGCCGGCGCGGATCGCATCGAAGAGCGGGCGGGAGCGGGTGTCGACGATGACGACCTTTTTCGCGCCGTCCCACTGCACTTCGCCGCCGACCGCTTCGCCGACAAAACGCACCGGTACCATCGTACGGTCATGGACGAGGCGCGCTTGGCCATTCATGTCGAGGATCTCTTCCCCGACGCGCACGGTGGCCGTGCCGATCTCAAAAGTGATCGTGGTGCCATTGATCGTGGCTGTCGCTTTTTGGCTGGCGTTGTCCCACTTCACTTCGCCGCCGAGCGCTTCGATCACGTGGCGCACCGGAACGTAGACCGTCCCGTTCTCATTAAAAGCCGCCTGGTCGGTGTTCAGCACGGCGCCGTTGAGGTGGATGGCTACGGGAGCGGATGCTGCCTGTACGGGCACGGGAGCGCTGGCGAAAGGCAGCAGCAAGCCGAGGGCGAGCGCTCCTTTGAGAAGTTGATTTTTGTTCATCTTTTGAATCCTCCTACTAATAAATTAAGGTAATGATTCAATTCGAGGGCGGCTGCATTTTTTCCTGTATAATGGGGCAAAAGGGGAGAGGGAAATGATGAATTTACAAGAGTTGACCGAACGCATCATCTCCTGCGAAGCCTGCCCTCGCCTGCGCGAGTGGTGTCAGGAAGTCGCGGAGGTCAAGAAGGCGAAATACAAAGCAGAGACGTACTGGGGCCGCCCGGTGCCTGGATTTGGCGATCCCAAGGCCCGGCTGATCATCCTCGGGCTCGCACCGGGCGCGCATGGCGCGAACCGCACGGGGCGCGTGTTTACGGGAGACGAGTCGGGCAGATGGCTGTACGGGGCTTTGCACGAGTTTGGCTTTGCCACCTCGCCAGATGCCACGCACCGCGAGGATGCGCTGCAACTGGTCGATGCCTACATCAACAACATCGTCCGCTGCGCCCCGCCACAGAACAAGCCGACTGCAAACGAGATTCAGTCCTGCCGCCCGTTCTTTACGGAGGAGCTGCGCCTGCTGACAGAAAAGCGGGTGGTGCTGGCGCTTGGCAAGATCGCGTTTGACAATTATAAGAGCTTCATGAAGGAAGAAGGGCACGATGTCAAAGGGCTGACCTTTGCGCACGGCGCTTGTTATACGTTTGACGATGGCAGGCCGGCATTGGTTGCGTCCTACCATCCGAGCCAGCAAAATACTTTTACCGGCAAGTTGACGCAGGCGATGTGGTATGAGATATTTCATAATGTTCGACAGTTGCTTAATACAACAACTATATAGTAGTATAATTTTCCAGTCGCGACCGATCTTTGCACGAATGGTTTTTTGAAAAGATAAAGGGAGAGAGGGGGCCGATCGCGGACTATGTACAGCGAGAGAAACAGCTTGTGGGGACGCTTGATAGGATTTGCCTGTCACCATCGTGATCTGCTCTATTTTAACGGGTTTCTGCTGATGAAAATGATGTTTCTGGACTACTGGATTGGCCTGGGCATCGGGTCCCCGCTGCAGTGGGTGGCGGCGCTGGCAGGCTTGTTCCTGTTGACCGGTCTTTTTGTGTTATTGCCGAAATATGTGCGCTTTGGGGCGCTGATCGTCGTCGATCTGGCGGTGAGCTTCATCCTCTTGGCCGACCTGTTTTTCTTCCGCAACTACAGCCGGGTCATCCCGTTGCCGATGCTGGAGACGGCCGGGCAACTCGGCACGGTGACCAATGAGATCAAGAATCTGTTCTCGGCGTGGGATCTGTTTTTGATCGTCGATTTCGTGCTGTTGATTCCGCTTTTGCTCATCTACGGCAGCAGGCTTTTGATCGTGCAGGGGCCGATGTTTTCGCAGCGTCTGAGCCACGCGGCGCTGTTGATCGTCGGCAGCGCGGTGCTGCTCGTCGTGCAGTCGGCCGGGCTGGTCAACGTGTACGGCAAACCGGCGTACACGGAGATGTACACGAACAACGTGATGGTGCGCCACATGGGCATCTTGAGCTATCACGCGGTCGACGCCTACCAGTATTTTGGCGGGGGCAGTGACCAGCAGCTGAAGGAGCAAGACCTGAATGAGCTGCGCGCCTGGATGGACAAGCGCCGTCAGGAGCCGACGCCGAAACTGCAAGGCGTGGCGAAAGGCAAGAACCTGATCATCGTGCAGATGGAAGCGTTGCAGTATTTCCTGATCAACAGCAAGGTGAACGGCCAGGAAGTGACGCCGCACATGAACAAGCTGATCCAGGAAGCGATGTATTTTGACAACTACCTCGTGGAAGTCGGGACGGGCAACACGTCGGACGCCGAGTTCATGACGCTGAACTCGCTGTACCCGGCCGAAGCGGGCGCGATCTATAAGCAGGAAGCGGATAACACCTACCGTTCGCTGCCGATTTTGTTGAAAGAAAGCGGTTACAGCGCGTCGTATGTGTTCCACACCTACAAGCCGGATTTCTACAACCGCGACGTGATGTACCAGGCGGAAGGGTTTGACAAGTTTTATTCGGAGAGTTTCTTCAAGCAAGATGACATCATCGGCTGGGGGCCGTCCGACCGCACGCTGTACAACCAGTCGCTGGACGTTTTGAAGGAGCAGCAGAATCCGTTCATGGCGTTTTACATCACGTTGTCCGGGCATACCGATTACAAGATTCCGGAGCAGGAAAAAGAGCTGGAGATTCCGGAAGGGCAGTACAGCGAGCTGTTCACCAACTACTTGCACGCGCAGCACTATGCGGACAAGGAGCTGGGGGCGTACATGGATAAGCTGAAAGAGCTGGGCATCCTTGACAACTCGCTGTTCGTGGTGTACGGTGACCATTTCGCCAACGGTCTCAGCAAGTACGAGATCGGGAAGTACGAAGGCATCGGCAAAGAGGTGGACGATTACATCTACCACGAGCAGAAGAAAGTGCCGCTCTTCATCCGCCTCCCCGGAGGTCAGGAAGCGGGCACGTACAACATCCCGGGCGGGCAGATGGACTTGTTCCCGACGCTGATCAACATGCTAGGCATCGATAAGAACAAAGTGTTCTACTTCGGGCAGGATCTGGTGAACATGAAGCCGGAGGAGAGCTTCTCGGCCTTCCGCCAGTACACCAACCCGAACACGTTCGCGACCGACCGGCTGTTTTATCTGGCCAGCCAGGACGGCATCTTCGAGCACGGTGCCTGCTACGACCGTACAAATGCAGGCGCGCTGCTGCCAATCGAAACGTGCCGGCCTGGATTCGAGCGGGCGAAGTGGGAGCTGAAGATGAACGACCTGCTGGTGCGTGGGGACGCGATTCCGAAGGTGGTAAAAAAGTAGATTGGATGGAAAGGCAGAAGAAGCTGTCGGGGAGACCCGGCAGCTTTTTTGTTGGGGCGGGTGTAGGGGTTCTATCTGGTAAGCCGTGTCATACACAGAGAATTGATTGATAATCGTGTGATAAGGTATAATGTAAAAAGTGACGAGTTGTCGGACATAAGCATCAATATTCCTAGTATTTTGAAAGAGAGTGGGACGAATGGGTCGTAAGTGGAACAATATTAAAGAGGGCAAAGCGAAGAATGACGCGGCGAAGACTCGTACGTACGCCAAGTTTGGGATCGAGATTTTTGTAGCGGCGAAAAAAGGCGATCCGAATCCTGAGTCCAACGCAGCGTTAAAAGCGGTGTTGGAACGCGCCAAGACCTACAATGTGCCGAGAGCGATCATCGATCGTGCCTTGGAAAAGGCAAAAGGCGGCTCGGATGAGACCTATGATGAACTGCGCTATGAAGGTTTCGGGCCGAACGGTGCAATGCTGATCATCGATGCGCTGACCAATAACGTCAATCGTACGTTCTCTGATGTCCGGAGCGCTTTCAAGAAAAACAACGGCAACTTGGGCGTGAGCGGATCGGTTGCGTATATGTTTGATTCTGTGGCAGTTATCGGTCTCGCAGGGAAATCGGAAGAGGAAGTGCTGGAGACCTTAATGGAAGCAGACTTGGACGTGCGTGACATTGTGGCGGAAGACGAGCAAGTCATTGTCTACGCCGAACCGGATCAATTCCACGCTGTACAAGAAGCATTGAAAAACGCAGGAATTGCGGAATTCACAGTGGCCGAACTGACCATGCTTCCGCAAAACGAAGTGACGCTTGAGGGAGACGCAGAAGTATCTTTCCGCAAGCTGATCGACGCGTTAGAAGACCTCGACGATGTGCAGCAAGTCTACCACAATGTAGATTTTGGTGATGAGTAAGCTGTACGCTTCGGCATAACAAAAGGGACCCCACGGGGTCCCTTTTAGCTTTTCTTCGCTTTGGCCAGCTCTTCTTCAATAATCTCTGTGAACACTTCCAGCGGCTGGGCGCCGGTCACGATGCGGTTGTTGATGAAGAAGGTCGGGGTGCCGGTGACGGTGTAAGCGTTGCCGGCTTCGAAGTCTTTTTGGATGGCATCGAGGTGCTTTTTGCTGTCGAAGCAGGCGTTGAAATCGGCGGTGTTGAGGCCGAGGTCGGCTGCGGTCTGCTTGAGCAGGGGTTTGGTCAGGGAGCCGCTGTCGTTAGCTTTGGCGAACAGTTGGTCATGGTAGTCCCAGAATTGCTGCTGGTCGTTGGCGCAAAGGCCGGCCAGCGCGGCGTCGACGGCACCGGCGTGGATCGCGCCGATCGGGTAGTTGCGGAAGACGTGGCGGATCTGGCCGTCGTATTTCTCGACCACTTGCTGAATCGTCGGCTGCACCGCTTTGCAGAACGTGCACTCAAAATCGGTAAACTCGACGATCGTCACCGGCGCATCGGCCGGGCCGCGCTCCGGAAAGCCTTCCGTTTCCACCGGAGTCGGGGCGGTCTGGGCACCCGGTTTGTCGACGTTTGCTTCGTCCTCCGGCACGGCCGCCTGCTGCGCTTGCTGGGCCAGCGCCGGGAGCGCTTTTTCTAAATCGTTCATTTTAAATAAAGTCATCACCAAGACGATCGATTGCAGGGTGAGGAAAAGTCCGATCACGATCAAAACGGGGGCCAGCCATTTTTTCTGCATGTTATCACTCCTTATGTAGGAAAGGGGGCAGAAGCCCCCCCGGTCAAGCGTTAGTTGTTGGCGTTGTTGTAGTCAAAATAGTTGTCGCTGCCGCCGTTGCCACAGACAGCGCCTGCCGTGATCGCACAACCCCAGAGCGGTGCATGAGAATAAGAGAGGAACGAGTGCGGTGTCTGCGTGGTAAAGGAGGTTGTGTTGTTGGTCGCACCGGTGCAGGTCGCCGAGCAGTACGTGGTGCTGCTGCGCGTGCCGGTCGGGCAGTAGCCGGTGTACGGGTCTGGCACCAAGCCGTTGTAGACGTCGAACGCCACTTGGTTGGTCGTGGCGGTGCGGACGTTGGTGTTGGTGCACTTGGTGACGTTGTCGGACGTGTCACAGCTGACACCGGAGTATTGCTTGGACTGGCAGATGACATCGCCGTATTTCGCATCCATCGTCGAACCGGCGTTGGTGACGCTCAGGCAGGTCACACCGCCGACTTTGGTCGAGCCGCGGTTGACGCGCTGACGGATCGACCAGCCGACCATGCGCATGCCGCCGACCGACTCGCCGCCCGCTTCACAGGTGATCGCCCAAGACAGGTTGGTCGAAGCGGCGACCACTTCCGGCCCGATCACCGCATTCACAGTGTTGTCCCCGCTCTTCGCAGCGCTCTTCGACTGCTCGAACGCGATGCCCGCTTGGTACGCGGAGCCGTCGATCTTGAACTTGGCCGGAGCCGGGAACGCTTGCGAGAACTCGGTGAATTTGGTGTATGAGGCTTGGGCTGCTGCGCCTTTGCCGAGCTTCTCCAGCGCATAGCCGTGCAGGAAGTCGATGTAGTAGGCATTTTCGCCGATCAGAATCGTGTTCACCAGCGCCTCTTCATAGCGCCCGGCGGTGATCAGGAACTCTGCATACGCGGCATGCGCGTCGATGTTGCCCGCTTCGCGCACGTCGATCGCTTTCTTAAAGGAAGCTTCTGCGTCCGCCTGCTTGCCCATCGCGTTCAGCATTTCCGCTCTGTGCAGGTTGGTAAAATAGTGGTCGGGCTGAGCAGCCAGCACTTTGTCAAACAGACCGACGGCCGCTTCCGGCGTGCCGGCGTCGAGCGCCATCTGCTTGACCCAGGCGGTGTAGAGCACATTGCCGTAGGACAAGGCGATCTCCGCCGCTTTCAACTCGTGCTCCAGTGCGAGTTTGGCGAATTTTTTGTCTTTTTTCGCGGAAAATTCGTTGTAGTAGGCCATGGCGAGGCCGACGTGGGCGTGGCGGGAGTCGGGGAACTTGTTCACCAGTCCCTTGAACGTGTCGAGCTCTTTCGGCGAACCTTTGGCACTCAGGTAGGTCTGGAGCACTTCGAGGGACTCGTTCGGGTCCGGAAGTTCGTTGGCGTGACCTAAGTACGTGCCTTGGATGAACGCTTCCACCCCGGGCTGAAACTTCTTGTCCCCGGCGGCGATGGCTGGGCTGCCGTTCCATTCCATGCCGGCCGGAGGAAGCAGCAGCGCCGCTGCCAGCAGGATGCTGAACAGCTTTTTCATAGTAAAACACCTCCTATTATTAATGGGTACTATAATGTTACGAGAAGATGATAACACGTTTGTTGTAAGTAGACAATCGTTCGATTTTGAAAATGATTATAAAGTAAAGTAACAATGCCAGTTCCCGATCTTTCCGTATGGATGATGTCTTGTCCTCAACCACGCTGTGCGTGCTGCTCTTGCTGTCCGGCGCTTTCTTGGCGCTGCTCTCCCTGGCTCGCCATCCGCAAGTGGCAGCACCATCATCAGAAAAATTGGAAATCGGCGCACTCATTTAAAAAGCGTGCATTTCATGCTACAGTGGTGGTAACAGTGAGACTTTCCGTCTTATCGGCCAACGTTTGGTCCACCGTGCAGGCGGAAGGCAAAGATGTCTTTCAGAACCTGTACAACGACGATACAGTGCTGCGCCAGATGGGCGTGCTGAGCGATCACATGGCCGATCTCTACAAGTAGTACGGGCGTGGCGAGCCCGACTTGTCGGGGGACAAGGTTGGCGGAGCTGCGCAAGATGTATGATTTCGGACAAGATCTGCTCAACGCCACGCAGGGCTATGCGGCGTTCCGCCATGATACCGATCAGGGGACGTATGTGACGGACGATGTGTTTTTCATCGGGGGCAGGCGCGGCGATTATGAAACGGGGACGTGTTTCGACCGCAAGACGGGACGGCAGACGGAGCGGTCCGCCTGCCGCATCGAAGAGTACCAGCGGGGCAAATGGGAGTTTGCGATGTCCGATACTATTATGGAAACAAATGCGCTGCCGGCGCTGCTCGGGATTCCTTCCCGGTAACCGGACAGCGGTCTCGGGGGAGACAAGGGAGAGAAGGATCGATGCATGTCATTTGGGGGGAGTATCACACGGCGACAGTCGCACTGTCGATTCTGATCGCCGTGCTCGCTTCGTACACGGCGATCAATCTGGGCAGCCGCGTGACGGAAGCGAAAGGCATGGCGCGCAGGCTTTGGCAGGTCGGGGGTGCGACTGCGCTGGGGCTTGGCATCTGGTCGATGCATTTTGTCGCCATGCTGGCATTTGAATTGGAAGTGCAGGTCACCTACCGGCTCTGGCTGGTCATCCTGTCGGTGCTGCCGGCCGTCGTCGCGTCAGGGCTGGCGCTGTATCTGGTCAGCCGCCCGCGCCTGCAGCTGAAAGAGCTGCTCTTCGGCTCGCTGCTGATGGGCGCAGGTATTTCGGCGATGCATTACACGGGGATGTATGCGATGCAGATGCAGGCGCACATGGTGTTTGATCCGCTGCTGGTCGCCGCTTCGGTGCTGGTCGCCGTCGGCGCGTCGTTCGCGGCGCTTTCGATCATCTACCGCCTGCGCGTAGAGGGGAATAGCCGCAGCGGCGCCTGGCGGAAGTTGTTTAGCGCCCTGCTGATGGGCGGCGCGATCTCCGGGATGCACTATACGGGCATGGCGGCCGTCATGTTCACGCATTCGAACGAGCAGGCGCTGGAAGTGGAGACCGCGCTGGACAACCTGCTGCTCGCCTACACGATCGGCGGGGTGACCTTGCTGCTGCTTGGCGTCGTCATCGTCACGGCGGTGGTGGAGCGGCGCGTGGTCAGCAACCAGAACCGCCTCGACGACAGCGAACGCCGCTACAAGTCGCTGTTTGACCACAACCCGGAAGCGATCTTTACCGTGGATGTGAGCGGTGCTTTTATCGAAGTCAACCCAAAGGCGGAGCAACTGCTCGGCTATTCGTCGAAGCAGCTGCTGCAGATGAACGTGTTGACGTTTGTCGTGCCGGAAGATGTGGCGAAAATCGAAAGGCTGTACCCTCGCGTGCTGGCCCGCGAGCCGCAACAAGCGGAGATCTCGATCCTGCACAAGGCGGGGCACCGCGTGGAGATGATGGTCATCCTCGTGCCGATCGTCACCGAAGAGCGAGTGAGCGGCGTCTATGTAATCGCACAGGACATCACGGAAAAAAAGCAGGCTGAGCGCGCGATCTCCTCGATGGCCTATCACGATGACCTGACCGGGATGCCGAACCGCCGCATGGCGTTCGACGTGCTGAACCGGGCGATCCAAGAGGCGCAGGATCAGGAGTATTACGTCGCGATCATGCTGCTCGACCTCGACCGTTTCAAGACGTATAACGACTCGCTGGGCCATATTTTTGGCGACAAGATGATCAAAGCGCTCGGCGAGCGGCTGACCGCCGCGTTCGGTGGCGATGTGGTGGCGGCGCGCTTGGGCGGCGATGAGTATACGCTGATCTTCCCGCGGCTCGACACGATCAATGACGTTGAAACGCGGGCGCAGGAGTTGTGCAGCCTGATCGAGCAGCCGCTGCTGCTGCTCGGGCACGAAGTGCGGCTGACCGCATCGGTCGGCGTGGCGCTCTACCCGTGTGAAGCGCAAGATGCCGTCTCGATGCTGCGCAACGCCGACACGGCGATGTACCGCGCCAAGGAGCACGGCAACTCGTTCTGCCTGTACGACCCGTCGATGGACACGAAAGCGTATGAGCGGATGCTGCTTGAGACCGATCTGCGCAAGGCGCTGGAGCGCGATGAGTTCGTGCTGTGGTACCAGCCGCAGATCAACTTGGAGACGATGCGGATCGAAGGGGTGGAAGCGCTGGTGCGCTGGCAGCATCCGGAGCTGGGACTGGTGCCGCCGTTTCGCTTCATCCCGCTGGCCGAAGAGACGGGGCTGATCGTCCCGCTTGGCGAGTGGGTCTTGCGCACCGCCTGCCAGACCAACAAGCGCTGGCAAGAGCTCGGCCTGCCGAAGCTGCGCATGGGCGTCAACCTCTCGATGCGCCAGTTCCGCCGCGAAGACTTGTTCGACACGGTGGCCGGCGTCTTGGCGGAGACCGGGCTCGATCCGGCCGATTTGGAGCTGGAGATCACAGAGAGCATGACGATGGACCTCGAACAGTCGCTCCAAACGCTGGAAAAGCTGAAGAGCCTCGGCGTCCAGATCGGCATCGACGATTTTGGCACCGGCTACAGCTCGCTCAGCTACCTCAAGAAGTTCCCGATCGACCGCTTGAAAATCGACCGTTCCTTCGTCAGCGACATCGAGACGGATGAGAACGACCGGTCGATCGTCACGACGATCCTGCTCATGGCCCACAACCTCCGCCTGAAAGTGACGGCAGAAGGCGTGGAGACAGAGGCGCAGCAAGACTTCTTGAAGGCGCACGGCTGTGACGATGCCCAAGGCTACCTGTACTCGCGCCCCGTGCCGCAAGACGAAATCCAACAGCTGTTTCTGCAGACCCCTCAGAGTTGAGGGGTTTTTTAGTTTGAGCAGCCAGCCAACAGCAAAAGCCGCCTGGGCCGGATCAGCGGCAAGGCGGCTTTCTTTCGCGAAGAGACGGTTAGTCGGCAAAGTAGATGCCGGTCTGATAGGGACTCCCTTTGACCGCATAGCAGGTCGGGAACGGGAAGGCGGAAGAGAACTCCTGCGCCGCATAGTAGTAGGAGACGGCCGCAAAGCCCCGGCCCATTTTTTCCAAGGCATAGCCGTGCAGGAAATCGAGATAGCGGCTGTCTTCGTGCGGCAGCAGGTTGACGGCGAACGCTTCGTCATAGCGCCCGCGGTCGAGCAGATATTCGGCGAGGCCGACATGCGCGTCCAGGTTGCCTTCCGGGCGCGACTGCATCGCTTTCTTATAGAAGACCTCCGCGAGCGGGGAGTTCTGCGCTTTGGCGAGCTCGGCGTAGTTCATGTTGACCTGCCAGTTGTGCGTATCTTTCGCCAGCAGCTGATCGAACCACGCTTGCGCCTGCTCGGTCAGCCCGGCCGCCTGGCCGTACTGCCGGACGCCGTCGATGTACATCGTCTTGCCGAATTGCTGCGCGATCTTCGATGCGGCGAGATAGGCGTGGAAGATCTCCTTGTTCAACAGCTGCGGATCACCGTGCCCGCCTGCTGCCAGCTGCGCCTGCAGCGAGTTGGCCAGCCCTTGATGGGCGTGGCGGCTGTCCGGATACTTCACGACGAGCGCGCGGTAAAAATCGACCTTGTCGCTGCCGGCCGGCGTGTTGCCGTACGCCTGCACCAGTTCCAGCGGCTCGTTGGGATCGGGCAGATCGGCGAGGCGGTGTTCCTGCACATAGTCCCAGACACCAGGCAGCAAATTCGGCGCGTCCGGGCTGCCGGCGTGGGCGCCTGTGGCAAGCAGAGCGGCAGTCAGCGCGGCGGCGAGCAACCCTGCGATGATCGGCTTCTTCATGGGGGAGTCCTCCTTGGGGGTGTTTTCCTATTACTTAGATAGACGCTGTTTTTGACAGGAAGTTTCAGGAAAAGGGGAGGAAAACAAAAAAGACTTCCTACGTCGTAGGAAGTCTCTGACAAGCGATTATGGCGTGCCCTGCAGGAGTCGAACCTGCCTCTGCGGCTCCGGAGGCCACCGTGATATCCGATACACTAAGGGCACATGATGTGTTGTTGAAGCGCGTTCCGTTGAAGAAGAACAATTGCTATGATACAGCATCCCTATGCAAAATGCAACTGGGAACTTTGCTCCTCGCTTGGTAAAATGGAGACAGCACTGAATGGAGGGGATCAGAGAATGACTGTATCTCGTGCTCTTACAATCGCAGGCAGCGATTCCGGTGGCGGCGCCGGGATTCAAGCCGACTTGAAGACGTTTACCGTGCTCGGTGTGTACGGCATGAGCGCGCTCACGGCGATCACCGCGCAAAACACGCTTGGCGTGCACGGCATTTACAACTTGCCCTTGGAGGCGATCGCCCAGCAGATCGACGCTGTCGCATCTGACATCGGCGTCGATGCTGTCAAGACCGGCATGCTGTCCCAGGCGCCGATCATCGAGACGGTGGCGCAGCGCATCCAAGCCAACCGCATCCAGAACCTCGTCGTCGACCCGGTGATGGTCGCCAAAGGCGGCGCGCGTTTGCTTCAACAGGATTCACAGCAAGCGCTGATCCGGCACCTGCTGCCGCTCGCCGCCGTGATCACGCCGAACCTGCCGGAAGCGGAAGTGCTCACCGGCCGCACGATCCGCACGGTCGACGAGATGAAAGAAGCAGCCCGCCACATCCACAGCTTCGGCACGCGCTATGTCGTCGTCAAAGGCGGACACCTCGACGGCGATGCGCTCGACATTCTGTTTGACGGCGAAACGTTCGCCGAATTCGTCTCCCCGCGCCATGAGACCCAACACACGCATGGCACCGGCTGCACCTTTTCGGCGGCGATCACATCCGAACTGGCTAAAGGCCGCTCGGTGCATGACGCGGTCGCCACGGCGAAGGCGTTCATCACCGCCGCGATCCAAGACACGCTCGGCCTCGGGGCCGGGCACGGCCCGACCAACCACTGGGCGTACGGGAAGCGCCGGCAACAACCGATCACAACATAAAGCGGGGTCGTAATGACCCCGCTTTTTTTGTTGCCTATTTCGATTCGGGAGCGGACGATCCGTGGTGCTTCGACTTGGAGCGGGTGGTGACCAGGAGCTGGTCGAACACGCCATGCAGGGACGGGTGCAGCACTTTGATCCCTTCCGCCGTGATGCCGCCCGGCACCGCGACGCGCTTGATGATATCTTCGAACTCAAATCCTTCTTCGGTCAGCAGCTTGCCCACGCCTTGCGTCATCTCTTTGACCAGCGATTCGGCGAGGTCGCGGGGAATGCCGCCTTGGCGCACCGCCGCCATCGCGAACTCGCGCAGCATCACGGCGAGAAACGCCGGGCCGCAGGAGCTGAGGTCGGAGCAGACGCGCAGGTCGTTTTCCTCGACGGCGATCGGCTTGGAGATCTTCGCCAGCCAGCTTTCGATATAGCGCTGCTCTTCGGCGCACATCCGGCTGCCGTGCATGGCCAGCGTCACGCCGGACAGCCCGACCTGGGTGATCGAGGGGATGACTTTCGAGACGCGGCACGGCAGCACCGCTTCCATCTCGTCGAGCATCACCGCACTGTTGATCGAAATAAAATAATGGTTCTCCCGAATATAAGGCAGAACTTGCTGTATAACACCTTTGGCATCGCCCGGCTTCACACACAGAAAGACGATGTCAGAGCGGGAAACTGTCTCTTCAGGGGATGCAGCCGTTTCGATCTGGGGAAAACGCGACGTGAGCTGGGCCAGTTTTTCCGGACTTCGGTTGCAGGCGACTACCTGGAGCTCCGAAGAGGGCGTTGACTGGAGAAACGCGCGGACTAACATACCTCCCATACTACCTGTCCCGATAAATCCAATCCGCAAGGCAGTCTCCTCCTTCTGAATGTCGATACTTCGAGCATATTCGACTCTTGTGCAGAATGATACCGATGAATTTTTTTCGCTGTTTCAAGGCACCCTGAATAGAAACGGAGTTAGCCGCATCGTGGAAAGGAGCCTCAGCATGGAAGAACTGACAGCACCGCCGCTGCACATCATCCGGCATGGCAAATTGGTCTATGACAACCTGATGCAGCTCGGCAAATCGGAGCCTTGGGTGCGGGAGATGCTCTCCCAATTGCAAATCTATGACATCCGGGATGTCCGATATGCGTTGCTCGACCAATTTGGTTCTGTGCATGTGCTGTATGCCTGAAGTGGTGAAAGCTTGCAATCGCTTTTCACGCGCGCTTTTGCTACACTGAAAAAAGCATAGCAGCACGCGAAGAGGAGTGAGGAGAACATGCAGATGGGACTCGGCTACGGCCTGTGGCAGGAACAGACGCAGAAGCTGGTCATGACGACCGAGTTGCGCCAAGCGATCGCCTTGCTGCAATTCTCGTCGCTCGAACTGCTCGACTATTTGGAAAGCGAGACCCAGCAGAATCCCGTGCTGGAAGTCGAGCGCACGATCGACTGGACGGAACTCGCCAAAGAACTGAACAAAAACGGCGGCACCGCCGGGATGGGCAGCGCCTCCGGGTCTCAGCTGGAGGAAGCGGCCGACGGCATCCGCCAAGGGATCACCTTGCACGATCATCTGGAAAAACAGCTCCGGCTGCTCCCGTTAAACTCCGAAGCGCTGCGGATCGGGCAATACCTGATCGGCAGCCTCGACAGCAACGGCTACCTCACCGTGTCGCCGGAAGATTGCGCCGAGGCGCTTGGCGTGACCAGGGAGCGCGTGCTGCAGGCGCTCTCGCACGTGCAGAGCCTGGAGCCGACCGGCGTCGGCGCGCGCGACCTGGCGGAGTGTCTGCGCCTGCAACTGGCGGAGAAAACGGAGGTGCCGCCGGAGATCTACCCGCTGATCGACCATTACCTCGAAGATGTCGCCCAAGGCCGGATCACCCGCGTCGCCGGCCAGCTCAAAGTGCAGCCTGCCGAGGTGCAGCGCATGGTCGACCTGCTGAAGACGCTCGACCCGAAGCCGGGCCGGATGTATTCGAACGAAGCGCCGACCTACATCATCCCCGATGTGACGGTGGAGCGCGTCGGGCTCGACTATGTGGTCCTCGTCAATGAAAAATCGACCCCGCGCCTGCGCATCAACGATTTTTACCGCAACATGCTCACCTCGGGAGACGAACTGCACAAAGAGACCAAAGAGTACATCTCCGGCAAGCTGAACGGGGCGCTGTGGCTGCTCAAGTCGATCGAGCAGCGCCGCCAGACCATCTTCCATGTCACCTCGGCGATCGTCGAGCTGCAGCGGGGCTTTTTCGAAGACGGCGTGCGCGGGTTGAAACCTTTGACCTTGCGCCAAGTCGCCGAAAAAGTCGGCCTGCACGAATCGACCGTCTCCCGCGCCACGACCGGCAAGTTCGCCCAGACGCCGCGCGGTGTGTTTGAGCTGAAATACTTTTTCGGCTCCGGCGTGCAGACCGCCGCCGGCGACAGCGCATCGGCAGAAAGCATCAAGTCACAGATCAAACAGCTCGTCGCCGCCGAGAACCCGAAGAAGCCGCTCAGCGACCAGAAGCTGACCGAACTGCTGCAGGAAAAAGGCATCGAGATCGCCCGCCGCACCGTCGCCAAATATCGCGAAGAAGAGAACATTCCCTCCTCGGCGCAGCGCAAACGCTACGAGTAACAGTTGCGAAATTCTCAAACTTTGGATATAGTAAAAACAAGCAGACCCTGCGTCTGCATTTTTTATAACGCATGTGGGACATAATTTGCATACATGGGACATTTTTAGTCCCTTAGAGGAAAAGGCAGGAAGGTGAATCGCCGTGCAATACCCCCTGTTAGATCTGCAGCAACAGCTGGTGCCCGACCTCATCGAGACGATGAAGAAGCGCTACCGGATTCTGCACCATCTCTATCTTACCCAACCGGTCGGCCGGCGAGCCTTAGCCCAGCAATTGCAAACGACCGAGCGCATTCTCCGCGCCGAAGTCGATTTTTTAAAAGACCAGGGGCTGCTCCACGTCGAGACGGTCGGAATGCACCTGACGGAGCGCGGGGTGCATCTGCTTCAGCAGCTCGCCGACGTGATCCGCGAAGTGGAAGGCCTCGCCGATAAGGAGCGCCGTCTCGCCGAGCGCCTTGGGCTGCAGGAAGTGCGCATCGTGGCGGGTGACGCCGACCGTGACCCCTTGGTGAAAAAGGCGATCGGTCACGCGGCGGCCGAGTGGCTGAAAAAGACGCTGCGCCAAGGCGACATCCTCGCCGTCACCGGCGGCACGACGATCGCCACCGTCGCCGATCAGGTGCCGCGCACGCCGCTTGGCGTGGAAGTGCTGCCCGCCCGCGGCGGGGTGGGCGAAAACATGGAGTTCCAGGCCAACACCATCGCCGCCCGCATCGCCGCGCAGCTCGGCGGCACCTACCGCCTGCTGCACGCGCCGGACGTGCTGAGCGATGAGGTCATGCAGAGCCTGATCGAAGACCCGCAGGTGCAGGACACCTTGCAGCGCCTGCGCTCCGCTCGGATTGTCCTGCACGGCATCGGGCAAGCTATCCCCATGGCGAAACGCAGGCGGCTCCCGGAGCGCGTCATCGAGCAGATCGAAGCGCACGGGGGGATCGCAGAAGCGTTCGGATATTATTTTGACGCCCACGGCAACATCGTGCATGCGATGAACACGGTGGGCCTGCGCCTCTCCGACCTCAAGCACATCGAACGGATTGCGGCGGTTGCGGGCGGCGGCAGCAAGGCGGAGGCGATCTCCGCCGTCGCATACGGCAGCCCCGTACAGGTGCTGATCACCGACGAAGCGGCAGCCGATGCGATTTTGGAACAGGCAGTTGCAATTGCAGAGAAATAATTTGTGAATCCCAAAGGAGGAGACTTTTCATATGGCGATCAAAGTAGGTATTAATGGATTTGGGCGCATCGGGCGCAACGTGTTTCGGGCAGCTTTTGCCCGCGAGGACATCGAGATCGTCGCGGTCAACGACCTGACCGACGCGAACACGCTGGCTCTGCTGCTGCAATATGACTCGGTGCACGGCGAATTCGAAGCGGAAGTGCGCGCGGAAGGCAACAACCTGATCGTCGGCGGCAAAGAGGTGCACGTACTGGCGGAGAAAGACCCGGCGAAACTGCCGTGGGGGAGCCTTGGCATCGACATCGTGATCGAATCGACCGGCCGCTTCACCGATGCCAAGCAGGCGGCGGCGCACATCGAAGGCGGCGGCGCGAAGAAAGTGATCATCTCCGCGCCGGCGAAAAACGAAGACATCACCGTGGTCATGGGCGTCAACGAAGACCAGTACGACCCGGCGCAACACAGCGTCATCTCCAACGCGTCCTGCACCACGAACTGCCTGGCGCCGTTTGCGAAGATCCTGAACGACAAGCTCGGCATCAAGCACGGCCTGATGACCACCGTCCACTCGTACACCAACGACCAGAACATCCTCGACCTGCCGCACAAAGACATGCGCCGCGCCCGCGCGGCCGCCCTGTCGATCATCCCGACCACCACCGGCGCCGCCAAAGCGGTCTCGCTGGTGCTGCCGGAGCTGAAAGGCAAGCTGAACGGCTTTGCGATGCGCGTCCCGACGCCGAACGTCTCCGTCGTCGACCTGAACGTCGAAGTCGAGCAGGCGACCACCGTCGAAGAGGTGAACTCCATGCTGCAGGAAGCGGCGAACGGAAACCTGAAAGGCATCCTCGGCTATTCGGAACTGCCGCTCGTCTCGATCGACTACAACGGCAACCCGCATTCCTCGACGATCGATGCGCTGTCGACGATGGTCATCGACGGCACGATGGTCAAAGTCGTCTCCTGGTATGACAACGAGTGGGGCTACTCTTGCCGCGTCGTCGACCTCTGCGCCTACATGGCAGAGCGGGGCCTCTAATCTGTATAACATATTTCAGGGGAATTCCTGAAAAAAGTATGACAGATTCACCGAATGTTGTTTCCATCAAGCAGTAACATTTGGTAAAATCAATAGGGCAAAGAACTATGAGGAGGCTCATTTCACACCTCCTCATTTCCTATGATCGGAGGACTCCCTGATGAATAAACAAACGGTTCGCGACATCGACGTCAAAGGCAAGCGCGTGTTTGTGCGCTGCGACTTCAACGTCCCGCTCGACGGCGCGAAGATCACCGATGATACAAGAATCGTCGCGGCGCTGCCGACGATCCGCTACCTGATCGACGAAGGCGCGCGCGTCATCCTCGCTTCGCACCTCGGCCGTCCGAAAGGCGAAGTGAACGCGAAATACTCGCTGGAGCCGGTCGCAGAGCGCCTCTCCGCACTGCTCGGCAAGAACGTGGAAAAGACGCAGGACTCGATCGGCCCGGCCGTGCAGGAGCGCATTTCTCTGCTCCAGGACGGCGACGTGCTGCTGCTCGAGAACGTCCGCTTCCATCAAGGCGAAGAGAAAAACGACCCGGAGCTGGCCAAGCAATTCGCGGCGCTGGCCGACATTTTTGTCAACGATGCGTTTGGCACGGCGCACCGCGCGCACGCATCGACGGCCGGTATCGCCGACTATCTGCCGGCGGTGGCGGGCTTCCTGATGGAAAAAGAGATCAACTTCATGGGCGGCGCGCTGGAAGATCCGAACCGACCGTTCACGGCGATCATCGGCGGCGCGAAAGTGTCGGACAAGATCACCGTCATCGAAAACCTGCTCGGCAAGGTTGACCAGATGATCATCGGCGGCGGCATGGCGAACACCTTCCTCAAAGCGCTGGGCTACAAGCTGGGCAACTCGCTGGTCGAAGCGGACAAGGTACAGCTGGCATCCGCTCTGCTCGGCAAAGCGGAAAGCATGGGCGTGATGGTGTTCCTGCCGGAAGACCTCGTCGTGGCGAGCGAATTCAAGGCGGACGCCGAGCACAAAGTGGTCGACGCGGAACTGGAAGGCGTGCCGGACGGCTGGATGGCGCTCGACATCGGACCGAAGTCGATGCGCACGTTCGAACTGGTCGTGCAGCGCTCGAACACGATTATCTGGAACGGCCCGATGGGCGTGTTCGAGATGGACGCGTTCGCCAAAGGCACGATGTCGGTGGCGCAGTCGGTGGCGAAATGCACCGGCACGACGATCGTCGGCGGCGGTGACTCGGTGGCAGCCGTCGAGAAGTCGGGCGTGTCGGACAAGATGTCGCACATCTCCACCGGCGGCGGCGCATCGCTCGAATTCCTCGAAGGCAAGGCGTTGCCGGGCGTGGTGGCCCTGAACGATAAATAAGCAGGACAGCAAAGGAGGAGCATTCCATGCGCAAACCGATTCTCGCGGGCAACTGGAAGATGTTCAAAACGGTGCAGCAGGCGCTTTCGTTCGCCGAGCACCTGCAAGGCTTGGCGAACGACGCGCCCGATCAGGTCGACACCGTGATCTGTGCGCCGTTCCCCTCGCTCTACGCGCTGAACCAACAGCTCGCAGGCGGCGCGATCAAACTGGCCGCGCAAAACATGCACCAGGCGGAAGAAGGGGCGTTCACCGGCGAAGTGTCGGCGCTGATGCTGAAAGACGTCGGCTGCACCTACGTGATCATCGGGCACTCCGAACGCCGTCAGTACTTTGGCGAAACGGACGACTCGGTGAACCAAAAAGTGCAGGCGGCATTCCAGCACGGCCTCCTGCCGATCATCTGCGTCGGTGAAGACCTCGACCAGCGCAGCCAAGGCATCACCAAGCAGCTGGTCGAAGGGCAAGTCCGCGCCGCGCTGTCCGGCGTGCAAGCGAACGATGTGCCGCGCCTCGTCATCGCCTATGAACCGATCTGGGCGATCGGCACGGGCCAGACGGCGACCGCACAGGACGCCAATGAAGTCTGCGCACACATCCGCCAAGTGGTCGGCGACATGTACGGCCAGTACCAAGCCGGCCTCGTGCGCATCCAGTACGGCGGTTCGGTGAAGCCGGAGAACATCGAAGAGCTGATGCTCCAGCCGGACATCGACGGCGCATTGGTCGGCGGAGCGAGCCTCGATCCGGGCTCGTTTGCCAAACTGCTCAAAGGAGCGCTTGCCAAATGACACGTCCCGCACCTGTAGCATTGATCATCCTCGACGGCTTCGGCTGGCGCAGAGAGACGAAGGGCAACGCGGTGCATCTGGCGCACAAGCCGAATTTTGACCGCTATTGGAACGAGTACCCGCACACGACCCTGACCGCTTCCGGCGAAGCGGTCGGGCTGCCGGCCGGGCAGATGGGCAACTCGGAGGTCGGGCACTTGAACATCGGCGCCGGCCGCATCGTATACCAGGATCTGACCCGCGTCTCGAAGTCGATCCGCGAAGGCGAGTTCAAGCACAACCCGGCGTTCCTGAACGCGATCGAGCACTGCAAAGCGAACGGCACCAAACTGCACTTGTACGGCCTCGTCTCGGACGGCGGCGTGCACAGCCACATCTCGCACCTGATGGAGCTGCTCGACCTCTGCAAAGAGCAGCAGATGGGGCAGGACCAAGTGCTGGTCCACGCTTTCCTCGACGGCCGCGACGTCATTCCGGGCACCGCCCGCCAATACATCGCCGACCTGCAGAAGAGAATGCAGCACAACGGCGTCGGCCGCATCGCGACGGTGCAAGGCCGCTACTACGCGATGGACCGTGACAAGCGCTGGGAGCGCACCGAAAAAGCGTACCGCGCCATGGTCTACGGCGAAGGGCCGTCCTCGACCGAGCCGCTCGAAGCTTTGGAAGAGTCGTACCGCGCCTCGGTGACCGACGAGTTCGTCCTGCCGACGGTGATCAAGAACGCGGACGGCACGCCGGTCGGCCTGATCGAAGACCGCGATGCGGTCATCATGTTCAACTTCCGTCCCGACCGCGCGATCCAGATCTCGCAGGTGTTTACGAACAAAGACTTCCGCGGCTTCGACCGGGGCGAGAAATGTCCGCAAGACCTGTACTACGTCACCTTGACCAAGTTTTCCGAAACGGTCGGCGGATTTGTCGCGTACAAGCCGTCCTCGCTCGACAACACCTTGGGCGAAGTGTTGACGCAAAACAAGCTCAAGCAACTGCGCATCGCCGAGACGGAAAAGTTCCCGCACGTGACGAGCTTCTTCTCCGGCGGGCGCGAAGAGGAGTTCGAAGGCGAAGAGCGCGTGCTGATCCCTTCGCCGAAAGTCGCGACTTATGACCTGCAGCCGGAGATGAGCGCGCACGGCGTCGCCGATGCCTGCGTGGCGAAGATCGACGAAGGCGTCGACTTCATCTGCCTCAACTTCGCCAACGCCGACATGGTCGGGCACACCGGGTCGCTGGAAGCGGCGGTCAAGGCGGTGGAGACGGTCGATGACTGCCTCGGCCAGGTGGTGGAAAAGGTGCTGTCTAAAGGCGGCGTCTGCCTGATCACCGCCGACCACGGCAATGCCGACATGATGATCCTGCCGAGCGGGGAAGCGTGCACGACGCACACGACCGAGCCGGTGCCGTTCATCGTCACCCAAGCAGGGATCTCGCTTCGCGAAGGCGGCATTCTCGCCGACATCGCGCCGACCGTATTAAAGCTGCTCCAACTGGCACAACCTGAAGAAATGACCGGCCAGAGCATCGTTCTCTAAGGGCAACCGACACCATTACATAAAAGGAGTGTTTCTTGTGAGCATTATCTATGACGTACGTGCACGTGAAGTCCTCGATTCCCGCGGCAACCCGACCGTTGAGGTGGAAGTGGAAACGGAAACCGGCATGATCGGCCGCGCCATCGTTCCGTCCGGCGCATCGACCGGCGCTCATGAAGCGGTCGAACTGCGCGACGGCGACACAGGCCGTTACCTTGGCAAAGGCGTGCTGCGCGCTGTGGAAAACGTCAACGAAGAGCTCGGCCCGGAAATCGTCGGCCAGGATGTGTTCGACCAAGTCGGCATCGACAACCTGATGATCTCGCTCGACGCTACCCACAACAAGTCCAAATACGGCGCCAACGCGATCCTCGGCATCTCGATGGCGGTGGCGCACGCTGCTGCGAAAGAGCTTGGCCTGCCGCTCTACACCTACCTTGGCGGCTTCAACGCCAAGCAGCTGCCGGTGCCGATGATGAACATCCTGAACGGCGGCCAGCATGCGGACAACACGGTCGACTTCCAGGAGTTCATGGTCATGCCGGTCGGCGCGGAAACGTTCCGCGAAGCGCTGCGCATGGGCGCCGAAGTGTTCCACTCCCTGAAGAATGTGCTCAAGTCGCAAGGCCTGAACACGGCGGTGGGCGATGAAGGCGGCTTTGCTCCGAACCTCAAATCGAACGAAGAAGCATTGTCCCTGATCATGACGGCGATCGAAAACGCCGGCTACAAGCCGGGTGAAGACATCATGCTGGCGATGGACGTCGCGGCGACCGAGTTCTTCAAGGACGGCAAGTACCACCTCGAAGGCGAGGGCGTGACCAAGACGTCCGAAGAGATGGTGGCGATGTATGAAGCGCTGGTGGCGAAATACCCGATCATCTCGATCGAAGACGGCCTGTCTGAAGACGACTGGGAGGGCTGGAAGCTGCTCACCGAGCGCATCGGCAGCCGCGTGCAGCTGGTCGGCGACGACCTGTTCGTCACCAACACCGAGCGTCTGGCAGAAGGTATCGAGAAAGGCATCGGCAACTCGATCCTCGTCAAAGTCAACCAGATCGGCACGTTGACCGAAACGTTCGATGCGATCGAAATGGCGAAGCGCGCCGGTTACACCGCCGTCATCTCGCACCGCTCCGGCGAAACGGAAGACGTGACGATCGCCGACATCGCGGTGGCGACCAACGCCGGCCAGATCAAGACGGGCGCACCGTCGCGCACCGACCGCGTGGCGAAGTACAACCAGTTGCTGCGCATCGAGGACATGCTCGACTACACCGCGCAATACGGCGGCAAGTCTGCTTTTTACAACATCAAGCGCTAAACTGGCTTTCCTTGTCATAGAGTTACGTTCATGCTAATATAGAGGATGTAACTGTGTGTGGATTGGTACCACACCCTGGAGGTGAGTTGGATGTTATTGACGATTGCGAAGGTTCTGCTCGTGATTTTCTCGATCGGTTTGATTTTGGTCGTCCTGCTTCAATCGGGTAAGAGCGCAGGTCTGTCCGGCGCGATCACCGGCGGTGCGGAACAACTCGTGGGCCGCAAAGCTCGTGGTTTTGATGCAGTGTTGGCTAAAATTACGGCAGGATTGGCAGTTGGCTTTATTGGCCTCACCTTGTGGGTCGCTTGGCTGGTTGCAAACGCGTAACATCGACTGACAAATGGAGTACCGTGCTCTGTCCTTTGGAGGAGGCGGTACTTTTTTCATAAACAGGGGCGGGGAGGGTGACGAAGGGATGGCAGTATGTCTTTTGTTGCACGGCTATACCGGCACGCCGTTTGAAGTGGAGCCGCTGGCCAAGGAGTTGGCGGCACAGGGCCACACCGTTTCCATGCCGACGCTGGCCGGGCATGGCTCGACGCGTCACGAGATGGAGCGCGTGACGTGGCGGGACTGGATCCACAGCGCGGAAAAAGCGCTGGTCAGCCTGTTGAAGGAACATCCCGATGAAAAAATCCACTTGGTCGGCTTTTCGATGGGCGGGCTGATCTTAGCCTATCTGTCCCTCGAACACAAAGAGCGCATTGCGTCCTTGACGATGCTCTCCTCGCCGATCTACACGATCAATCCGAAGCAACTGTTCCGCACGATCGCCGAGGCGATTCAAAAATCGATGCGGGCGCGGGAGCGCAGCGAAGACGTGGCCCGCTACATTTCCAAGGTCAAAGGGACGCCGCTGCGCTCGCTGGTCCATTTCAGGCGGCTGATCCAGGAGGTCAAGCCGAAGCTGGAGCAGCTCGACGTGCCGCTCTTGGTGATCCAGGGCGAGTTGGACGACTTGGTGGAGCCGAAGAGCGCGGCGCACATTTTTGACGCGGCCGTCTGCAGCCAGAAAGATCTGCAGTTCTTCTCCCGCTCCGGGCACATGATCTGCCACGACTGCGAGGCGGACGAAGTGTGCCGGCGGGTGGCCGAATTCATTGCGCGCATCGAGCGCGGGGAAGAGGGCGCCGTATAAAATGGCCCTCTTTTTGTTTAGCCCTGCGCCACTCTGCGCATACTTTAGTAACAAGGAAGAAGGGGGGCACCGATACCTGTGCTGACCGAAGAGCGATTGTTAGAATTGATGCGCGGGTTGGAGTACAAGCCGATGACGATCCGGGAGCTCGAAGACCATTTTGGCATCGAGAACGCGGACGGCTTGGAAGACCTGATTCAGATGCTTCGACTGATGGAGGACACCGGACAGGTCGTCCGCACCCGCAGCGACGCATTTGGCGTACCTGAAAAAATGAACCTGGTCGTCGGGAAGCTGCAAGGCAAATCGAAAGGATTCGGCTTTGTCATTCCCGAGGACTCGACAAAATGGGAACAAGACCTGTTCGTCGCGGCAGGCGATATGCACGGCGCGATGCACGGCGACCGCGTCATCGCCCGCATCAACAAAAAGGCGGCGGGCAAGCGTCAGGAAGGCGAGATCATCCGCATCCTCGAGCGGGCGACCAAGACGGTGGTCGGCACGATTGTGACGATGACGGGACGCTATGCGTTCGTGACGCCCGATGACAAGCGCCTCGGCCAAGACATCTTTTTAGGGGAAGAGGACTTTAACGGGGCGAAAGAAGGGCAGAAGGTGGTCATCGAGATCACCGCCTACCCGGAAGGCTGGCGCAACCCGCAGGGTCGCGTGCTGGAGATCTTGGGCAACCCGGACGACCCGGGCGTGGATATCCTGTCGGTGATCCGCAAATTCGGCCTGCCGGAAGAGTTTCCGGAAGAGGTGCTGGAAGCGGCTAACGACGTGCCCGACCTGATCACCGAGCGCGATCTGGCCGGACGCCGCGATCTGCGCGACTGGGTCTGCGTCACCATCGACGGGGAAGACGCGAAAGACTTGGACGATGCGGTCAACGTGGAGCGTCTGGAGAACGGCAACTATCTGCTCGGCGTACATATCGCCGACGTGTCTTACTACGTGCGCGAAGGGGAGCCGCTCGACAAAGAAGCGTATGCCCGCGGCACGTCCGTCTATCTGGTCGACCGCGTCATCCCGATGCTGCCGCACCGGCTGTCGAACGGGATCTGCTCCTTGAACCCGAACGTCGACCGATTGACGATGAGCTGCGAGATGGAGTTCTCGCCGAGCATGGAGCTGGTGCGCCATGACATCTACCCGTCGGTGATCAACACGACAGAGCGCATGACCTACAGCAACGTGCGCAAGATCCTGACCGCGCCGGAAGAGCATCCGGACTTGATGGAGCGCTATGCCTCCCTGGTGCCGATGTTCCAGACGATGGAGGAGCTGGCGATGAAGCTGCGCGCCCGCCGGATGAGCCGCGGCGCGATCGACTTTGACTTCCAAGAGACGAAGATCATCGTTGGCGAAGACGGCAAAGTGGCGGAGATCAAGAAACGCGAGCGCACGATCGCCGAGATGATCATCGAGGAGTGCATGCTGGCGGCGAACGAGACCGTCTCCGAGCATTTCTACTGGATGAACATCCCGTTCCTGTACCGGATTCACGAAGAGCCGGATGCGGACCGCCTGCAGAACTTCAACGAGTTCATCCACAACTTCGGCTACCACATCAAGGGGGCGGGCGGGAACAACAAGATTCACCCGAACGCGCTGCAGGAGCTGCTGGAGAAGGTGAAAGGCTCGCAGGAAGAGCGGATCATCAACACCGTGATGCTGCGCTCCTTGAAGCAGGCGAAATACTCGCCGGAGCCGCTCGGGCACTTTGGGCTGGCGGCGAAGTATTACAGCCACTTCACCTCGCCGATCCGCCGCTACCCGGACCTGCAGATCCACCGCATCATCCGCGATGTGATCAACAACGGCGGCAAGCTGAACGACGAGCGGCTGGAGAAGCTGCGCGCGATGATGGACGAGGTCGGCAAGCACACCTCTGAGCGCGAGCGCGTGGCGGTGGAAGCAGAGCGCGAGACGGACGATGTGAAGAAGGTCGAATACATGCTGGACAAAGTCGGCGAAGTATTCGAAGGCATCGTCAGCGGCGTGACATCGTTCGGCATGTTCGTGGAGCTGGAGAACTCGATCGAAGGGATGATTCACATCTCCTACATGATCGACGACTACTACAACTTCAACGAGAAGCAGTACTGCCTGATCGGGGAGCGCACAGGCAAGATCTACCGCATCGGCGACCCGGTGAAGATCAAAGTGATGGGCGCGAACAAGACCGACCGCACGATCGACTTCCAGCTGCTGAACCACGTGAAGAACAACCAGCAGCGTGCGGAGATTGCCGAGCGCAAGAAGACCAGGAAAGTCAAAGGCAAGACGGCAGGGGCGGCAGCAGGAGCTGCGTCAAGCACTGCGGGCGCAGGCAAGAAGCCGGCCGCGAAAAAGAAGACCGGACGCACGCCGTCCGAGCTGGCCGAATTGAAGCAGGCGGTGGGCAAAGCGCGCCGCAAGAACAAAAAGCGAAAAGCCCGCTGATTACAGCGGGTTTTTCCCTCTTGACTGCATGGAGCACTAGTGATAATATTTTTGGAACAACAAGGAGGTGGCAACTCATGGCGGCATCGACCGAGCCGAAAGTACTGGCCCAGAACAAGAAAGCGACCCATGACTATTTCATCGAAGAGACGATCGAAGCGGGTATCGTTCTGACCGGCACCGAGATCAAATCGATCCGTCAGGGCCGTGCGAACCTCAAAGACAGCTTTGCCCGCATCACAAGCGGCGAAGCGCACCTGATGAACATGCATATCTCGCCGTTCGAGCAGGGCAACCGCCACAACGTGGACCCGACCCGCACGCGCAAGCTCTTGATGCACAAGCAGCAGATCAACAAGCTGTTCGGCCAGACCCGGGAGAAAGGGTACGCCTTGGTGCCACTCAAGCTGTATATCAAGAACGGCTACTGCAAAGTGCTGATCGGCTTGGCGAAGGGCAAGAAGAACTACGACAAGCGCCAGGACATCGCCAACAAAGATGCCAAGCGCGAGATGGAGCGTGCGCTCAGAGAACGCCAGAAGTACTAAGAAGTACCTCCGCAAGCCCGGGGGAGAGTGTGGTATACTAGAGATGTATCCGCGCCAGAAGTAAGACCCGTTCCACCTTCTATCATGGGGGCGTTTTTGGATTCGACGGGGATTGTTCGAGCGTGTTGTAGCGAGTCGTGGGGCTGCGAGGCCACGTTAAAAACGCGGAAAGCGAATAAACGCTAAGAAACCTAGCTTTAACCAAAACCTCGCGTTCGCAGCTTAGTCTGTGAATCCGTCCTTTGTGCTTACTCCTGCGTAGCCCTTAGGACGTCACTCTAGCGGGATAGCCAGAGGCCCTGCTCGTGGACCTCCGGCGAAACATGATCGAGCTAGCCTGACGGAAGCGTGTCGCTCCGCGTCCTGACGGCGAACTCTTAAAAGAGACGACTACACTCGTAGAAGCACATGCAGCGAGGTCTTCGGACAGGGGTTCGACTCCCCTCGCCTCCACCAAAAAACGATGAAACGGAAGCGACCCTCATAAGAGGGTCGCTTCCGTTTTTGTGTTTGTTTGCGGGTTGGGTATGGTGAGTTTTATCATAAGAAACGTAAAAATAATTATGAAAAAATATAACTTCGCTACGAAGGTTATGAATTAATATGGTAAAATAGTATGTGCAAATCAAAATTATGTGGTAAGGGTGATAAGAGTTGAGTCAGGCTAGAACGACTACTTTCGATCAGTTTGCATCCGGGTTTGGTTTCGAAAAATTCCCGTTCAATCAATATTCTACTGAAAATGAGTTACAAATTCGGGAGAAATTATTTTACAGCCCTTCCGAGTATTCCCCAATCATTGAGGCATTTTCTAGTGGACAAACTATGCTTATTCTTGGAAACAGAGGAACTGGTAAGACAGCTCTATTGTATGATATCAAAGATAAAGCAAATGAAAACACTCTCGTGGCTTGGGTAGATGATTTTGCTGCTTTACCTACACCATTTAGTTCTGAAGATTTTTATAAGATCATACTAAAAAAGCTTGTGGAGCAACTTTTTCTAAGACTAGTTATTGAGAAGAAGAGGATTAAGAAATTAGGAAATGATGAAAAAGTACTCTTAGTCTATTTGCTAAAAACATACTTCCCAACTATTAGTAAAACAGTATTAGTGCAGAAGATCGAGGAAGTAAGCCAATTTTGGGGTATACCTACCTTGAAAAAAATATATAACTTCTCGAGAGATCTTCTGAATTATGGTGTATCGAGTGCAATACAATTGTCCTCTGATGCAGTAAGACAACACTTCACATCACTTCCAGCAGTACCAAAAGACATTGTTCTAAGATCATATTTTCCAGAGATTAAGTACGTAGCAGAACAACCATTTGAAGAGCAACCAGTTACTTATGATTTTATTGTGAGATGTCTCAATCTAATAACAAGGCTAGGGTATTCCCGTTTTACACTTATACTGGATAAGATCGATGAGGATAGTAGATTAGTTAATGATGCGGAAGAAATCGCAAACTTCATTCAGCCTGTTTTAACGGATAATAAATTATTGTTGAATCAAGAGCTGCAGTTGATTGTTTCCCTGTGGAACATTCCCTTTAGTTTTTTAGCGGATCAGGTGAGATCTCAAAAACACTTTACTTCCTATACAAAATGGGAAAGGGATGATCTAGAAGGGGCGTTAAATAAGAGGATTGATACATTCTCAAATGGAATTGTTAGTGATTATAGGGAAATATTTGATGACCATGTAACAGATAATGATTTTGCGGGAATTTTTCGACTTGCCAATGGAAATCCTCGCGATTTGTGGCATATTCTTAAATATATTTTTCATGCACAGTATAAAAATAATAATCAAATGAAATTGTCTGTAGTAGCGATAATTCAAGGATTGAGTGAGTTCGTTCGGGAGTTTAATTATTACGAATATTATCCGAGAAAGGTGGGTTCTCGGGAAAATAGTTTAGATGTATATTCTTATGTACGACATTTGTTACGCTTAGGAAAAAAAGAGTTTACTAGAAGTGCATTTCAGGAGGCAACTGGTGTCAGCGGCGGTTCAGTAAATAATTATTTTGGACAAATGCAAAGAATGGGTCTAATTATTGAGTTTGACCGTAAAGGTACAAGTAGAATATATAAAATTGTTGATCCGAAAATAGAATATGCTATTGATAATGGTGTCAATATTTCAAGAGTTACAACTTAACTGTGCGGAAGAAAAAGTAGAACAAAACCCCTCCGACGGAAGGGTTATTATATGGTAATCCGCACCTTTCGATGTGTTTAGAACAGGTGCGGTGAACCGTATCATAAGTGAGATTGATATACTTTTTAAACAAATAAAGAAATACTCAACAATAGACTTTTCGTCATAACATGACATTTATCATTCTTAAAACATAGATTATACAAAGGGTACGCAGACGAAATGTTATTAATTACTGTTCTAAACTCAAGCCATTTGTTATAATCGTTTAAAGTAGTACAACATCAAATTGAGTGGCAGGAGGTACTGACAATGAAAATTGGCCGAAATGATCCTTGCTATTGTAGAAGTGGTAAGAAGTACAAAAAGTGCTGTATTGATAAACCCATACGCAAAGTCTCAAATGACAATACTATACCAATAGAGGATTGTGTCTCTTATTTTGAATATATTGAGGCGGATTCTAAGAAACTTGAAAAAATCCTATCCAAGTATAACATCGATGATGTTACACGAGCTGTTTTTTGTGTTAGCTCTTGGGCAGATAATCGTTCAGCAATGGCGCAAACATTGACACTTAACAATGCTCTAAGCAATACTAGAGAATTTGGAACCCGAAATATAAAGGAATATTCCGATTTTAAGGATTTCTTTGATGTAATTGCTTTACATCTACCAATTACAAATAGGGAAGATCTAACTTTAAATGATTTCGGTGAAGTCCAAATCAATTTTGATGATGAAACATTTCCTGTGATTCTTGGTACTGGTCATGGGCATGTGTATGCCGCAATGAATTTTCTGCCTGAATTGGCAAGTGTCATTGAAATGACGGACGACCTTAAAGTTATATTGCAATATAATCGCAAAATAATTAATAAGATATCTGATAGTAATATTTCGTCTTCAGATGAAAATTATAATATCGTGTTTGAAATTCCTTCAGAACAGTTTTGGCTAGCAGTGAATGACTTATTTAATTCGGAAGAGTTTTTGGAGCTTGCCAAGCAATCGTTTCAGATAATGGGATATCAAATATGTCCAATTGAAATGCGGCATTTTTTCGTGCATAAGGAAGTGTGCTATCCACTCTATAATACATCAATTTTGGTTGACTTCTACAAAAAACTTCTTTCTTTGGCAACTGTAGAAGAGTATCATCGGCATATCAATTTGACAATCGTGAAGTTGATAGAAAACACTTTTAACTTTTCGAATAATGATCGTTCACGAGTATTAGTTGCTCCAAGAATTTTTGATAAGAAAACAGAGAAACCCTATACGAGTCATCACCTAGCATTTATGACTGTCAATTCTGGAAGAGTTTTAGTTGCCTTGAATAAAGGTGATTTCGATAATGAGGATAGTATTCGTAGAGAAATTAATGCATTCAATTTACTGCATAAACGAAATCAGTTGCGACTTTGCGAAACGTATTACAGAAAAGAACTACATGGGGGATATGCATTTGATGTTTTGGCCGAAATGCCAGTTCATTTTTTGCTGATCGAACCGATTACCGATATCTCCGCCTCTAGAGTATTTTTGGGTAAAGCTGGAGAGGAGTTCTCATGTTCTGCCCTTGATTTGTTTTATATGTTAGGGTTTATGGAAGGGTTTAGTGAGTTGATAGATTTTATAGAATATGACAGATTAGAAAAAGCGCAAATAGTGGCCATTGGCGGGAAAAGCGATTTGTTTTTTTCGTGGAAAAGTGCACATCAACAATTTTCATCAGGCGCTATTGAGTATGATCTAATTTCTATTTCATATGGAAATTCAGATCACTATACATTCGAATATTATAAAAATAATTTATGTAATTATCCATTTGGTATACATTCTAAAATGTTTTCTAATGCACTAAGTTGGGAAGTTAAGGAGTATGAGTTGGGGTACTCTCATTTAGAACATAAAGGCTGTCTTGGTTTCGGCGGTGAGGGTAAGATGATTGGATCCTCAACATTCCTTTTTCTCGCACATAATGTTGAGTTTTTTAAAAGTGAAGATTTCGAACCGAATAATCATACAGCACTTAGAGTTATAAATGAGTTGAACCAACGCCTTTTTAATAGATATGGGGAAACACTTGCCGCATTCACATTTCTACATGGAAAAGTATTGCAAGTATTGTTTATGCCCATGCATTACGCACAAAAGGTTGACCATTCCGGATTTACTTTAGACGGAAATAAGAGATATGTCTATAGTGATATCTATGTTGATACAGATACAATAATTATTCGATATGCTGTAAATCTAGATGAGCTGCTTTCTGCTATGATGAATGCTAATGATAAAAGCGTAGAATCAGCATATTTCTCTGAATTAATGTATCCTTTAAAAAAGTATATTGGCCCGTCTTTTGTAAAGTTGGAGTCGGTCATAAAAAAAGAGTCTTCACTAAAAAAAGAGGTCGGCGTATTTATTATCGAACAAGATTATTATTATTCTGATATGGCGCCTGATTTTCAAATGGATGTACAGAACTTTGGGAAAGCAAGGAAAGAAATTGCAAAAGTTTGTTTTGTAGCAGGGGCAGAGCCTGGAGAGTATCGCGGAAAGGAGGCAACCCGTGTTATTAGAAAAATGCAAACAGCTATTGTGCAGGTTTTTGAGAGTCACATTTCGAAGTACAATAAAGAAAATTTACACAAAAAAGCATTGGGTTATTACTCCACTCAGTTGCACGGAGTAATGATCAATCTCAAGCGTTATTCGAGTTTTAAAAATTTGGAGCCACTTGTTCTACAAGAATTCGAGGAGAAAACAAGAGATATTCGAGAAAAGTATAGACGGAATTTAAGGACGGCTCAGTATCTTTTAGAAAGTAATCTCGCCATTCAACATAGAGATGATATTTTTGACTGTAAAAAAGATGAATTTGAAAATCTCTTGGCTCTTGCTGACTGGCTTGTTGTGCTACAAGATAATGCCGATACATGTTACTTCACGGAACTGGATTCATCAATTCAAATTGATCATGATTTCAGGGTGGATACTCTTATATCTGATTTCGGTAAACATAAGTATGAAGAAACGATTATTCGTAAGTATGGGCAAGAAGATTACACAATTAAAAATGATGAAAGAGACAAGGAAAATCTAATTCAATGCGTCGATGCCTTTTTGTCGGACACAGGGATAGAATTAGGTATACTGATACCTTTACTCGAATATTTACAATTGGAAGTTGTAGAAAAGCCGTTTGTTGAAGAAATCTATCCAAATGTATTTGAGTTCCAAAAAGATGATCTGATCAGTGATTTCCTAAAACATATTGAGGATCTCAAAAGTGATGATCATGAACAAATAGAAAATGCACTTCGTTTTATAACTCTTGATTGCGATAAATTAAAATTCCTCAACGGGAAAGTTACTGATATTTTGCCATTTTGGGAACGGGAAAAACGTGATAACCGATTTGATGTGAAGCCTATAATTGTTGAAGGTGGTAAATATATTTTCTCACCTGTTGTTATCAAACAATTAAAAGAGTCTTGGAAAGGTGGATTTTTAGAGTGGTACCCACCGTTTGAGGTAGGTCTGGGGAATGTGAAAATAGCTCTCGCGAAATGGAAAAAAAGATATGAAGATGAGATGGTGCAAGATATAGCAGGTGTATTTATTGATGCGGGATTCTATCCAGTTTTTTCGGAGTTTGAGTTGGTAAAGAGATTTCCCAATAGCTACTTCCCAGATAACTTAGGTGACTACGATGTAATTGCTGTTAATCAGTCGAAAAAGGAAATATGGATAATAGAGAGCAAAGTTCTCCAAAAAGTAGGCTCAATATACGAAGATCAAATGCAACAAAAGAGCTTTTTCTATCAACATAAAGATGATGAGAAATTTCAGAGAAGGATTGACTATATAAGGAATAACCTTAGTAAGGTTACAACTGCGATAGAATTAGAACATTCGGATTACAAAATTGTTCCGTTTATGGTGACTAACAAATTGTTCACTTCTAGGTATAAGGAGATTGGTTTTTCCATTATCACTTATCACGAATTGAGGAAATGCCTTGTCGAATAGAGCGGCAAACGAGAAATCAGTATTGAATTTATGGTTTTCTCTATTAGAGTGATGTGGGGATCCTTACAATAAGTAATCACAAGCCATAGAAGTTGTGATTAACAGCCGGGATGTGTAAGAATAAGCTCACAAGGAAAATATATACTAAAAAATGACCGAAGGTGCGAAACACCTACGGTCGTTTGCACAACGGATACCCTTCAAGGGTGTCGGCTCTATAAGGTTTTGTAAGACGAAATAGATCGCCAGAGCTACCAACTCAGAGGGCGATCTATTTCTTTTTATTTTGGATGTCCAGCATCTGTTTCATGATCGTCAAGACCAAAGTAAGAGCCGCGAGTAATAACAGCCCGAATTAGAGCAAGAGTGAAATGACTTCATGTGCAGACATGGTAACACTCCCTTTCGGCAGGAGATGAGCCGACCACCCTTGAGGAGCCTATTTAATTGAGCTGGTTGTATTCAACCATAGAAAATTCTAAAGAAGAACGCCCGTTATTTAGATTGAAATATTAAATCAATAAGCAGTCAGAAGTTTGTGCTTTCTACCGCCACAGTGAATCGTATCATAAGTAAGTGCAGCCTATGATGAACGCTGACAATTCGGGCCGTTTTTACCGAATTGCTAAAAGACCAGCTTGTTACAGCCAATGCTAAATGACCAAAAGCTGACGCTATTGCCTGTCCAAAAACTGACGGATATAATGACCACGTACACATTCAAAAAAGGAAAAAGACGACTCTGTATGATGTGCCGCTGCGTCAACAGTTGCACCAGAGTCGTCCCCAAAAAATCACATGATCAGTTTATCAAATTATTGGCTCGAAGAAAATAGAAAACGTGGTGTTTTTCGTTAGGAGTGCAGAGCAGCATATCTGCCCTGTCTGTGAGCATGAACTGTTCGTGATCGGTAGCCGGAGTCGCATTGGGCGTAAGCCAACCAGTGAACGGGTCACCTATATCATCCGTCGTTTGCGTTGTAAAGGTTGCGGGAAGATCCATCATGAGTTGCGGGACCTGCTCGTTCCTTATAAACGTTATGAAGCCGAATGCCTTGAAGCAGTCTTGTCTCAGGCGCAGACCTCGGACGTTGCCGCTGATGAATCAACCCTGTACCGCTGGCACATTTGGTTCAAGGCGTGCTGGCAATACTGGGTTAATTGTTTATCAACGATTGCGGCGCGTACAGGAAATCCGGTGGAGCCATTGTCCGTACCTTCACCGTCTGCACTCCAAAGGATCGGACATTACGTTGGACAAGAGGCAGGTTGGCTGGCGAGAGTTGTCCGACCCATCGTTCATTCTCAATTATGGGTACATACCCGTTTCGCCTTCTTGTCCGCGATTCCCTAAGGTATCGTGAATCTACATCCTATTGGAAAGGACTGTAGATTCCTATGAATAGTGAAAAAAGGGCAGAAGAGATCGCCGTCGAACGGATGCAACTGATCTCTCCGCTCTTGGCCGATGGTATTGACCCTGGGAAAGCCAAAGAGCTGAAGAAAGTCATTTGTGAGCAAACCGGCTTATCCGAGCGAACCCTCCGTCGTTACCTATCTGCCTACCGAACCGAAGGTTTCGCCGGACTTCGACCTCAAGGGAAGGGTCAAAGGCAAACAGCCGAAGCAATCCCCCCCTATCTCCTGGAGCAAGCCATCCTGCTTCGCCGAGAAGTTCCCAGCCGCAGTGTTGCACAAATCATTCAGATCTTGGAGTGGGAAGGCTTAGCGAAGCCCGGTGAGATCAAGCGAAGCACCTTGCAGGAAAAATTGATGGAGCGCGGCTACAGCACTCGCCACATGCGACTATACTCAACCTCTGGCCTTGCGGCCAGACGCTTTCAACACCAACAGCGTAACCAACTGTGGCAAGCTGACATCAAATTCGGGCCGTATCTACCGATTGGTGAAGGCGGAGCCAACAAGCAAGTCTATCTCGTTGCGTTCATCGACGATGCGACTCGTTACGTGTTGCATGCGGCTTTCTATCCAACACTCGACCAAACGATCGTAGAAGACTGTTTCCGTTTCGCAATACAAACAAATGGCGTACCTGACTCTGTCTACTTTGATAACGGCAAGCAATTTCGAACCAAAAGTATGACTCGTACATGTGCAAAACTTGGCATACGTCTTCGCTTTACGAGGCCGTATGCAGCCGAATCCAAAGGGAAAATCGAGCGCTTCAACCGGGTCATAGACAGTTTCCTAGCGGAAGCTGCGCTTGAAAATCCCCAGACACTCGACCAGCTCAATCTGTTGTTCCAAGTTTGGCTCACCGAATGTTACCAGACCAAACCCCATTCCGCACTCGATGACAATTCTAGCCCGCAGGTGGCATTTCGAAGTGACTCGACGCCGCTCCGGCTCGCCGAGGAATCTCTCATTGCGGATGCGTTTTTACACAGCGAAACGAGAAAAGTGGACAAGGCTGGCTGTATTAGTTTTATGGGGAAGAAATACGAGGTCGGGCTTTCTTTCATTGGGCAAAAGGTTGAAGTCGTCTACGACCCGCGTGACATATCGACGATTACAATTGAGTATGGCAGCCATACACCATGGCAGGCGAAAGAACTGAACATAGGTGAATGGGCAGGAAAACGCCCCTCTATCCCGTCGGCGATTGAATCGCTTACAGTTGAAGGTTCACGTTTGCTGGACGCTGCAGAGAAGAAGAATCAAGTCAGGAAAGAGCGTCAAATACGCGCCGTCTCATTCCGTAAAATTCGGGAGGAGGCGAACCAAGATGTTTGAAGCGTTTTATGAAATGGCGAGAACCCCTTTTTCTCGTGATATGCCTACCCATGAGCTGTATGCGTCGGATGTTTTGGAAGAAAAGCTTGAGAGATTGGAATATACGTCTGAAAGGCAATGGTTCTCCGTTGTGACCGGCGACTGCGGAACTGGTAAAACAACGACGATCCGCCGATTCGCAGATGTGCTCGACACATCGAAATATAAACTGTTGTATCTATCCGATTCGAAGCTAACGCCATGCCATTTTTACAAGGGATTGCTTGAACAGTTGGGGTGTGAAGCGAAGTTTTATCGAGGGGACAGCAAGAGGCAACTACATCGGGAAATTGAGCTGATGCGGGGGATTCATCGCTTGCAACCAGTCGTGGTGGTTGATGAAGCGCATCTGTTAGACAAAGAAATGTTTGAAGAAGTGCGGTTCTTGCTGAACTTCAAAATGGATGCCCAGAGTCCAATGGCTCTGATCCTGGTCGGACAAAATGAACTGTGGGATCGCCTTCAACTCCAGATGTTTACGGCCGTTCGGCAAAGGATTGATCTACAGTGCAAACTGATTCACTACGACCGCGCACAGATTGGGGCGTACATAGCTCGTCATCTGGAATATGCGGGCGTTAGCCGTGACATTTTCACGGATGGTGCGGTCGATGAGATCTATCGTTATTCAAGCGGTACGGTTCGATTGGTGAATAAGGCGGCCACACATAGTCTGATCTATGGAGCAGCGAATAAGCATCGAATCATTGACGACCACATGGTGAAACGGGTGATCGCGGGAGAATTGACTTGATTCTCCCGTTTTTTCTTTCCTGTTTAACATCGCTCACGCGGTCATCTTTTCCGTCAATTCTTGGACAGTAGAGCCTGTCAATTTACGGACATTATAGGGCAGTAGTAACACCAGCTATAAAAAGTCAAGGGGTAAAAGGGTCAAAATCTTTGTTAGAATTCCAAATGTATTCAATATCATTAGCAATTCTTTTTGCGATGTCTTGGCCATGAAGATCGCCGACAAATCCTAAAGTCATGTCCATGCCCGCAGAAACCCCGGAAGAGGTGTAACAATTCCCGTCTACTACCCAGCGGGCTTGTTTCACCCAGTTTACTTTGGTATTAACAGATTGTACCCACTCGAAAGCCATTTTGTTTGAGGTAGCAGGTCGTCCGTCAAGCACCCCGGTTTTTGCGAGAAGAGCAGAACCCGTACAAACGGTTAATACAAAGACGGCTTGATGAGCAATCGTATTCAGTTCATGGATGAATTCAGCGTTATTTACAAGTGCTCTGGTTCCCAACCCCCCTGGTATCAGTAAAATGCCTTCTGGATTCATATCGGAAAAAGGGTGGGTAGCTACCCGGATATTCTGACTGCTTGTTACGGTTCCCCCATGTAATGAAAAGTAATCCAGCTTGTAAGTTTCGGGCATAATTCCAATAATCTCGGCAGGGCCAAATGCGTCAAGCGTTTCAAAATCATCAAACAGAATGATGTTAAAATCAGTCATTATTATTCCCCCTCGGTAAATAATTTTAGGTGCTCTTGTGGCAGCAAGCCATACGGCCCGCCTAAGAGAAGGCGAGCCGCATTTGGAAATCTTGTTTCTCGTGCCAGTGAACCCGCCAATTAGCGACCCCAATACCGAACGAATCGGACGTAGCAGTCCGAAAAGGAGGAGATACTGCGCCCTCTGCCTGTTACGCTGATTATTCCACATCCATCGCGGGATAACAAGTTTTCATGCGGTCTCCTTGTAAAAAGATGGTGATCGTAAGTAGCTAAACGCCATGCCCCCTCCATTTCGCGGGGACAGGGGGTCGACTCCCTCTCCTCCACCGCTGAAAACCCTGTATGGCCTGTTGTTTTTCGATCTGGAGAACAGCAGGTCTTTTTACTGCGAAACGAGACACTGCGGTTAGTAGCCGACGTAGTAGACTTCGCCGATGTATGTCACATAGTAGGACTTCGTATCGGACGCAAACTCCTCGATATAGATCGCGCGAAGCCAGCCTTGGTAGCCATTCTGATCATAGTAAATGAAATATAAAACAAAAAAGACCACCGTTTAGACAACGGTGGCAAGTGAGGGGGAGCGAAAGGTTAGGCGGTTGGCTCCTTTTGTTCCGCTTTTAACTTGGCGAACGCAGTTTCCACATCGACGTTGAATTCAACATCCGGTGCGGGAGCGGCCGGTACGGAAAGGGTGCGCAGGCGATGGGTCGCTTGGGCTGACGCTTCCAGTTCGGCGATGCGGTGTTCCATGCGCTCGAAGCCGCGCAAGGCGCTGCCGGCGTCGAGCGAGGAGAGCGTGCGGTTGACGTGATCGATGGAAGCGGCGGCGTTGGCGCGGGAGAGCAGCACGATTTTCTTCTGCTGCAGTTCCGCGTATTTGGTTTTCAGCTCTTTGAATTGCTCGAACAGCTGCGTGGTGTGCCCTTGGATCACGTCCAACTGCTCGCGGTACACAGCCAGGCGGGGTTCGTAGTCGAACTTGTCCTGCAAGGCCAGCTTGGCGATCTGATCCTGGCCGGTCTCGATTGCCAGTTTAGCTTGACGCTCGCGCTTGGTGATGAAAGCTTCCGTTTCCGAGACGAGGCGCTCTTGGCGCTTCTCGATCATCAGGTGGCTGCGGATCGCGTCCTCCGCTTTGGCGAGGTCTGATTCGAGGTCGCGCAGGTATTGCTTGATCAGGCTTTCCGGGGACTCCAGCGCGTCCAGTTTATCGTGTACGCCTGCCGTCCAAATGTCGCGAATGCGTTTCGTGATTCCCATCTTAGTTCTCCTCCTTGGTGTTCTGCTGCTTGCGAGTTTGGTTCTCCCACTGGTCGAGGAAATCGGTTGCACCGCCCGGCAGGCTGATGCTCAGATCAACTGCATAGTTGCTGTGCTGTTGCGGGCGCTTTTTCTTCTTCATGAACTTCCAAATCAGGAACGCTGCGATGACGGCTAGCGCGAGGAACCAGAACCAGCCTGCTTCGTGATGGCCGCCGTGCTGTTTGACCGGCATCATGATCACATGGTGCTGCATCATGCCGCCGCGGTCATGCTTGACGAACGCTTGGATTTGCGTGCCTTTGTCGAACTTGTCCACTCTGTGGTCGAGCAACTGCATCCCCCCGATGGTCAGGATCACAGCGGCCAAGAGGAAGACGGCCCATTTGAACCAGCCGCGTTTTTTCATCTCCCTCAGCTCCTTTCGTGTGCGTCGTTGTTCTCTACAAGGCGATTATCGCGCGGGGTGCTGAATTGAAGATGAGCGGTGGCTGAGTGTTTGCTGAAAAGAGAGGGCTGGATCGAAAAAAACATCCCCTTGCTTCAAATAGCAGAGGGATGTTCGTGTCTCGTATCTAGGGACGAACCGGAAATGTTAAGTATAAGCAACTGACTATCGTACCGCGATTCACCCGTTAGCGGAGTGACCAAGCGACTTGGCGCATCGCTCTAAAATTTTTTTATGTTATAATAATTAATAAAAATGAAGGTTGCGTAAATTAAATATTTTGAGGTGATGTCTATGTTAATTCATATCACTAACAGAGATATATTTTTGGGGGCTATATTGGCTTCCGTGTTATTCGTTGGGTGCGGCGTGAAAGAGCCTGAGGTTTTACCATCTGTTCCCGCCAAAGAACCAAGCCAAGCAAAAGGATCTGATGAACAGAAAGTGAATGAAGTGGTGAAGCAATACGGGTCTGCTGCGCTCCTTGCCTTAGATACGTCTCGACCTGTTGCAACTGAAGTGGAAATGGAAGGTTTGGCAATGGATGCAAAGATGTATTTTCAGAATCATGACTTGGATAACCAATTGTCCGCGCCGATCCGAGAGGGCTCTTTGATCACAATGTTTTATCAAGTAGGAACGTCGACACCCACCGTTGTGGCCGCTGGTATCGGGTTAGGAGTGAATGACACACCTGCACATGTGCTGGTCTGGCAATCAGACGGGCAATGGAAAGCACAGCCTTACCCCAAAGCGAGTGCAGAGGATACAGCGCAACGAGAAGAAACTTTTAAAAGGAGTCCATACAGATTTGCAAAATTCAAGTCCCTGCATCAAAAAGGCAGCCTTCTCGCGGTGGTTCTCGAGTATGGCAATTCGAAAGCAGGTCAGGAAGTTCAACTCCTCCGTCTTGAGAACGGTGTGTGGCGCCTCGTTTGGCTCCCAACCTATGTCAAATGGGAGACTTTATACAATGCTCAAATTGAGATGCAAAGCATTGACAGTTTCATTGTCCATCGAGAGGACAATCAAGACCCCAACCATCGCTGGGATGAGGTTTGGGAGTTAAGGGACGACCACTATGTGCAAATCCAATAGGAGTCATACAAACAACAGTTGATTTAAGGGGTGGCGAAACGATTTCGCCACCCTTTTTGCTATAATTTGATAATCTCTTGAGAGGATTTTGAGAGCGGAAAGTTTTATTCTTACTAGAAAGAGATGAAAAAACGGGGGAACAGCGGTGGCTTTACGAAATGGGTTGCGGCAGGCGTATCGAATCACAGGATTGAGTCTCATTCCGATCTTAACGCTGTTGGTGTTGATCGGGATCTACACCTATACTGAGCCGAATGCAGAGGCTCCCACGGCGCGCCAAGGCGTGCTGGATCTGAGTGCGTGGGATTTTCAGAAGAACGGGCTGCTGGAACTGGATGGGGAGTGGGCGTTTTATGCGGGACGGATGGCAGACCCGCAGGAGATTGCAGATGGGCGTGTGGAACCGGAGAAGTTCGTTGGACTGCCGGGGACTGGGTTTCAGGACGGGGTTGAAGTTGGGACATATGCGTTGCGGGTGAAGGTGAAGGACGACCGGAACGTCTACGGGTTCAAAGTCAATAGCATCTGGGCGGGTCATCACTTCTATGTAGACGGTGTGTTGCTTGGGGGAAGCGGGGTTCCTGCCGAGCACAAGGCCGCTTTTGAAGCGGGCAATACGCCGTATCTGGCTTTTGCACAAGCGCGTGGTACCGAGATGGTCGTGGTGCTGCGGGTGGCCGACCCGTTGCATCCCAGCAACGGGGGATGGGTGGATGACATTCAGTTTGGGCGGCAGGCGGACATGCTGCGCATGGGCAACGTGCTGTTTGGGACGGAGCTGTCCGGGGTGTTTATTTTGCTGCTGTTTGGCGGGTACCACATCAGCATCTACGTGATGCGGCGCAAGGACAAGGCCTATCTGTACAGCGGACTGTTTTTCCTGACCATGCTGGTCATGCTCGTCGTGATGGGGGAAAAATTGCTGCTGCAGCTGTGGCCGGGCATTTCTTATGAAGCAGCATCTCGGATCTATGATCTGGGCGGCTTCTCCTGCTATGCGATGCTGGCGTTTTTTCTGCACCATCTGGATGCGAAGCTGATTTCGCGAAAGCAGCTCTGGTACCTCCTCCTGCCGATCGGTCTGTTTTTGCTGGCGGTGCTGGTGCTGCCGTATGCGTGGATTGAACAGGCGGGCAATCTGCCTTGGGATTATGTCTTGCTCTTGACCCTGTTTTACGTCTATCGCACGGTCCGCCTGTTCATCAAACAGGACGGGGAGCAGTTGAACCGCAAGGAGACTGCGCTGCTCGGCGGGGCGATGATCTCGATCGTTTTGATCATGCTGAGCGGACTGTTTTTCTCGCTGGGCTGGACGTCGAACGACATGCTGCGGCGAGTGGGGCTGCTGGCGGTGATCGCGTTTATGAATACGCTGCTCGCGTTGCGCCTCGCGCACGCGTCGGAGCAGAAGGAACGGCTGACGGAACAGCTGATTTTGCGCGATCAGCTAAAAGACGAGTTTTTGGCAAATACGTCGCATGAACTGAAGACTCCGCTGCACGGGATTCAGAACATCGCCGCGTACTTGCTCGAAGAACGGGCAGGCTCGCTGACCGGGAAGCAGCGGAGCGAACTGACGCTGATCCAGGACACGTCGACCAAGCTGGCGGCGCTGGTCAACGATCTGGTCGATGTGGTGCAGATGAAGCATGGCGACTTGCGGCTGGAGCCGTCGGTGCTGGACTTGCATGTCGCGGCGCAGACGGTGTATCAGGTGCTGGAGTTTGAATTGATGGGCAAGGACGTGCAGTGGATCAACAAAGTCGCCCCTCACACGCTGGTCCTTGCCGATGAAAACCGGATGCGGCAGGTGCTGTACAATGTGATCCACAACGCGATGAAACACACGAAAAGCGGATGGATCGAAATATCGGCGACCATACAAGGGCAACAGCTCGCCGTGTCGGTGGAGGACACGGGGGTCGGGATTGCGGCGGAGAGTCATGAGGCGATCTTCGGCTATTTTGAACAGGCGGAAAGCGTGCCGGAGCCGAACGGCTACCGCGGCATGGGACTTGGGCTGTACATCTCCCGCCAGCTGGTCGAGCGGATGGGCGGCCGGATTTTTGTGGACAGGTCGGCACCTGGGAACGGGACGCGGATCACGTTTACGGTGCCGCTGGCAGAGGCGGATGTTTTGGAGGGGCGTGGCGCTTCGGTCGTGCTGACCGCGGCTGATGGAGCGGGGCGGCCGGACTACGGGCAGGCTGAAGTTCGCGGATCGCAGCGCGGGACGCTTGTGCCGAATCAGCCGGGCTTGCAGGACGCCAAGCGTGAGCACACGGTGCTGGTCGTCGATGACGAAGCGTCGAATGTGCGCATTTTGCTGAACTTGCTCGGCGACCACCACCACGTGCTGACCGCGTTTTCGGCGGGGGAGGCGCTGCGCAAGCTGGAAGAGCATCCGGGGATCGACCTGATGATCTTGGACGTGATGATGCCGGAGATGTCGGGCATCGATCTGTGCAAGGCCGTGCGGGAGACGCGTTCGATTCTCGAACTGCCGATCCTCTTCGCCACCGCCAAGGACTCGCTGCACGATATTGAGCTCTGCTTCCGGGCGGGCGGAAATGATTTTATCGCCAAGCCGTTTAACGCGAAAACGCTGAACGCCCGCGTCCATACGCTCTTGTCGATGAAGTCGTCGATGGATCAGGCACTGCAAAACGAGATGGCCTTTTTGCAGGCGCAGATCAAGCCGCATTTTCTGTACAACGCGCTGAGCAGCATCATCTCGTTTTGCTACACCGACGGAGAAAAGGCGGCCTATCTGCTGTCGATGCTCAGCCGCTATCTGCGGATGGTGTTTGAGCGCGACCTCGCTGTGACGCAGGTGCCGCTGTATCTGGAAGTTGAACTGACCCTGGCGTATGTGGAGATTGAAAAGGCGCGCTTTGGCGACCGCTTTCAGTTTCAACTGCAGGCCGACCCGGGCTTGGAGCAGATGCGGGTGCCGTCACTATGCATCCAACCGTTTGTGGAAAATGCGATCCGGCACGGGCTGTTTGAAAAAGAGGGCCCGGGCACGGTGACGCTGACGATCACCGACGGGGACGGGCATGTCCGCTTTACGGTCGAGGATGACGGCGTGGGTATGGCGGACGACATGCTGTATCGGATCCACGCCGGGGAGCGGGCCGGGTCGGGTATCGGGATGACCAATGTGCGCAAGCGCCTGCAGGCGATCCGCGGCGCCACTGTGACGGTCGACTCTGCGCTGGAGCGGGGGACGAAGGTGACCGTGTTTTTGCCGAAAAACGGCGGTTTGCTGCCGGGAGAGGAGTCGAAGTCGTGATGCGGGTGATGATTGTCGAGGATGAGCTGCCGATCTTGGAGCTGATGAAGCTGCTCGTTGGCCGCCATCCGCACCTGGAAGTCGTCGGCGCGTTTCAGAGCGCGGCGGAGGCGCTGGAGCAGTTTCCGCGCTTGCAGCCGGACGCCGCCTTGCTCGATGTGGAGATGCCGAGGATGAACGGGATCGAGCTGGCCGGCCAGCTGAAGCGG
This sequence comes from Tumebacillus sp. BK434, assembly GCF_004340785.1. Classification (NCBI taxonomy): domain Bacteria; kingdom Bacillati; phylum Bacillota; class Bacilli; order Caryophanales; family Alicyclobacillaceae; genus Tumebacillus; species Tumebacillus sp. BK434. The sequence goes on along the minus strand of NZ_SLXS01000003.1, from coordinate 456,699 downwards.
ATCGATGAGGAGGTGCAGATCGTGTTTACCACCGCCTACCCCGACTATGCGCTGGAGGCCTTTCAGGTCTGTGCGGTCGATTATCTGCTCAAGCCGGTCACGCCGGATGGCATTGAGCGGGTGGCCGCACGCTTGGCAAAAGGCCAGAAGCTGCGGGCAGCGCGCCCTGCGGAGCAGGAGCAGCAGTTTGTGCGCTGCCTCGGCGCGTTTGAGACGAGGCGGGCCGGCGGGCATCTGATGAGCTGGCCGACACGGAAGACGGAGGAACTGTTTGCGTATTTTCTCGTCTATCCGAACCGCAGCACGAGCAAGTGGCAGTTGGCCGATCTGCTCTGGCCTGATCTGGAGGAGGAGCGCGCGGTTCACAATGTCCACAACACGGTCTATCGCTTGAAAAAGGCGTTGAAGGAAGCGGGCATCGGGGTGGAAGTGGTGCATGCCAATGATGGCTATCACATGCAGATCGCGGCGGCTTGTTCCGATCTGGGGCAGTTCCGGGAGCTGGCAGGGGAGGCGCGGTTTCGGGCGTACCAAGGAGCTCTTTTTGCCGGGAAGGATTATGTGTGGAGCGCTGGTGTCGCGGCGGAGTTGGACGTGCAGTATGCGGAAGCGGCCAGAGAGCTGGTCGCCAAGTACCGGCGCGAAGGGCAGGCGGCAAAAGCGAAGGAGGCGCTGCGGACGTATTTGGCGTATCTGCCGTTGGATGAAGAGATGAATGAGCAGCTGTTGGAACTGTATGCGGCACAGGAAGAACGGGAGCTATTTCGGCAGCACTATGCGGCGTATCGAAACAGGCTGGCGGAGGAGTTGGGCGTGGCGCCCTCGGCAAGGATCGGGCGGCTGGCGCAGCAACTGGGGGTGCAGGAAGGAAAGGGAGACTGAGGTCTCTCTTTTTTTGTGAGAATCTTGAGAGCGGGGGTCAGTAGGATGAAATGGTAACCTGCATGGGGAGAGAGGGAAAAAACATGAGACGCAGATTCACTTCGAGCCTGCTGGTCGTCACACTGGCCGCAGGGATTGTAGTCGTTCCGGCTCCGGATCTGGCCCGCGCGGCAGTGGGGAACGTGACGTTTACGCTGAGTAGCCCGCTGGAGAACGGCAAGATCAACCGGTTGACCCGGCTGGATGGCATCGCCGTCGACCCGGATGGAGATGAGCTTCAAAACGGCGGGTACCTGATCAAGCGGCTGAGCGACGGAAAGTTCATGCAATACACGGCCTCGGCGAATCCGGCAGACTTCTGGGTCGCAGACGGGCATGGCGGCTACGGGCTGTACAAAGGAGAGAACGGACAGTATTACCGCGATCTGGATGCCTGGCAGATCGACGCGCTGTACGAGGAAGGCGAGTACGAGATCCGCTTTAACATCAATGAATGGAACGGCACGGAGATGTCGTCAAATTTCAAAAATGTGCGGTTCACGATCGACAAGACGGCGCCGAGGATCACCGGGCCGGTTTTGTCGGATGGGGCGATCGTCTTAAACTTCTCCGAGCCATTAGCTGGAGGTGCGGCGCTCGACAAAGCGGATTTTGAAGTCTTGATCAACGGGACGCCTGCTGTGATCGATTTTGTGGCGCCGGACGAGCAGCGCACGTTTGCAGTGATGGGCTTGAGCAGCGGGGCGCACAAAGGCGATATCGTGACGGTCCGCTACGCGCCGCAAGGGATGCCTGCCACCGACGCGGCCGGCAATGCGCTGTCGTCAGAAGCGGTCGCCGTCGACAACCGGCTGATCGGAAGTTTCCAAAGCGTGCCGCAGATCGACCTGCCGAAGCGTGCCGGCTACACGCTGCAGGCAGGCGACGACATCGTCACGTTTTCCCCGACCGACAGCTTGGCGAATCAGATCATTTTTGAATTTCCCACAGATGGCGACAATCGGACGTCGATCCAACGGCTGGCGCTGAAGAAGAGCGACTTGGTCTTGTGGAACAACACCGATGAAACGCAGATTGCCCCGGCGGCGATATTCGTGGCGGGCGACGACTATGGGCTGACGGTACTCCTGCCTGACGGTGTCGTGCTGGAAGAGGGCAAGTCGTACACGCTCGCGTTGTCGGGTACGGCAGGGGGCGATGAAATCACACTGCTGCCGACGCCGACGACAGCTGCAGGCGCGTCGCTGATAACGATGGGGACTAACGGGATCGCCGATCTGTACACGTTTGCGAATCTGGAGTTTGCGCCGTACGTTCCACCGGCCAAAACCCCTGCGCCAGACCTGGAGAAGGTCACCGTGATCAACAACAGCCTCGGTGCCGATGTGCTGATCGTGGACGGGGTGGGCCGGGAAGTGACCGTCAAGGTGTATGACCAGGCAGTGGGAGGTTCTGTGCTCGCTTCGATGACGCAGGGAGCAGAGCCTGGCCGCCTGCTGCTGACGGTCGGGGACGGAATCGCGCTTCCGACCGTGTACATCGCGGCGCAGGCACCGGAGATGGCGGAGAGCAGCCGCGTGGCGGTCACCGTTCCCGGCATCGTGCAAAAAGAGCTGCTGCGCTTCACGCTGCAAGGGGCGACGACGCTCTATATGGAAGCGGTCGAAGGCGTTGCGGACGGTCAATATCCACTGGGAGCAAAAGCGGAGCTGCAGACGGCGATCCAAGCAGGGCTGACGGTGTTGAACGGCACGCTGTATACGCAGGCGGATGTGTTGCAGGCGCTGGGCGCAATCGATGAGGCGGTGGAGGCGTTTCGGGCGAAGAAGATTGTGATTCCGGGCGGCGGAACACCGGTTTCGCCTCCGACGACCGTGCCTTCGCCGGTGCTGAAAGTGGTGGAAAACGGCGTCGTGCTCGGCACGCTGCCGCTGACACGGAAAACGGATGCAACCGGCCGTGTGACCGATCAGGTGGACATCACCGATGCGGTGGCGGCAGACCTCGTCGCCCGTTTAAAGGCGGCAGGTGCCAATGCGCTGCACCTTGTGTTTGCCGAGGACAAAGCGAGTAACAAAGCAGCAAAGCTGACTCTGTCCGCAAACGCGGCCGATCGACTGGCTGACGCAGGGTTGAGCGTGAACGTGAGCTTGTTCCAGACGCAAGCGGTCATCCCGGCTGCGTCGCTGAAAGCGGCCGGGCAGACGGTTGAGTTTGAAATCGCCCCGGTCACCGCGCAGTCTGACGTGGAGGCGGTGAAACAGCGGGCGGCATCGAATGCCGATCTGCGCAAAAAAGCGGGCAACGGTGTCTTGACCGTGTTGGGTGTGCCGGTGTCGATTGAGACGAATCTGCCGCAGTTGCCTGTAAAACTGTTCCTGCCGCTCGACGGCGCAGCGCTGAGCGAGGAGCAGAAGCAGGACACCGGGATCTACATCGAACACAGCGATGGCGGCAAGGAACTGGTGCAAGGACGTTTTGTCACCAACGCAGCCGGCGTGTCCGGCATCGAGTTGTCGGTCGACCGCTTCAGCCTGTTTACTATCGTGCAGGTGGAAGGCTGGGGAACGCTGCAGCCTTACCTCACCGGGTATGACGGCGGCCTGTTCAAGCCGGACGCGGCGATCACGCGGGCGGAGCTGGCTGCGATCTTGGCAAAAGTGATCCGCGGGGAAGCGTGGGGCGGCAAGTCGGCGTTCTCCGATGTGGCCGATTTACACTGGGCCAAGCGGTCGATCGAAAGAGTCGGCCAACTGGGCCTGATGCAAGGCGACCCGGACGGCAAGTTTCACCCGGAACGCACCATCACCCGCGCCGAGATGGCGGCGATCATTGCCGCATGGCTTCCGTCGCAGAACGCAGCTGCGGCGACGGCAGGCGCTCGCGCCTTCTCCGACCTCCAAGGCCACTGGGCGGCGTCGTCTATTGAAAGGGCTCATCTCGCGGGCATCGTGAACGGATATCAGGACGGCACGTACCGGCCGGAGCAGGCGCTGAGCCGCGCCGAAGCGGCCGTGCTGGTCAACAAACTGCTCGGCCGTGCGCCGGAGCTGGGCGCAGTGCCGAAGTTTCACGACGTGCCGTCCGCGCATTGGGCGTTTGGCGCAATTCAGGCAGCAGGGAAATAAGCGGACAGGAGCGGAGTCCTCTGTGTTTTTTCGACACGGAGGACTTGCTTTTTGTCGAAAAAGGCGATATTTTATTTTTATTGGCTTTTTCTTGGGAATGGTTTGCTTTTCGCAGATGCCTGTGATAAGATAAGATCAAATACAAACGGATTACCTAATTCACGTGTTGCAAAGGGTTATCAGTTGTACGAATGATACTTTTTTCAATGTGTGAATTTTATTTTTGTCACGAGAATAAAAGAAACATGTTAATCTAACTTTCTGGAGGTTTTTCCACATGCAAACAGGTACTGTTAAATGGTTCAACGCTGACAAAGGTTTCGGCTTCATCGAAGTTGAAGGCGGTTCCGACGTATTCGTACACTTCTCCGCTATCCAAGGCGACGGTTTCAAAACCCTCGACGAAGGCCAACGCGTACAATTCAACGTTGTTGAAGGCAACCGCGGCCCGCAAGCTGAGAACGTTGTAAAGCTGTAAGCTTTGACAACTTAAACTGCCCTTAACTCCTGTTAGGGGCAGTTTTTTCTTTACGTCTTCGAAAAATCAATTGAGGGGGCTTACCATGTATAATCGAGGAAAGTCGCAAGAAGAAGTTCCACAGGTGGATACCGCGATCTGGACCTGCACCAAAGAAGATTGCAACGGCTGGATGCGCGATAACTTCGCATTCGATGCTGCACCAACTTGTGTCCTCTGCTCCTCCCCGATGGAAAGCGGCATCAAGCTGCTGCCAGTACTTGATAACCCGAATGGTGATTTGAAGGCATTAAAGAAAGGCACGCAGATTGAGAAGTCTGAGTAGATGACTCTTCTGTGCCAAAGCCTGACTCCTTGATGGAGGCAGGCTTTTTTTTTGTGTTTTGATCGTAAAAAAAACTCCCTCAGGCCAGGCGGCACGAGGGTTTTTTAGCTATACGGACGCGTTAATGAGAGTTATAATTACTCTCGAAATATTGATTTGGAGGATAAATAAATGGGGCTTCCGTTAGGACGTCGGATCGCCGAGATCATGAAAGAGAAGGGCAAAGCGTTCTCTCAACAGGCGATTGCAAATAAAATGGGGATCAGTCGGGAAACGGTGCGCTTGATGCTGACCGGTGAACGCGTGATCCTGCCGCACGAGCTCAACCAGATTGCCTCCTTTTTGAAAGTGCCAGTCGAGCGGATCAAGCAAGAGGATACATACTTCGAAGTGAAAGAGTTGTCGACGCTTTTAGATAAGCTTGGCGACAAACATCGTGCGCTCGAACTAGCTCAGCGCATCGCAAATGTTGCGATTGGTGTTACTGAAAGATGTGAGGCGCTTAACCACTTAGGCAATGCATATTACGATCTACAAAAATATGAAGAAGCCCATGCCTCGTGGTTACTGGCGTATCATGAAGCAACTGAGATCAAAGAGCGTTATAAAGAGACAGAATTTTTATTTAACGTGACAAAAAATCTCATGATTTCATTTGCTGCAAGAAAAGAGTACACCCATCTTTCAAACATCATTTCCGAACTGGAGCCGATCTTCGATCTGCAACCGGAGTATTCAGGTGCCCTCTGTTATTCCTACGCAATGATTGAATATGAAAAAGGGAATATTGAGGCTACCAAACAGAGATTGTATCAATCCTTGGAGTATTACATCCAAACGGGAGATCGCATAAACATTGGGATTGCGGAACGAAACGTAGGGTTTATCGAGTTTGTAACTTCTAATTATGAGAAATCAAAGGAATATTTCGAACTGGCGCTTCCTAAGCTAGAAAAGTACGACTATTCCTATTGGGTAACGGTCAAGGATTATAGTAAGACACTGATCAAACTAGGAATCCTTGAACATGCGAAACAACAGATTACCACTGCTTTGGAGATCGCAGGTACAAGCGGCTTATTGGAACTAGAAGGCAAGCTCATGCTCTTGCTTGGGCGAATTGATCATACCCCGGAGCATGCAAAGAAGGTCGTTTCCAATTGTGCATATGGAAGTAAAGTCCGTGATTTGGGCTGCAAGTACTTGATGGAGTACTACAAGCGTGCTGGGGAAGCCGAATTATTCATGAAGTATCATGAACTCTCGGAGAGCATTCGTGGTGATTCGTACATGGATTTGATAGAAGAGGAGGATCTGTAAATGAAAAGGTTCATTCTGTGGGGTAGCATTGTAGCAGTAGCTCTTGCATTTTCTTTGACTATGATAGATCGTACATCCGAAAATGCGGAACTTCTTCCGCCGAGGCCTAGTATCATTAAGAGTACCTAAAGTTCCGAACCTCTCGTTACGACGAGAGGTTTTTTTGTGCCTTCCTTACAAATTATCTGACAATACTTCGCATTATGAAATGTCGCAAATGAATCATTGGTAATCTATACATTTATTTCATACATTTTACTACAATAATAATAACAACTATTCCGTTCAGGGGGTCGTCCCAATGTCAGCCAGCATATCGCTTGGACAACGAATCCGCAATCATCGCTTACGAATCGGTATCACACAAATCGACCTTGCCCAAGGCCTCTGCACCCCGTCGATGATCTCCCAGATTGAAAGTGACCGGGCACGCCCCTCTTACAAAATCCTCTACGGCATCGCCGACCGCCTTAGCGTTCCGCTGGAGCAGCTTTTGCAAGACGTCGATCTCAATCTGGAGCATATCAGCTTCTATAAAATGGCGCTATGCATGGTGCAGGCGGGGGAGTACCACGCTGCGATCCCTTTGCTCGAAAGCATCCCCGAGGTCAAGGCGGCCAGCATCCCGTCGGCCAAGCTGAAGCTCGAACTGGCCAAATGCTACGTCCAGACCGGAGAGCTCGACCGCGCCTCGTCGCTTTTGCTCAGCATCTTAGATGACGCAAAATTTCGGTAGGACACGGAAACACTGATCACCGTACTCTTGCACCTCGCAGATCTTTCTGTCCAAAAGAAAGAGTACCAGGTCGCGAAATTCCACGCGCAAGAAGCGCTGGAAAAATACAAAACGCACGGCATCCTCGACCCGCTGCTGCACAAAGACATCCTGTCACAGCTCGCTACCATCCACACCCACACCGGGGAAGTGCAGCTTGCGTCCAACTACTACGAAGAGCTGATCGTGATCGGCGAACGCCTCACCACGCTCAGTGAAAAGGCGAAGACTTTCTACGAGCTCGCCCATGCCTACCAGCGCCAGCAACAGTTCGAAAAAGCGAGCCATTACGCGACGCTGTCCATCTCTGTCTTCAACGAGTTGAAAGATCAAACCCAATACCTGTCATGGCGGCAAAAGCTGATCCTCCTGCAACAGAGCGAAGCCAACTGGCAGCAGTCGGTCGAAAGCCTGCGTGAGATCGCCACCCAGTACCTCTTCCTGCCCGACCAAGCCCGCGCAGGCGAAACGTTGACAGATGCTGCATCGATCCTGATTGACCACAACGAACTCGATAAAGCGTTTGAACTGATCGAAGAAGCAAGCGCTTACCTGTCTCAGCAAAGCCCTGCCGCCGGGAAACTGCAACGTCTCCGCGCCGACCTGTCCTTTGCGTCCGGCCACACCGAGCAAGGGGAGAAGCACCTGCGCAACGCCATCCAGATCTTCGAGAAGTACACCATGCTTTCCGAACTCCGGGAATCGGTACTCACCTTATGCAAGCGCCTCAACGAAGGGGAAAATTCTACAGAAGCATTTGCCCAGCTCGAACGGCTCGATCAACTGATCAACCGCCACCTGTCCAACCGCGGGATTGCATTGTAAGTGAGAAGTAATTTGAGCCTGTCGTAAAAATTCGACTGGCTTTTTCTTTTTTCGGTAAATGTGGAGGAGGTTACTGGCAGGGCGCGAATTAAATAGTAAAAGTATCTGGATTCAATTAGAAAGGTGTGAATTTTAGTGAAAGTTGGAGTTCTTGGCGCTGGCGTAATGGGTTCCGGCGTGGCGCAGAGCGCGGCACAGGCGGGGCATGAAGTGATCGTGGTGGATTTGCATGAAGAGGTGCTGGCGAAGTCGAAGGCGTCGATCTACCAGAACGTGCGCTTTGCAGGCTTTTACCAGAAGGATAAACAGTTGGAGTCGGTCGATGTGGTCATGCCGCGCCTGACCTTCACCACCGACTACGCGGCGCTGGCCGATGCGGAGATCATCGTCGAGAACGTGCCGGAAGTGTGGGAGATCAAGCGCGACGCCTATGTGAAAATGAACGAGATCTGCGGCGAAGACACCGTGTTCCTCGTCAACACGTCCTGCATCTCGATCACCAAGATCGGCAGCCTGATGAAGCGCCCGGACAAAGTGATCGGCGTGCACTTCATGAACCCGGTGCCGATGAAGCCGACCGTAGAGTCGATCAAAGGCTGGCACACCTCGGAGGAGACGATCCAGTTCACCAACGACTTCCTCGGCTCGATGGACAAGAAGGCGATCATGGTCAACGACCTGCCCGGTTTTGTCTCCAACCGCCTGTCGCATCTGCTGATGAACGAAGCGGCGTACGTCGTGCAAGACCAGGTCGCCGATCCGAAGTCGGTCGATGACATCTTCAAAGAGTGCTTCGGCCACAAGATGGGCCCGCTGGAGACGGCCGACCTGATCGGGTTGGACACCGTTGTCCAGTCGCTCGACATCCTGTATGAAAGCTATCAAGACCCGAAATTCCGCGTCTGCCCGCTGCTGCGCAAGATGGTGGAAGCTGGCCTGCACGGGCGCAAATCGGGACAAGGTTTTTATTCTTACTAATATCTACCATAAAAATTGAATGATATGGTACAATAGCCCCATCAGACAAATGTGCGAGGTGGGGCTTTTTGAATACCAGACGTTGGATTGGTGTGGTGTTTCTGGTGCTGGGCGTCCTGTTTCTGACCGGGCAGGCAGGCATGCTGGGCGATGCGTTTTCGCCGGGCAAGATCTTGGGAACTTTCTGGCCGCTGTTGTTCGTCATCCCGATCGGGCTGGCGTTTCATATCGGCTTCCTGGCCAGCGGCGGGCGCTTTGCCGGGCTGCTGGTGCCGGGTGGAATTTTGCTCGGCGTCGGTGTCGTCTGCCAGATCTCGATGCTGTTCGATGCGTGGGGCTACATGTGGCCGGGCTTCATGGCTTCGGTGGCCTTGGGGCTGTTCGAGCTGTATCTGTTCGGCAACCGCCAGCCTGCGCTGTTGATCCCGGTCGGGATTCTCGGCGGGCTGTCGATCATTTTCTTCATCGTCTTCGGGCTGGGGCAGCTGGCGACATTTGGCCAGTACGGGTTCGCCGCGCTGTTCCTGCTGCTCGGGCTGGCTTTGTTCCTGCGCGGGGAGAAGCCGAAGAACGGGAGCCAGCGGCTGAAGGATCTCAACTAAGCGTGCAGCGCATGACCAAACGGAAAAGCCATGGCGGGGCCAAGCGGCCCTGTCATGGCTTTTTGCTGCTTAGATGCCTGCGATGCACGCCGGCACTTCGTTGCGCACGTTGCCGACCATTTTGTCGACCGGATAGGCGTACATCTCGTCCTCCGGGTAGGGCACGAGCAGGGAGTGCAGCAGCTCGGCGTCCTGCTTCCCGCGGTCGAGCCAGATCGCTTCGTCCTCACGGCGCAGGATGACCGGCATGCGGTCGTGGATCGAGGCGACGAGAGAGTTCGGCTTGGTGGTGAGGAGAGTGCAGGTATGCACTTTGCTGCCTTCCGGGGACGTCCAGGTCTCATAGAGACCGGCGAACGCGAACAGGTCTTGATGCTTCAGCAAAATGCGCATCGGCTGCTTGCCGTCCCCGGTCGCCTGCCACTCGTAAAACCCGTCGGCGGGGATCAGGCAGCGCTTGCGGAGAAAGGCGCTTTTAAAAGCGGGCTTTTCGGCCACCGTTTCTGACTTGGCGTTGATCATCTTGTAGCCGATCTTCTCGTCTTGCGCCCACGGCGGCACGAGGCCCCATTTGAGCTGCCCGATGCGGTTCTTCCCGTCGCTTTGGATCACGGCGGTGATGAGTTGTCCCGGCGCGATGTTGTAGCGGGGCGCATAGTCAAACGCCGGCTCATCCGTCTCAAATCGCATCGCCAACTGGTCGGGCGTGATCGTCAGCGTAAAACGTCCGCACATCTGTCGAACACCTCCTGGGCCTCTTTTTTTACCTCTATCATACCATGCCGGGGTGCGGCACCAAAAATGTTAGGCTTTACATTTTAGTTATTTGTGAAGTACCATTTAATTATACTATCTGGTCAGTGCAAGAATACGAAGGCGGTGGATGAAAAAATGGTGCTCGTGACCGACTCGCCCCAGATGCACTTGGTGCGGTGGGCGGCGGAAGTGCGGGAAAAAGCGGTGGGACTGCCTTGGGAAACAGGTGCGGCGACGGAAGGATTTGGCGCGTTTTCTGTCGGGCTGAACGAAGCGGAGACAGGCTGGCTGCTGGAGCAGCAGGCGGCGGAAGAGGTGCTGCTCACCGCCTTTTGCACGGTGCTGTCCGACTGGACGGGGCGCAGCGCGCAGTGGGTGAAAGTCGGCACGTTGCCGCTGTTGATCGAGCTGTCGGCAGAGGAGAATCCCGTTGCGGTCTTGAACCATGTACGGAAGCAAGTGCAGCGCGTGCGGGAACATGATGAGCTGCGCGAACTGGCGGGCATGGAAGCGGTGCTCGCCAAATATGCGGTGCCGCGGCCGGAAGCCAAGCTGCATGTCGGCGACGGCGCCTTGACTGCGCCGCACCGCTATCCGCTGGAGCTGCGCGCGGAGTGGATCGGGGAGCAGCTGTTTGTCAGGCTCCATTTTGCCAAACGGTCGCTTTGCGAGTCGACGGCAAGCTGGCTGACCGACCGGTTCACCGCGGAGCTGCAGCGGATGATTCAAGGGTAGAGGCAGGGATTTAATAATGACGTGCTGGCGGGAATTGGTGGAGTATGTGGACCGCATCAACGAGTGGAACGGAGCGAGCGGATCGGCGCTGATCGTGATGCGAAGGGGCGAGGTCGTCTGCGAGCATTACGCCGGACACCATTCGCATGAGGCGGGCGCGCGGCCGATCGGGGCGGATTCGCAGTTTAACATCGCGTCGGCGCGAAAGAGCTATCTCGGATTCGCCGCGGCCTGGGCGCTGCGGGAAGGGAAGATCGGGAGCTTGGATGACGCGGTGACCGGCTATCTGCCGGAGCTGGACGCTGCGCTGCTGCAGGGGACGACAATCCGCCATCTCTTGACGCATACGCACGGGCTGCATGAGGACGTACATGGACGGCTGTTCCGCGAGTTCGCGCCTGGCCGTTCGTGGGCGTACCGCGGGGTGAACGTGGTGATGATCACCGACATCATCGAGCGCGTGACGGGCAAGACGGTGGCGGAGATCTTGCAGGAGCAAGTGTTTGTGCCGCTCGGCTTTACGGAGACGGGCTGGCGGACAGAAGCGTCGGAGCATCTGGTGCAGGTGATCTTGGACGCTCCGGAGCGGACGGAGCTCAATCTCGGCACCGACGGCAGCGGCGGCGGTATGCAACGCAATCTGTTCGTGTCGGCCCGGGAGTTGGCGCAGTGGGGGCAGTTGCATTTGACGCAAGGGTTGGTCGAGGGCAGGCCAGTCGTGCCGGCTGAAATTATTCAATTGGCGACAAGTGTGCACAGTCCAGAGCCCACCGACCCGGCGCTGCCGCCGATGGGCTTTTTCTGGTATGTGCAGGACCGTCCGGCCGCGCGAAGCGAAATTGGCCCCGCCGTTCCCCACGGGTCGTTCCAGATCCTCGGCGTGACCGGGCCGCTGGTGCTGGTCGTGCCGGAGGAGGAGCTGGTCGTGGTGCGGATGGCGAACAAACGCTATAACTATAGCGGCCCGGATGGGGATTATCTGCATTACCTGCGCGAGTTTGGCGACCGTGTGATGGCGAGTGTTTCCTGAAGCTCTTTAAAGGTCAGACCTTTCTGATCTCTCACTGAATCATTTCACAAATGGCGAAGACTTGAAGCGGAAGGCCTTTTGTGCTTAAATGGCGCAGTAGCAACAAGGAGCAGGATCGGGAGGAGTGAGAGGATGGAGCGGGAGAAACGGCAGGGCATGACGCTCGTCTACACCGGGGACGGCAAAGGCAAGACGACGGCGGCGCTGGGGCTGTGCGTGCGCGCGGTCGGGCGCGGGTATAAGGTGCTCGTGCTGCAGTTTATCAAGTCGCCGGAGCGCACCTACGGCGAGCAGATCGCGCTGGAACGCTTGGGCGTGGAGATCCGCCAGCTCGGCATCGGATTTACGTGGACGAAGACGCCGGACGAGCACCGCGCGGCGCTGGCGAAAGCGTGGGCTGTCGCGAAGGAGAGCGTGCTGTCCGGTGACTACGATGTGGTGATTCTGGATGAGCTGAACAACGCGCTGGCGATCGAGCGCTTTCCGGTCGCCGACGTTTTGCCGCTTGCTGAGGTGCTCGATGTGATGCGGAATCGTCCGCACTATGTGCACCTGCTGATCACGGGGCGCAGCGCCAAGCCGGAAGTGATTGAACTTGCCGATCTGGTGACGGAGATGAGCCCGGTGAAGCATTATTACGAGGACGGCATCCCGGCCGTTTTTGGCATTGAGTATTGATTTTCCGTATTGATTTTTTTCAAAAGTTGCCGTAGTCTGTTTGCTAGAAAATTGAACCATGCGCCAAGCCTGCACAGGCTTGGTTTTTTTATAGCCACAGAAGGGATGATGCGAGATGATGCAAGCGGCAAAAGAGCGTTGGGACTTTTTGACGAAACCGCCGGGGAGCCTCGGGAAGCTGGAGGAGATCGGGATTCGGCTGGCCGGCCTGCAGGGCACGGTGTTCCCGACCGTGGACAAGCGCGCCGTCGTCGTCATGTGCGGAGACCACGGTGTGACGGAGGAAGGGGTCAGCGCGTTCCCGGCGGAAGTGACGGGGCTGATGATGCAGAATTTCGTGAACGGCAAGGCGGCGGTCAACGTCTTGGCCCGGCAGATGAACTGCGCGGTGCGGGTCGTCGATGTCGGCAGCCGTGTTGAGGGAGAGGTGCCGGGCGTGCTGTCCCGCAAAGTGCGCAAGGGCACGGCCAATTTTGCCAAAGGACCCGCGATGACTCGCGAGGAAGCGGAGCTGGCGATCGCCGTCGGCGTGGCGACGGTGGAAGAGTTGTACGCACAAGGCGTGCAGGTGGTCGCGCTCGGGGAGATGGGGATCGGCAATACGACGCCGAGCGCGGCGCTGGCTGCCGTTTTGGTCAACACTCCGCTGCTGCCGCTCGTCGGGAAGGGGACGGGCATCGATGAGGAGAAAGTTCTGCACAAAGCGCGCGTCATCGAGCGTGCGATCGAAGTGAACCGGCCGGATGCGAGCGACCCGCTGGACGTGCTGGCCAAATTGGGCGGCCTTGAGATCGCCGGGCTGGTCGGCGTCGTCCTCGGGGCGTGGGAGCGGCGGATCGCGGTGCTCGTCGACGGAGTGATCGCAGCGGCGGCGGCGCTGGTGGCGGTCCGAATCGAGGAGCGGGTGAAAGAAGTGCTGTTCGCCTCGCATCTGTCGCAGGAGCCGGCCCATCTCGTCTTGCTGCAGGAGATGGGCCTGCAGCCTCTGCTGACCTTGGAGATGCGGCTCGGCGAAGGGACGGGCGCGGTGCTGGCGATGCCGCTGCTCGAAGCGTCGTGCCGTCTGGTCGCGGAGATGGCAACATTTGCGGATTTGGGTCTCGACAAGCCTTGATTTTTCACCTATACTTTGAATCGTTCGATAACTGCATAGGATAACGTTCAGGTGCTCGCAAGAGCTTAATAGGGAAGCCGGTGTAAGTCCGGCACGGTCCCGCCACTGTATTTGGGGAGCATCCTCTAACATGCCACTGTGTCAAATGGGAAGGCAGAGGATGTGATGATCCATAAGTCAGGAGACCTGCCTGTCATGTTTTCCATACCTTCTTACGGGGATATAAGAGGGATGGTCGATTGGTTTGTCATGGACGTTTTTTCTGCGTTTACCCATGTAGACATCTGACGCCTTCTCTTTTGAGAAGGCGTTTTTTATTTGCCATTTTTGCTGACAAGGAGTGAAGGAGATGCGCGGGAAGCTGCTGATCATCGGCTTTGGGCCGGGGAGTTTTCAACACATCACAGAGCGGGCGCGGGAAGCGCTTCAGGAGTCGGATGTGATCATCGGGTACAACACGTACGTCGATCTGATCCGCGGGCTTTTGACCGATCAGGAGATCGTCCGCACGGGCATGACGGAAGAGGTCAGCCGGGCGATCGAAGCGGTGCGCCAGGCGGAGCTCGGGAAAAAGGTCGCCGTGATCTCCTCCGGCGACGCCGGGGTGTACGGCATGGCCGGACTCGTCTACGAAGTGCTGGTGCAAAAGGGCTGGCGGGAAGCGGACGGCGTGGAGGTGGAAGTGATCCCGGGCATCTCGGCGATCAACTCCTGCGCGTCTCTGCTCGGCGCGCCGGTGATGCACGACGCCTGCACGATCTCGCTCAGTGACCACCTGACGCCGTGGGAGCTGATCGCACGCCGGATCGAAGCGGCGGGCATGGGGGATTTTATCGTCGCCCTCTACAACCCGCGCTCCGGCAAGCGCACGCGCCAGATCGTCGAGGCGCAGCAGATCCTGCTCAACTACCGCTCGGCCGACACGCCGGTCGGTCTCGTGAAGAGCGCCTACCGCGACCGCCAGTCGGTCGTGCTGACCACGCTTGGCGAGATGCTCGAGCATGACATCGGGATGCTGACCACGGTGATCATCGGCAACACCTCGACCTTCGTCTATGACGGCAAAATGATCACCCCGCGCGGCTACCAGCGCAAATACACGCTCGACAAAGCCGAGCAGCCGATCAAAGCGAACGAGCGCCTGAAAGAAGAACACGAGCCTTGGGCGCTTCACGGCGGCCTTTCGGAGCGTCAGTCTTCCGTTTTGAAACAGGAAGCATCGGGAAGCAACTCGCTCGAACTGGCGATGCAAGCGGTGACCCTGCTCGCCGAACGCGGCGTGGTGAATACGAAGGCGGTGGATGCTCCCGTCTCGAATCCGTACGACACCATGCCGGCGATCCTCGAAATCGCCGTCTCGCCGGGCGTCGGCAACAAAAAGCTGACCGCGAAACAGCTGACCGCCCTCATGGCCGCAGCGGGCGACGAAGGCGAGATCGAATACACCCCGCACCACTACGTGCTGCTCCGCGTGCTGACCAAGGAGCCCGACCAGGTCGTCTCCCAGCTGGAAGCGGCCGGGCTGCTCGTGCAGCCGATCGGCGACGTGGTGCAGGTGAAAGCGTGCGACTTCTGCAACGGCGAAAAAACGCAGTCGATCGCCGAGGCCGAGGAGATCGCCGCCCGCTTTGCCGGACTGGCGGTGCCCAAAGAGCTGAAGATCGGCTTCGCAGGCTGTGCGATGGCCTGCTACGGCTCGGCGCATGAAGACATCGCCGTCATCTACCGCCGGGGCAAATTCGACCTCTTCCTCGGCGGCAAGACGATCGGCCGCAACGCGCATGCCGCGCAGCCGGTCGCAGAAGGAATTCCGGCCGACGAGCTGGTCGACACGGTCGGTCGCGTGCTGGCCGAATACAAGGAAAAAGGCCATCCTGACGAGCGCTTCCACAAGTTTTTCAAACGGATCGGCGCAGTCGCCGGCTACCACCACAACGAACACGTACCCGCAGTCACCGTCGATACGGTCTGCGGAGACTAGGAGGATGAAGCTGATGAAACATGCGATTCTGCTGGTCGGACACGGCAGCCGCGACCCGGAGGGCAACGAGGAACTGCTCGCTTTCGCCAAACGTGTCGAGGCGGAGCTCGACCGCGAGTTCCCGATCGTCGAAACCTGCTTTCTCGAATTTGCCGCCCCGAGCATCCCGCACGGCATCAACAACTGCGTCGCCCGCGGGGCGGAGCATGTGACGCTGGTGCCGGTGATTCTGTTTGGCGCCGGCCACTCCAAGCTGCACATCCCGCATGAGATCGACGAAGCGAAAGAGCGCTACCCGCACGTCGGCTTCTCCTACGGCAAGCCGATCGGGGTGCATGCGAAGGCGCTGGACATCCTGACCTCGCGCCTCGGCCAAGCCGGATTTGCATCCCCGGCGGAAGGGCGTTCGGACGATGCCGTGCTGATCGTCGGGCGCGGCAGCTCCGACCCGGATGCGAACAGCGATCTGTGCAAGATCGCCCGGCTGCTGTATGAGCAAGTGCCGGTGAAGACTGTCGAGACCTGCTACATCGGCGTGACCGAGCCCGATTTTGCCGGTGGGGTGGCGCGCTGCGTGCAGCTGGGGGCGAAGCGGATCTACATCCTGCCGTACTTCCTGTTCACCGGCGTGCTGATCAAGCGGATGGAAGCGATGACAGAATCATTTTCCCAGCAGTACCCGGACGTGCCGATGGTGCTCGCCGAGTACTTCGGCTTCCACGACAACCTCGTGACGATCCTCCGCGAGCGGGCGGTGGAAGCGGCGAGCGGAGAGACGAAGATGAACTGCGACCTCTGCAAATATCGCCTCGCTGCGATGGAAGACCATCACCATCATCACCACCACGATCATGATCACGACCACCATCACGAGCACCACGATCACGAGCACCACGATCACGAGCACCACGATCACGAGCACCACGATCACGAGCACCACGATCACGAGCACCACGATCACGAGCACCACGACCATGAGCACCACGACCATGAGTACCACGACCATGAGCACGACCATGAGCACGACCATGAGCACGAGGAGGCGCGCAAATGATCCTCCATCTCGCCGGAACGGGCGACGCCCGCGAACTGGCCGTGCTGTTGCGGGCGGCCGGGCATGACCTGACCGCATCGGTCGTCACCGAATCGGCTGCCAACTCGCTGACGGAAGCAGGCATCCCCGTCCGCATCGGTCGCATGACGGCTGACGACATGGCCGCCTACATCCTAGCCAACAACATTCATCTCGTCGTCGACGCCGCCCACCCGTTTGCCGAAGAAGCGCACAAAAACGCCATCGCCGCCAGCAAAGCTTGCGGCGTGCCCTACGTCCGCTTCGAGCGCGAAACGCTCACCTTCGAGCACAACCCGCGCCTGCACTTCGTCGACGACTACGCTGCCGCCGCCGAAAAAGCGGCGGAGCTCAAAGGCAACATCATGCTCACCACCGGCTCCAAAACTTTGCAGATCTTCACCCAAAGACTGCTCGGCGCAGAGGGCGTCACCTTGACCGCCCGTATGCTGCCGCGCCTCGACAACATGGAAAAATGCGCCGAGCTCGGCCTCGAACAAAAATACATCATCGCCATGCAAGGCCCCTTTTCCAAAGAGCTGAACACCGCGCTCTACCGCCAATACAAGACGGACGTCGTGATCACCAAAGAAAGCGGTCAGCAAGGTGCGGTCGACGAAAAAGTGGACGCCGCGCTCGAGCTCGGCCTCCATGTCATCGTCATCGGCCGTCCCAAGCTGGAATACGGCGTCGCCTTCCATGATTTTGACGATGTGCTAGACCATGTCAATGCGTTGCGAGAGGAGATTCCCCATGGACTTTAAAACCGAATTCGTGCCACTCACCGTACAGCCGCAGGAGATCGAAAGCTACAGCTTTGACATCATCACCCAGGAGATCGGCGAGCATCCGTTCAGCGAAGAACAATACCCGGTCGTGCAGCGCGTCATCCACGCCTCCGCCGACTTCGACCTCGGCCGCAGCCTCGTCTTCCATCCGGAAGCGGTGCAGGCGGGCATCGCCGCGATCCGCGCCGGCAAGACGATCTACGCTGACGTCCAGATGGTGCAAGTCGGCATCTCCAAGCCGCGTATCGAGAAATTCGGCGGCGACGTCCGCGTCTACATCTCCGACCCGGACGTGGCGAAGGAAGCGAAAGCGGCCAACCTGACCCGCGCGATCATCGCCACGCGCAAAGCGGTCCGCGAGCAGCCGGACGGCATTTTCGTGATCGGCAACGCGCCGACCGCCCTGCTCGAACTGATCCGCCTGATCAAGACCGGTGAAGCCAGACCGTCGCTGATCATCGGCATGCCGGTCGGTTTCGTCTCTGCCGCCGAGTCCAAAGACGAGCTGGCCAAACTGATCGGCGGCGACGTGCCGTTCATCACCAACATCGGGCGCAAAGGCGGCTCGCCCGTCTCCGTCGCAGCGGTCAACGCCCTGTCGCTGATGGCAGAACGATGAGCGAAGCGGCTGCAGACAAGCCGCTGCGCCACGGCTACACCACAGGAGCTTGCGCAGCGGCCGCGACCAAAGCGGCACTGAGCGCCTTGATCACCGGGCAGCCCGTGGCGAGCGTCGAACTGCTCCTGCCGATCGGCGAGACGGCCGTCTTCCAGATCGAAGACCTGCGCCTCTACCCGGACCGCGCCACCTGCGGCGTGATCAAAGACGCCGGCGACGACCCTGACGCCACGCACCAAGCCCTGATCTGCTCCGAAGTGAGCTGGCTGGACGCGGCGCGCGACGGCGAGATCGAACTGGACGGCGGCATCGGCGTCGGGCGCGTCACCAAGCCCGGCCTGCCCGTGCCGGTCGGAGAGGCGGCGATCAACCCGGTGCCGCGCCGCATGCTGCGCCAAGTGGTCGCCGCCCTGCAAAACGAATACGGCATCAACCGTGGCGTCCGCGTCGTCATCTCCGTCCCCGACGGGGAAGAGATCGCGAAAAAGACGCTGAACGCCCGCCTCGGCATCCTCGGCGGCATCTCGATCCTCGGCACGAAAGGCATCGTCGTTCCGTTTTCCACCGCCGCCTACCAAGCGTCGGTCGTGCAGGCGATCCGCGTTGCCCGGGCGAGCGGCTGCGACCACCTCGTGCTGACCACCGGCGGCTCCAGCGAAAAGTACGCGATGCGGATCTACGCGGAACTTCCGGAGGAAGCGTTTATCCAGATGGGGGACTTTGTCGGCTTCTCGCTGCGCCATTGCAAGCGACAGGGTGCCGCCAAGGTCTCCCTTGTCGGCATGATGGGCAAATTCTCGAAAGTCGCCCAAGGCGTGATGATGGTGCATTCCAAGTCCGCCCCGGTCGACTTTCACTTCCTTGCTGACATCGCCGCCGAGTGCGGCGCCACGCCGGAGATGGTAGACGAGATCCGCACGGCGAACACGGCGTCGCAGGTCGGCGACATCATGCATGCCGCCGGCCACGGCGAATTTTTTGAAAAACTGTCGGTGCACGCCTCCCGCCACGCCTTGCACGAAGTCGGCGGCGGCCTGTGGGTGGAGACGGTGCTGACGACGATGAAAGGCGACATGCTGGGGAGGGCACACATCGATGAACGATAAGATCCACGTGATCGGCATCGGCGATGACGGAGACGTCGCGCCGGAGCAGCACGCACTCATCTACAGATCCAACATCCTGATCGGCGGCGAGCGCCACCTCGCGTTCTTCCCGGACTTCGCAGGGCAGAAGTGGGTGATCAAAGGCGGGCTGAGCGAACTGGTCAAGCAGATCCAAGCGGCCACAGGCACCGTCACCGTCCTCGCCTCGGGCGACCCGCTCTTCTACGGCATCGGCGGCTACCTTGCGCAGAAGCTGGACGGCGTGGTGATCCACCCGCACTTTTCCTCGGTGCAGCTCGCCTTCGCCCGGCTCGGTGTGAGCTGGCAGGACGCCTACATCGCCTCCCTGCACGGCAAGCCGATCAAAGGGCTCGCCCAGAAGATCGACGGGCGCGACAAAATCGCCCTGCTCACCGACGACAAACACACCCCGGCGGTGATCGCCGACTACCTGCTGTCGTTTGGCATGACCGAATACGTTGCGTTTGTTGCGGAAAACCTCGGCGGCCCAAAGGAGCGCTGCGGCCGGTACGAACTGGAAGCTCTGAAAGATCAGACCTTTTCACCGCTCAACGTCGTGCTCCTGTTGAAAAAAGCAGGCCATGCCGCGCCGCGCTGGGGGCTTGGCATCGACGACAGCCAATTTTCCCAGCGCAAACCGGACAAAGGCCTGATCACGAAAAAGGAAGTCCGCGTGCTCAGCCTGTCTGAGCTCAACCTGCGCCCGGACAGCGTCGTCTGGGACATCGGCACCTGCACCGCTTCGGTGGCGATCGAAGCGGCGCGGATCGCCCGCGACGGGGCGGTCTATGCGATCGAAAAAAATGAGCCCGATCTGCAGAACGCCTATGAAAACGCGCAGAAGTTCCGCGCCGACATCACGTTTGTCCACGGCAAAGCGCCGGAAGGGCTGCAGGACTGGCCCGACCCGGACGCCGTTTTCATCGGCGGCAGCGGCGGCGAGATGGCCGACCTGCTCCGGCTCTGCGCTGAGCGCTTGCGCCCGAACGGACGGATCGTGCTGAACGCCGCGACGATCGAAACGCTGTACGAAGCGACGCAGACGTTCGCGCATGTCGGCTTGAGCACGCGCGTGACGCTGTTGCAGACGTCGCGCAGCAAGCCGATCCTGCACATGACCCGCTTCGAAGGGCTGAACCCGATCTATATCATCACCGCGTACAAGGAGGCACAAGAAGCATGACCACGACCACGAAACTCGGCCGCCTCTACGGCCTCGGCGTCGGCCCCGGCGATCCGGAGCTGATCACCGTCAAGGCGTTCCGCCTGCTGAAAGAAGCGGACGTCATCGCCTACCCGAAAAAGCGCCAAGGCAGCAAAAGCTACGCCCACGCCATCGTCGACACCTACATCAGACCGGGCGAAAAAGAGATGCTCGGACTCGTCTTCCCGATGACGAAAGACCCCGACCAGCTCCGCACCTCTTGGGCGCAAACGACCGAGACGATCTGGTCGCATCTGGCGCAGGGCCAAGATGTGGCGTTTGTCACCGAAGGCGATCCCAACCTCTACTCCACGTGGATTCACATGGCGCGGATGATGCAGGAAGCGCACCCGGAAGTGGAGATCACCTCGGTGCCCGGCATCTCCTCCGCCCTCGGCGCGGCGGCGAGACTGGGCATTTTTCTCGCCGACGGCGATGAGCAGTTTGCGATCATCCCGGCGACCGACGACCGCGCGGAGATGAAGCGCGTGCTGGAGACGCATGACTGCATCGTCTTCCTGAAAGTCGCCAAAGTTCTCGACAGCATGATCGACCTGCTCGGCGAACTCGGCCTGACCGCAAAAGCGTCGGTCGTCACGAAAGTCACGTCCGGCGAAGAGCAAGTCTGGCAAAATATCACCGAACTGAAAGGCTCCGAACTCAACTATCTCACGCTGATGGTGGTGCGCAAATGACCCAACACAACACGCTCGAACCGAAAGTTTACATCGTCGGCGCCGGCCCCGGCGACCCCGACCTGATCACCGTCAAAGGCCTGCGCATCCTGCAGCAGGCCGACGTCGTGCTCTACACCGACTCGCTCGTCTCCGAAGACCTGATCGCCCGCGCCAAGCCGGAAGCCAATGTGCAGAAGAGCGCCGGGATGGACCTTGACCAGATCGTCGACCTGATGATCGACAGCACCCGCGCCGGCAAAAGCGTTGCCCGCGTGCATACGGGCGATCCGGCGGTGTACGGCGCGATTCTGGAGCAGATGAGCCTGCTGAAAAAAGCGGACGTGCCATTTGAGATCATCCCCGGCGTCTCCTCCGTCTTCGCAGCGGCAGCCGCCCTGCAGACCGAGCTGACCGTGCCGGAGCTGACCCAGACCCTGATCCTGACCCGCGCTTCCGGCCGCACGCCGGTGCCGGAGCGCGAAGAGCTGCAAAGCCTCGCCGCGCACCACTGCACGCTCGCCTTGTACCTGAGTGCGACGTTGACCAAAAAGGTGATGCGCGAGCTGATCGACGCAGGCTGGAGTCCCGACACGCCGGTCGCGGTCGTGCAGCGCGCTTCGTGGCCGGATCAGCTGATCGTCCGCACGACGCTGGCGGAGCTGGACAACGCGATGCGCGAACACGGCATCCGCTCGCATGCGATGATCCTCGCGGGCTGGGCGCTCGATCCGACTTTGGTCGAACAGGACGGCCACCGTTCCAAGCTGTACGACAGATCTTTCACACACCGCTTCCGCAAAGGGGTACCCGCGCATGAGTAACCCGTACGCCCTCGTCGCGATCACCAAGCACGGGGTGGAGAAGTCTCGCGAGCTGCTGGAAAAGCTGCCGGGCTCCGATCTCTACTACATGAGCAAGTTCGCGCGCGGCGATGAGCAGGAAAAAGGCATCGAGCTGTTCGAAGGCTCGGTGCGCCTGATCCTGCCCGACTTGTTCGCGCGCTACAGCGGCATCATTCTGTTCATCTCGCTCGGGGCGGTCGTGCGGATGATCGCCCCGATCTTGCAGGACAAGAAGACCGACCCGGGCGTGGTGGTGATCGACGACCGGGGTGAACATGCGATTTCCGTCCTGTCCGGTCATCTCGGCGGTGCGAACGAACTGACCCGCCACATCGCGGAGCTGATCGGCGCCTCGCCGGTGATCACCACCGCGTCGGACGTGCAGAAAACGATTCCTGTCGACCTCTTCGGGCGGCAATTCGGCTGGGAGATCGAAAGCTTCGAGCACGCTACCCCCGTCTCGGCGGCGGTGGTCAACGAAGAGCCGGTCGTCGTCGTTCAGGAAGCGGGCGAAACGAACTGGTGGCAGTATGACAGACCGATGCCCGACCACATCCGCCGCGTGACGACAGCCGAAGCGCTGGCCAGTGCCGGGCAGTGGAATGCGGCGCTGGTCGTGACGCATCGTATCTTAGAAGAAACGGAAGCGCAGACCCTGCTCAAAAACGGCGTCCTCTACCGCCCCAAGACGCTGGTGCTGGGCATCGGCTGCAACCGCGGCACGGAGCTTACCGAGATCGAAGCGGTGGTGCAGCAGACGCTGGAAGAGCTGCGCCTTTCGATCAAAAGCGTGCGCAACGTCGCCACCATCGATCTGAAAAAAGACGAAGCGGGACTGCTCGCGCTCTGTGAAAAATATCGCTGGCCGCTGGTGACGTACACACCGCAGGAGCTGAACGAGATCGCGATCCCGAGCCCGTCAGAAACGGTGTTCAAATACACGGGCGCGTACGGCGTCAGCGAACCAGCATCGCTGCGTTCGGCAGGCGGGACGGAACTGCTGCTGGAGAAGAAAAAGGCGGGCAATGTGACGTTGTCCATCGCCCTCGTACCGGGAGGATGACACCATGACAGACCACATCTCCAACCGCCCTCGGCTGGTCATCGGCGGCACGGGCAGCGGCGTCGGCAAGACGACGCTGACGCTCGGCCTGATGGCAGCCATGAAGCGGCGCGGCCTGAACGTCCAAGGCTTCAAATGCGGCCCGGACTACATCGACCCGACCTACCACACCGCCGTCACGGGACGCCCGTCGCGCAACCTCGATACCTGGATGGTCGCGCCCGACGTGATGCGCGAAGTGTTCTGGCGAGGCAGCGCGGGCGCTGACATCTCGATCATCGAAGGCGTGATGGGCTTTTATGACGGCAAAGACCCCAAGACCGACCAAGGCAGCACGGCGGAGATCTCGATGCTGCTCGGCGCGCCGGCGATCTTGCTGGTCAACATCGCCAGCATGGCGCGTTCGGCGGCGGCGATCGTCAAAGGATTCGCCACGCTGACCGAAGGCGTGCAGATCGCCGGCGTCGTCGCCAATCAGGGCGGCAGCGCAGGGCACATCAAGCTGGCGAAGACGGCGATTGAGCAGGAGTGCAGCCTTCCGCTGCTCGGCGGGTTCGTGCGGCAGGAAGGGATCGCGATCCCGGAGCGCCATCTGGGTCTTGTCCCGGCCATCGAGCGCGGGGAGTTGACGCCCTTGTTTGATAAGCTGGCCGACCTCGTGGAAGACGCGCTGGATGTGGACGCGATCTTGAACATCGCACGCTCGGCACCAGACCTTGCGCCTGCGCCCGGGACGATTTTTGGCAAAACGACTGCTGCTGCGCCCGTCACCAAGATCGCGGTGGCGCGGGATGCGGCGTTTAATTTCTACTACCAGGAGAACTTGGAGCTGTTGGAGCAAAACGGCGCCGAGCTTTTGTTCTTTTCACCGCTGGCCGGAGAGCGAGTTCCGGCGGAAGCGGACGGCTTGTACATCGGCGGCGGGTTCCCCGAAGAGTTTGCGGCGGAGCTGGCCGGGCATGAAGCGGTGCGGGCCGATCTGAAACGGCGCATCGAAGCGGGCTTGCCGACGCTGGCGGAGTGCGGAGGCTATATGTACCTCTGCAACACGATCACCGACCGCGAAGGGGCGACCTATGAGATGACCGGGCTGGTGCCGGGAAGCGTGAAGATGCAGTCCCGACTGGCAGCGCTGGGCTATCGCGAAGTGACGGCGCTCGGCGACACCTTCCTTTTTGCCAAAGGGGAGCAGGCGAGAGGGCATGAATTCCACTACTCGACCTTGGCGGAAGAGGGGGAGTTCCCGGCGGCGTACTTCATCAAGGGGCTGCGCGGGGAGAAGGCGGAGGGGTATTGCACGGGTCAACTCGTCGCAGGCTACACGCACCTTTACTTTCCGTCCAACCCGAAGATCGCCGAGCGCTTTGTGGAAGGGGCCAAGCGCTATGGCCAAGCACGGCGGTAACCTGCAGGCGGCAGCGGAGCAGTACGGGGTGCCGCCCGAGTCGTTTCTGGATTTCAGCGCGAACATCAACCCGCTCGGGCCGCCGCAGTTGGTGAAGCAGGCGATCTTGCGCGGCGTGGAGTCGGTGATGCATTACCCCGACCCGGAGGCGTCCGGTCTGCACCTCGCCTTGGCGGAAAAAACGGGTCTGCCGGGCGCCTGCATCCTCGCGGGGAACGGCGCGGCGGAGCTGCTGTTTGCGATCTTCCACGCGCTGCGTCCGAAACGTGTCGGGCTCTTGCAGCCGTGCTTTGCCGAGTATGCCGAAGCGGCGCAGGAGGCGGAGCTGGTCAGCGTGTATGCGCGGGCGGAGGACGATTTTCTGCCGGTGAAAGCGGAACTGCTGGCGGTGTGCGGAGAGGTCGATGTGTTTGTGATCGCCTCGCCGAACAACCCGAACGGGCGCACCGTCCCTCAGGAGTGGCTGGAGGAGCTGGCCGATGTGCTGGCGGCACGAGGGGCGTTTTTGGTGGTGGACGAAGCGTTTGTGGATTTTCTGCCGGAGCGGCGCGTGACGTTGCGTCCGAATGTGATCCTGCTGCGTTCGCTGACGAAGTTTTACGCGATACCGGGCCTGCGCCTCGGTTATCTGCTGGGTGAGCAAAAGCTGGTGGCACGCATCAAGCGTGAACTGCCGCCTTGGTCGGTCAACGTCCTCGCTCAGTTAGCAGGGGTGGCCGGGCTGCAGGACGCGGTGTTCACGGAACGCACCTTAGCCTGGCTGACGGAGGAGCGTCCGTTCCTCGTCGCCGGTCTGCAGCAGTTGGGGGCGAAGGTGTACAGCGGGGAGGTCAATTTTGTCCTCTTTGCGCTGCCGCAGCCCGACCTGGCGGAACGGCTGGGTCGGCGGGGGATCTTGATCCGCAGCTGTGCGGACTATCCGGGGCTGGGAGACGGGTTTTACCGCGTGGCGGTGCGGACGCGGGAAGAGAACCTGCAATTGCTGCAGGCGGTAAAGGAGGAGATCGCATGCCCTACGTGCTCGTGACCGGAGGCGTCCGCTCCGGCAAAAGCGGCTTCGCGGAGCAGCGGGCCGGACTCGACCGGCGTGTGTTATATGTCGCAACAGGCCAGGCGTGGGATGAAGAGATGCAGCAGCGCATCCGCCTGCACCGCGACCGCAGGCCCGCCCAGTGGGGCCTGCTCGAATCCGGCGCTTTGCTCACCGAAACGCTGGTGAACAACATGGACGGCTGGGACTGCGTGCTGGTCGATTGTATGTCGGCGTGGCTGTCTCAGATCCTGATGAGCCGCCCCGAATCGGAGCTGCGATCTGAGACCATCCGCACTCAAATCCTCTCCGAAGCGGAGCGCCTCGCCCAGCTGTTCAGCGACCCCGACCGCCATGCCGTCCTCGTCACCACCGAAACCGGGCTCGGCGGCGTCGCCCTCACCAAGCTCGGCCGCATCTTCGCCGACCTGCTCGGCGAGATCAACCAAGTTCTGGCCGGGCATGCAGAGGAAGTCCATCTTGTGATCGCAGGCAGGGCATTAAAGTTATGAACGATAGTACTCGCAATGATACAAGAAGCGGTCGGGAAGACGAGTCTACAATAGCGACGGCCCGTTCTGCATCGCAGGACGAGGCGTTTCAATCGAAAGAAAAGAGCTCTGCTATGCGACTACACCTCGACGCGTTCTGGCACGCACTCGCGTTCTTAACGCGCTTCCCTGTGCCGAAGCAGCTTGAAGCGGGCGCTTGGCCGCACAGTCCGCCGATGTACCCGCTGGCAGGAGCTGTTCTTGGCTCTGTGCTGGCGCTTGCCGCATTTTTGCTGCAAGACCATCTGCCTTCGATGGTGCTCGCCATGCTCCTCGTTACCGTATGGGTCTATCTCACCGGAGGTCTGCACCTCGACGGACTGATGGACACGGCGGACGGTTTTGGCAGTCAGCGCCCGCGGGAGCGGGTGCTGGAGATCATGAAAGACTCGCGCGTCGGCGCGATGGGCGTGTTGGCGGCGGTGCTGTTGCTGGGCAATAAGGCGGTCTTGCTCGCCCATCTGCAGGGGAGCGACCTGTGGCTCGGCATCTTCACAGCGGTGATCCTGGGACGTACCGCCATGCTCTTCGCGCTGTACGCCTTCCCGTACGCGCGGGCAGAAGGCCTCGCCCAGACGCTGCGCACGCGGCCGCGCTGGTATCGGCTCTGGCCGCTTCTGCTCGCGGTGCCCGGCTTGATTTTGCTCCACTGGACACTGCTCTTCCCGCTCCTCGCAGGCGGGATGCTGATCGCCGCGGCCAAGAACAAGCTCGGCGGGCTGACCGGCGACATTTACGGCGCACTGTGCGAACTGGTCGAAGTCACCGTCCTGTTCGGGTTCCTGCTGACATGACGACGACCCTGCTCTTGATCCGCCACGGTGAGACGGACGCCAACGTGCAGCGCCGCTACATCGGCCGTACCGACGTCCCGCTCAACGCCACCGGGCTCGCCCAAGCTGCCGAGCTCCGCGCCGCCTTCAGTGAACACCGCATCGCCGCCATTTACCACAGCCCGTACCAGCGCACCCTAGCCACCGCCGCGCAACTCGGCGAAGAGCTCCGCGCGGATGAGCGGCTGGCCGAGCTGCATTTCGGCGCCTGGGAAGCGTTGACCTATGACGAGATCTCCGAACGCGATCACCTCTACAGCTGGTACGACGACCCGTGGCATTTCGCACCGCCGGGCGGTGAGACCTTGCAGCAGCTCGATCTGCGCCTCAGTAGTTGGCTGCACGACATCCTCGCCCGGCACCCCGAGCAAACGGTCGCCGCCGTCTCCCACGGCGGTCCGCTGCGCTGGCTGTTGGCGAAATACGCGCACCGCGACACGACCCTGTTTCACACTTTGCGCCTCCCGCCGGGCGGCCACGCCATCCTGAAGCTCTCGGAAGGAGACCTCCGATGAAAAGCCTGATGATCCAAGGCACCTCGTCCGATGCGGGCAAAAGCCTGCTCGTCACCGGCCTGTGCCGCATTTTCCGCGAAGACGGCTACCGCGTCGCGCCGTTCAAATCGCAAAACATGGCGCTCAACTCCTACATCACCCAGGACGGCGGCGAGATCGGTCGCGCCCAAGGCGTGCAGGCCGAAGCGTGCGGCATCGAAGCGACCGTCGACATGAACCCGATCCTGCTCAAGCCGAAAGCGCACATGATCTCCGAAGTCATCGTCCACGGCCGCCACTTCGCCGACATGGAAGCGTTCGCCTACCGCAACGATTTCGTCCCGCAGGTGCTGCCGAAAATCCAAGCGTCGATCGACCGCCTCTCGGAGTCCTTCAACATGCTCGTCGTCGAAGGCGCGGGCAGCCCGGCTGAGATCAACCTCAAAGACCGCGACATCGCCAACATGCGCATGGCTGATCTGCTCGACTGCCCCGTCCTGCTCGCCGCCGACATCGAGCGCGGCGGCGTGTTTGCCTCGATCGTCGGCACGCTCGAACTGCTCGAACCGCATGAGCGCGCCCGCGTCCAAGGCTTCATCATCAACAAGTTTCGCGGCAATAAAGAGCTGCTCGACAGCGGCCTCGTCTGGCTCGAACAGCGCACCGGCATCCCCGTGCTCGGCGTCATCCCGCACTTTGAGCACGACATCGACCCGGAAGATTCGCTGGCCCTCGACGCGCTAAAGTTGAAAAAACGTGACCAGCTCACCGCCGACCTCGACATCGCGGTGATCAAGCTCCCGCGCATCTCCAACTTCACCGACATCTCGCCACTGCAGGAAGAGCCGAGCACCAGCGTCCGCTACATCTCCTCCTTGCGCGGATTCGGCACGCCCGACCTGATCGTGCTGCCGGGCAGCAAAAACACGGTGCAAGACCTGATCTGGCTGCAGGAACAAGGACTTGCCGACGCCATTCGCGCCGCACATGCGAAAGGCACGCGGGTCGCCGGCATCTGCGGCGGGTTTCAGATGCTCGGCGAGCAGCTGCACGACCCGGAAAGCGTCGAGTCGACCTGTGCCACGCTGGACGGGCTCGGCCTGCTCGCCGCCTCGACCACGTTCTACGCCGACAAGCGCACGATCCGCAACCGGGGTCAACTGCTCGGCCCGTTCGCCGGGCATGAAGTCGAAGGCTACGAGATCCACCTCGGCCGCACCGAGCGCCACGGAGCGGAGCCGTTCCTGCAGTTCGCATCGGGCGAACAAGACGGCGCGCGCTCCGCAGACGGTACCGTCTTTGGCACCTACCTGCACGGACTGTTCCAAAACCGCGCCTTCACGCGCCAGTTCCTGAACGGCATCCGCGCCGAGAAAGGGCTGCCTCCCTGCGGTGACGAGGTGACGAGCGAAGCGGAGCGCCGCGAGCAGAGCTACCACAAGCTCGCCGTCCATCTCCGCCAGCATCTCGACATGGATCGCCTCTACCAGATCCTCGGCAGCTGGAACGGGGTGAACCGGACGTGAGCGAGATTCGCCATCACCTGCAGGGCGGCGCGCTGATCGTCAGCGCCGACCGCCCCTTGCACATCGTCAGCTCGTCTCTGTTCGGCGGCGGCTGCCAGCAGAAAAATTACCTCGTCAACGCGCAAGTCCCGCACGGCTACAGCTCCGATGACCCGTGGCAGGATCTGGAGCAGCGCGTGCACGACCTCGGCCTGCCGATCGGCGAGACGGCCGGGATGATGACGGCAGCCGACGTCGATCAGGTGGTCGAAGGATTCGCAATGGGCGACCAATTCCGCCTGCGCACCTTCGTCACCGCCGGTGTCGGCAACGCCGCCCGCGCCGGTGTCACCCGCAAGACGTACCCCGGTTATGTCGCAGGCACGATCAACATCATCGTCGCCATCGACGGGCGGATGACCGAAGCGGCGCTGATCAACGCCGTGATCACGATCACCGAAGCGAAGACGGCCGCGCTGCAGGACAGCGGCATCACCATTCACGACGGCAGCGGGCGCAGCGCGACCGGCACAACGACCGACGCGGTGATCGTCGCCGCCACGCAGGACCCGGAGTACAGCGGCATCCACCAGTACGCCGGGGTCGCGACGGAGCTTGGGGGAGCTATCGCGGATACCGTCTATCACTCCCTGACTCGCTCTTTGCAGCATCAGAGGACACAGCGGGAGCAGATCTGATGCGCTACCGGATCTGTTTGACGAACGTCTCTCGCACTGCCGAAAGGAGGACGCATCCATGACTCTCGCCTTCGCCTACCTGATCGACCTGCTCGTCGGCGACCCGCCCCGGCTGCCGCATCCGGTGGTCTGGATGGGCAAAGGGATCTCCGCCCTCGACCGCCTGCTCGCCAAACGCAGGCGCAGCAAATGGGCAGAGCGTCTGAAAGGCATCTTGTTCCCGCTGCTCCTCGTGGGCGGCGTGTATGCGCTGAGCTACTGGTTGCTGAAAGAGCTCTACGCGCTGCACCCGTGGCTCGGGCTCGCGCTGGAGATCTGGCTGATCTCCACGACCATCGCCGTCAAAGGGCTCGCCGATGCCGGGCGCGGCGTTTATAAGGCATTGCAGGGAGGCGATCTCGCTCTCGCCCGCCAACGCCTCTCGTGGATCGTCGGGCGTGATACCGGGCACCTCGATTCCTCGGAGATCGCCCGCGGCGGCATCGAAACGGTCGCAGAAAACATCGTCGACGCCGTCACGGCTCCTTTGTTCTTCGCACTGCTCGGCGGCGCGCCGCTCGCTTTGGCCTACCGCGCCGTCAACACGCTCGACTCGATGGTCGGCTACAAAAACGATAAATACCTCCACCTCGGCTGGGCGTCGGCCCGTTTGGATGATCTCGCCAACTTCATCCCGGCCCGCCTGACCGTTCCGTTCCTCGTCCTCGCCGCCGGAAAAAAAGGCCGGGACGCATGGCGGCTCGCCCGGCGCGACGCCAAAAAGCACCCGAGCCCGAACAGCGGCTGGGCGGAAGCGGCGGTGGCCGGGGCGCTCGGCATCCGCCTAGGCGGGGAGAACCAATACCACGGCGTGAAGTCGTTTCGTGCCTATCTCGGCGACCCGGTGGAGCCGATCGCACCCGGTCACATTTTGCAGACGATCTCCCTGCTGTATCGGTCGACGGCACTGTATCTGGCATTTTTACTCTTGATGAACTGGCTGATATTCTAGGGGGTTGCTGACATGAAAGTTTATCTGGTGGGCGCGGGTCCCGGCGACCCGAAACTGATCACCGTGAGGGGCCTCGAATGCATCCGGGAAGCGGACGTGATTCTCTACGACCGCCTGGCCAACCCGAAGCTGCTCAAGGAGGCAAAAGAAGGGGCGGAGCTGCTCTACGTCGGCAAACTGCCCGACCGGCACTCGCTGCCGCAGGAGGAGATCAACGCGCTGCTCGTCGCGCAGGCGTTGTCCGGCAAAGTGGTCACGCGGCTCAAAGGCGGCGACCCGTTCGTCTTCGGCCGCGGGGGGGAAGAGGCGCTGGCGTTGCGTGAGCACGGCATCCCGTATGAAGTGGTGCCGGGCATCACCGCCGGGATCGCCGCACCTGCGTATGCGGGCATCCCGGTCACGCAGCGGCACGTCGCGTCCTCCTTCGCCATCGTCACCGGCCACGAATGCCCGGGCAAAGAGCAGTCGAGCATCCGCTGGGACAAGATCGCCACAGCGGTCGACACGCTGGCGTTCTACCTCGGGGTGAAGAATCTGCCCTTGATCTGCGAACAGCTCATCGCGCACGGCCGGGCGGCTGAGACGCCCGTCGCGATCATTCACTGGGGCACGATGGAGCAGCAGGTGACCGTGCAGGGCACCTTGGCGACGATCACCGACATCGCCCGCCGGCACAACGTGCAAAATCCATCGATCATCCTCGTTGGCGAGGTGGTCAACCTGCGCGAACAGCTGCAGTGGTTTGAGCAGTCAGCACTCACGTGAGTGGCTGACTGCCTTTTTTATAGATATCGGGTGACTTGGAAGCGAAACAGCTCCACGCCCGTTTCGTCCTGCGCGATGCCCGCTTTTTCCTTGGCGTATCTTACCTGCTCATCAACTGTGTACACGCCGTCGAGAGCGGGGAGCAGCACGGCGCTGCGGTCGCCTTGGACCACGATCAAGCCATAGACTCGCGGGTTCAGCTCGCTGAGGTCGGTGACCGGCTCGGCCGGCTCCAGCACGTCGACGTTGTAGATCAGCCCGTCCAGCTCCTCTTCCTCGACAGGGAAAAAACGGTCGTCGGCCGTGCCCGCTGCGATCGCGTTGCGGATGATCTCTTCGGCGAGCGACCCGGTCACCGCGTCGACCGTGCCGATGCAGCCGCGCAGCCGGCCCTGCTGCTTGATCGACACGAAGCAGCCCCCGGCGCGCTTCATCTCCGCAGGCATCAAGGCAGGCGGCGCGATCATCTGTTCCTCCTGCACATACGTCTCCAGCGCCGCCCGCGCCAACCGCACAAACGGCGTCTCCGCGGCACGGATCGCCTCCAGCCGCGCCGCCCGCGTCTCCAAAATATGGGGGAGCAGGGAAGCGGCATCGCCGCTGTTCGGCGACATCATGGCCACCGTGTAGCCGACGCCAAACGGCCCTTCATAGGAGAGCAGCTCCGTGAGGAGCGGCACGCGGTCGAACGCGCCGCAGAGCAAAGTCAGCGACCCGACCGTGTCTTCCGCCGCCGCATCCAGCATCGTCTCATCAAGTGTGAGCAGCCGCGCTAAGTCGCTTGCCTGCAAACATTCCTGCAAAACCGCATCAAACGCCACCCCTTCCTCGCGAAACCCCAGCGGAGCGTCGTTCGCCAGCGCATGCGAATTGTCGCCGCTCGCCAGCACCACCGCGCGACGCCCCAGCTTCCGCACCGCCGTCTGCACACAGAGCCCGGCCTGATACAGCATCTCCGCGCTGACCCCGCCGGGGCAGAGCAGCACGATCGGTCCGCGATAGCCCGCTTGCTCGAAAAAAGAGAGCGGGACGCCAGCCCCGTAGTCGACTTCGCTCGCGATGCCAAACTCCTGTTTCAAGCGCTCATCCATCAGGTACAGCGACACCTCACGCTCCGCCGCCTCTTTCACGATCTCATTGGCCAATTCCACATCACTGACATAGGAAAACGTTCTGTCCGACTGAAACTCGCCCAGATCGCCGTGCAACACAGCGCCGCCCATCACCGTCACCGCGTCTTCGAACATCGGCCCGTGCGGCGAGATGACGATCACCACATCGGGGTTCACCCGCACCAAGTCTTCCGCCGCCTGCCGCATCGCGGCTGCTGTGGCGCGCACTTGTTCCGTCTCCTCGCCGCCGATCTCGGGGATGATCAGCGGCGGATGGGGCATCAAGGCGCCCAGCACGATTTTTCCGTCCATAAAAAACCTCCCGACACGATAAGATCACCTCTTAGTGTCGGGAGGGCGGAGGAAAACTATACCAACAGATGGTGCCAGTTAACCGATGGCGACCGCTTGCTCGATGTGCAGGTGCCGGCCTTTGCCAAACGGCACCAGCATCGGAGTGCCGAACACCGGATCGGCGATGATCTGGCAGTCCATGTGGAACACGTCTTTGACCAGCTCGGTGGTGATGATCTCTTCCGGCTTGCCTTGCGCGTAGATCTGTTTATCGGACAGCGCGACGATGTGGTCCGCATAGCGGCAGGCGAGGTTGAGATCGTGCAGCACCATGACGACGGTGCGCTGTTCGTGGCGGTTGAGGTCAAACAGGATGTCGAGCACTTCGATCTGATGAGTCAGGTCGAGGTAGGTCGTCGGCTCATCGAGCAGAATCGTGCTCGTGCCTTGGGCGAGCGTCATCGCGATCCAGGCGCGCTGGCGCTGGCCGCCGGACAGCGAGTCGACCGCCCGTTCTGCAAACGGCGCCATGCCGGTCGCTTCCAGCGCGCCGCGCACCATCTTCTCGTCTTCTTCCGACCACTGCTGGAGCCAGTTTTGGTACGGGTAGCGCCCTTGTTTGACCAGTTGCAGGACGGTCAGCCCTTCCGGCGCGACCGGGCCCTGCGGCAGGATGGCGAGGCGCTTGGCGACCTCTTTCGTCGGCAGTTTGGCGACGGCGGTGCCGTCGAGCAGCACCGCGCCGGAGACCGGCTTCAGCAGGCGGGCCAGCGAGCGGAGCAGAGTCGATTTGCCGCAGCCGTTGCTTCCGATGAAGACGGTGATCTTGCCTTTGGGGATCGCCAGGTTCAAGCTGTCGATGATGGTGGCCTCGCCGTAGGACAAGGTGAGGTTGTGCGTTTTCAACGCCTCCATGAGAATCTCTCCAATCTCATCTATTGATTGCGATGCTTATATAACAGGAAGATAAAGAACGGAGCTCCGATCGCCGCCGTGAAGATCCCGACCGGGACATCGAGCGGTTCAAACGCCAGGCGTCCGATCAGGTCGGCGAGCAGCACGATCAAGCCGCCGAACAGCCCGGCCGTCGGGATCAGCGCGCCGAGCGCCGAGCCGACCAGCTTGCGTGCGATGTGCGGGGCCAGCAGCCCGACGAAGCCGATCGCGCCGCCCACCGCCACCGCCGAACCGGCCAGCGCCACGGTGAACATCAGGAGCAGGAAGCGGTGCTTGTGCACCGGGTTGCCGACGCCGGTCGCCACTTCATCGCCGAGCTGCTGCACGTTGATGCTGCGGGCGAAGACGATCGCCAGAGGAACGAAGACCAAGACCCAGGGCAGGATGGTCAGCACGTTTTGCCACGAAGAGCCGTACACCGTGCCGGCCAGCCAGATCATCGCTTTCGAGGTCAACTGAATCGGGGCGGCGACGATGAGCAGGGTGGTCAACGCGGTCATCGCCGACCCGATGCCGACGCCGACCAGCACGAGCCGCAGCGGCGTGACCCCGTTTTTCCAAGCCAAGACATAGATCAAAAGGGTGACCAGCGCCGCCCCGACAAACGCGGCGAACGGAATGAAATGCACGCTGACCCCTTCAAAAAGCGTGATAAACGCCACCGCCGCCACCGAAGCGCCGCCGGTGATGCCGACGATGTCGGGCGAAGCGAGCGGGTTGCGGATCAGGCTCTGCATGATCGCCCCGGCCACGCCGAGCGCGATGCCGACGAGCAGCGCGACGAGAATGCGCGGCAGGCGCAGATTGAGCACGACCAGCTGCGCGCCAGGGTCGCCGACGCCAAACAGCGCTTTCACCACATCGAGCGGTGCGATGTACATCGCGCCAAGCCCGGTGGAGAGGATGACGGTGGCGAGCACCAGCACGACGAGCACGATCGACAACACGAGCGCCTTGCGGTCGACGAGGAACGACAGCGGCGGGGTGTTCAGACGGAAGTGCATATATTTCTTCATTTCCGGGTCAGCCCCTTTCGTGCCACATAGACGAAGAACGGCACGCCGATCAGCGCTGTCATCACGCCGAGCGGCAGTTCATCCGGCATGACGATCCAGCGCGCCGCGACGTCGGCGGCGAGCACCAGCACCGCCCCGAGCGCCGCGCTGTACACGAGCGCCCAGCGCAGATCGATGCCGACCATGAACCGTGCGATGTGCGGAATGACCAGCCCGACAAATCCAATCGGCCCCGCGACCGCCACCGAAGCGCCGGCCAGCAGGATGATCAAGAGGCCGGTGACGCCTTTCAGGAGCGCGGTGCGCTGCCCGAGCCCTTTCGCCACGTCGTCGCCCATCATCAGCGTGTTGAGCTGCCCGGAGATGAGCAGCGTGCCGATCCAGCCGACGCCGAGGTACGGCAGGACGGAGGTCAGGAATTCCAGCTTGCGTCCGGCGACCGAACCGGCCAGCCAGAACAGCACTTCCTCTAAAGCGCGTTCATTGACGACGAGCATCCCGTGCATCATCGACGAGAACAGCGCCGTCATCGCCGCCCCGGCCAGCGTCAGTTTCAGCGGCGTCAACCCGTCGCGGCCAAGCGCGCCGAGCACATAGACGACGATCCCGCTGACCGCCGCGCCCAAGAATGCGATCCAAGCGAACTGCGACAGCGAGTTGACCGAGAAAAACGTAATTGCCAGTACAATAAAAAACGACGCGCCCGCGTTGATCCCAAAGATGCCCGGGTCGGCCAGCGGGTTGCGCGTTAACGTCTGCATCAGCACCCCGACCATCCCAAGCGAAGCCCCGACGGCGACGGCGATCAAAGCGCGCGGCACGCGGACCTCCTTGATGACGATCTGTTCATTGGTACCGGAAAAATTCGTATAAGCGTCGACCGCAGTCTGCCACGAGGTGTCCATCACGCCAAAGACGATGGAGATGAACATTAGACAGATGATCAAAGCGATCAGCCCGATCAGTCCTGCGACTTTGCCCAAAGGTTTCGGCAGCAGTACAAACATAAGTAAGAGTCCTTCTTCCTGAGAATTGATGAATGTCTCGATGTCAAAACGACGATACGTACTAAGTGTAGGAAAAGGCGAAGTTCCTGTCAATGAATTTGAGACTCATTATCATTTGTCAAATTCACCTATTGACAAGATACGCGGCGGCAGGGTAGGATATGGCTGTAAATGAGAATCATTTTCAACGAGGGGGAAACACAATGTTTTCGAAAATGAACCGGCTGAAAAAGTCCGGCTTCACCATGTTCACCGTACTTTTATCTTCTATGCTCATCCTGTCGGGCTGCGGCTCCAAGACGGAGGAACAAAAGCCGGCTGGAGAGCCTGCGAAACAAGAAGTTACATACACTGTGAAACACGCGATGGGCGAAACTGAGATCAAAGGCACGCCGGAGAAAGTGGTCGTCCTGACCAACGAAGGCACCGAAGCCCTGCTGGCGATGGGTGTCAAACCGGTCGGCGCTGTCAAGTCCTGGACGGGCGACCCGTGGTATGCGCACATCAAGTCGGAGATGGAAGGCGTGCAAGTGGTCGGCGACGAGTCCCAGCCGAACCTGGAAGCGATCGCAGCCTTGAAGCCGGACCTGATCATCGGCAACAAGATGCGCCAAGAGAAAGTCTACGAACAGCTGAAAGCGATCGCGCCGACCGTCATGTCGGAAGATCTGCGCGGCAACTGGAGAAAGAACTTCACCCTGTACGCAGAAGCGCTGAACAAGAAAGCAGAAGGCGACAAGGCACTGGCGGCATGGGATGCACGCGTTGCTGAGTTCAAAGAAAAAGCTGGCGACAAGCTGAAGACCGAAGTTTCGATGGTTCGATTCATGGCTGGCAAGACCCGCATCTACTACAACAACACCTTCTCCGGCATGATCTTCAAAGAGCTCGGCCTGGCGCGCCCGGAAAAGCAGAACGTAGAAGATTTCGCAGCAGAAGTCGGCAAAGAGCGCATTCCGGAAATGGAAGGCGACATCCTCTTCTACTTCACCTACGACACCGGCAACGGCGAAGCGAACAAAACCGAGCAAGAATGGCTGAACGACAGCCTCTTCAAGAACCTCAAAGTTGTCAAAGCAGGCAAAGCATACAAAGTTGACGACGCAATTTGGAACACCGCTGGCGGTATCAAAGCAGCGAACCTGCTGCTGGATGACCTCGGCAACTACCTGCTGAAATAGCACTTCTTTATATAGGAAGAAAAAGCCCTTGCCGCGTGCAAGGGCTTTTTGTTCAGGTCGAAAGGTTTGCAGTACATTTCCTCACTTGCTGCCCGCGTTTTCCCTCAGATAGCGATCCACTTGTTCTGCAGGGTTCATCACCGGCCGGCTATGGCAAATTTCTAAGCGCTTGGGCTGCAGCTCCTTGAGGATCGCACTGCTACGCACCGCTTCGGCCATGTCTGCCGTGAACATCGGCATCGGGCGTTTGAGCAGACCGTGCTTCGAAGTGAAAAGATCACCGGCCAACAGCACACCGTCTTGTTCGTGAAAGTACACCACATGACCCGGCGAGTGCCCCGGAGTCAGATACGGCTGTAAACTGCCGACTGCCTGCAAGCTCTCCTCGTCCTGCGAAAGCGTCTGCACCAGCCCCTTCGGCAACCCGGCTTCCGCTTTTTTACGGCGCGGATACGGAAGTTCGCCTTCCAAGTAGGGCATTTCAATGGCGTGTGCAGAGACTGGCACTGCGTGCTGTTTCAGAATCGCCTGCACCGCCCCGACATGATCGCCATGACCATGCGTCAGCACAATGCGCTTCAGCGGACCTGCGTTCAACTCCTGCAGAAACTTGAGAATTCCTTTCGCCATGAAGGGCATCCCGGCATCGACCAGCGTGACCCCATCCTTCTCGACCACGACCCAGACCCGCACCGTGAGGATCACCAGCCATGATTTTAAGCACCAGATGTGATCCGAGACCTGTTCAATTTTCATTCGCCTTCCACTCCCTTTCCAGCGTTTGTTGAAACCCGGCCAGCATCACGTCCACCGCAAGTTCAAACGTTGAGCCCAACCGCTCGAGTAACATGTCATCCGTTTCGTCAGATCCCAGATACGTTCCCACGATGCCATGGAGCGTATAAAAATAGATCCGCGCATAGGCCAGAATCCGTTCCTCCGCCACCTGACCCGGCAAGCACATCTTGATCGCGCTGCGCAAACAATCAAACAGCCGGTTTCGCAGCCGCTGAACGGCCAGTTCCTGCTCCTCCACATCCACCCGCGACGCCCGTGTCATAAAGAGAATGTTGTACAGACTCCGCTGTGTCAGGTTAAAGCGGATAAACTCCCGCGTAAACGTCCGCAGCCGTTCTGCAGGCGGCAGGCTCTTTTCCTGCAAAATCTCCTCAAACCGCTCTAACAACGCCTGCAGCGGCCCCATCGCCAACTGATGCAAGAGCGCCTCTTTGTCCTTAAAGTACAAATAAATTGCAGTATGCGAGCAACCTGCCTCTTTGGCGATCTCCCGCATTGTAACCTTTTCAAAACCCCGCTTGGCAAACAATTGACCGGAGGCGAGGATAATCGCCTGTTTCGTTTCCTCAGCACGAAGCTCTTTTTTGCTTCTTGGCAATCGACTCACCTCTTTATAACCAATGGTTAGTAACCGTTGGTTATAATATAGAATATGGAAAGGCAGGGTGTCAAGAATTTCAGGTAATCCTGAGCCTCTCTAACGACTGGGGCGTTTCTTTGAGCAGCGTGAGGGAATTTTCCACTTATGGCCGAGGACAATGAAGGATTAGAAACCAACAAAATTGAATTATTGGACAAAAGTTTTCAAAAACGAAATATGCACCGAACTTCATCTCTCTGGACGTTCAAGAAAGTGTTTGTGTTGGCGGCAGTGGGACATACAGTGATCATGACTAACTCAGTACAAATCAGGGTATTGGTTGGTGGTGCTCCCTTTGAACAAGTATGGATTACCATTACCATGCAACTATCAAGAATAGTACAACGGGTGCTGATTACACTTGGTATAAGCATGCAAGATTTACTTTGTCGACCCGATCAAAGGGTAAAGTCACCACCTGGACAGTAATAGAGGGGTGCCCGATTGATATGAAAATCCTTATTTTAGGCTATATTGCTTTTGTGATTATTAGAAACTTCTCTGCAAAGCAACGTGATAAAAACCTTTTCCTGAAGTCTATACTTGAGATACTTTTCTTTAGCATATTTGCTTGTTTGATTGATATTCTTTTCTTTTAAATAAGAAGTTCCCCTAGGATACAGGAGATCAGGTTGTAGCCGCTTAATTTCCCGGTTGGGGAATCAGAGTGTCATCGCAACTGACAAATGGCTTTTTGCCGAGCCTGATGACCCAAGAAGATATTCTCTGCGCGTGCGGCAAACAGCCATAAGCAATCTGTTACCAACAGTGTTTGACTTGTCGATGGTACTCATCTTCTACTTCATCTGTGACACCGGCAACGGGTAAGCAAAATAACGAACAAGAATGATTGAACGGCAGCGATATCACAGCAGCGAACCTGCTGCTGGATGACTTCGGCAACTACCTACTGAAATAGCACTTGTATTAAATTAGGAAGAAAGAGCCGTTGACTCGTAAAAGAACTTGATTTCCTTTTTCTTCAGACCAACCATTCATTGTAACCCAAGATTGGATACTGTATTCTATAGCTGGGAAATATAAGGATAGGCACAAGGTTTTCGAGGATCGAGCCACTTTTTCTACAGAAAATGAATCCTCGAAAAACGCAGTTGCCCAAGCCCGCTCTAATGTCTTCGGAACCCGCTCCAGTATTGTGTTTTTGTTCGACCATCGAGGTCGGTAACATCGTGAGACCCGAGTAGAAGGGGACTGAAAGTCGCGAGCTTTTCGCGGTCTTGTGGCAATTGGAGATCGTAACATCGTGAGACCCGAGTAGAAGGGGACTGAAAGAGACTTGGGCGGCACAGACGCGCTGCCGCATTCGGTCGTAACATCGTGAGACCCGAGTAGAAGGGGACTGAAAGTGAATGATTTCTACATGCATCTGCGTTCCCCTCCTGAGTAACATCGTGAGACC
This sequence comes from Tumebacillus sp. BK434, assembly GCF_004340785.1. Classification (NCBI taxonomy): domain Bacteria; kingdom Bacillati; phylum Bacillota; class Bacilli; order Caryophanales; family Alicyclobacillaceae; genus Tumebacillus; species Tumebacillus sp. BK434. The sequence continues at coordinate 417,003 of NZ_SLXS01000003.1, read as the reverse complement.
CGAGTAGAAGGGGACTGAAAGATTCGCACTTCGTAATGACGGATTACATCATTGCGCTGTAACATCGTGAGACCCGAGTAGAAGGGGACTGAAAGGCGAATTCCTTGAAAGGGAGCTTCGGGTTGTCGTCCAGTAACATCGTGAGACCCGAGTTGAATGGGACTGAGACTGTTCGAATGACCTGAGAAAATGGGAAAGAAATAACCATACGGACAGCCACTAACATCTGTAGTAGGAGAAGAATCACAACAAAAAACTACCTCGCCGTTTCTGGCGAGGTTTTTCGTTCGTAATAAAGGGGCATTGCGCTAACTCACTTGTTATTGCTTGTGCGCAGGATTTTGAGAAATCGTTCAGTAACAGGACCGCGATGAGTCTCCCAAAAATCATTGCTGATTTGGATGAACCGATCCCAGCGAGGATCATATTTGTCCGGCTGTTCGTAGCGGGTGCGCATCGGCCAATCGGTAATCTGTTCTTGGTAGGTCCAGTAAGGAACGAGCGCTTCGACTTCGTCAGTGGTTAAGCCATTCGCAGTGGCTGCATATCCGGCAAAAAAGTCGTATGCCTCAGGCAGCAGTTCCCGTCGGTTATAAAAACAAAGGTGCATCGTGCGCATGAGCTCCAATCCCCTCGGAACGCAGCGCAGGTTGTCAAAATCAATCACGGCGGTGATTTGATCGTCTTTATCAAATAGCAAGTTGGTCTCCTGATAATCGCCATGCACCCACTGTGCTGGCAATTTCGGCAATCCAGCACGCAGCACAGCGAGACGTTCAATTGCTGCAAGCTGACTCTGTAACACCTGATATGCTATTTCATCCACGCCGGTAGCGTGGCGATGCGGTTCCGCAAGCCGGAGCAATTGTTCCGTCCGATCCATCGCGGTCTCCCAATCCATCACTGCGTAATCTGTGACACGATCCATTCGTTCAAGAACATGATGCAAGCGCCCTAGCGTGTGCCCCATAGAAAATGCAGCGGCTGCGCGAATATGCAAACGCTGAGGATGCTGCCCAAGCACGAAACGGCTTAGCACATAGCAGCAGCCCGGTTTCGATTCCGCCACCAACTCCCCGGCAGCGGTCGCGATCACGTCAGGAACCGGCAGACCCGATTGGCGCAACATCTTTTGCACCGAACAGACTCGACGTACACGGTCGGGGGGATAGAGGTGAGCTGAGTAGGCTTTCAACACGTATGTATCATCCTGTGTTTGAACCAAATAATTATGATTCATCATGCCATATGCGATCTCCGAAATCATCGCGTTTGGCATCAGGTAAGTATCTGTAAGCAATGCTTTCAAATCATTCGCTCCTTTTATTTCCTAATCGCTGCCCTTCCTTCAGGATATATCTTTTTATATTATAGGCTAACCATTCATTGTATCCTAAGAGCGGATATTGTATTCTAAAACTGGGGAACATAAGGATATGACTTAGAGTTTCGAGGATCGAGCCACTTTTTCTACAGAAAATGAATCCTCGAAAAATGTAGCATCTAAAGCCCGTTGCAAAGTTTGCGGAACCCGCGCCAGAACAGTATTTTTGTCCGGCCATCAAGGTCGGTAACATCGTGAGACCCGTGTTGAAGGGGACTGAAAGCACAATCCATCGTCTTGTTTAGCGGCTTGGTAATAAAGTAACATCGTGAGACCCAAGTTGTAGGGGACTGAAATCGACGATCTGCAAAAGGAAAACGCCCGTATTCTCTACTAACATCGTGACCCCCGAGCTATAGTGGAACAAATATGAATGACCCGTAAAAACTCACCGACTCTTCGTACATAAACACCACATAACAACAAAAGTCCCTACCCGAGAGAGACAAGCCGATTCACGAGGCTTGTCTCTTTTATGTTAGCACCTAATCTTTTGATTTCAATTCAAATGAAGGCTTACAAAACATCCAATAAGTGTATAATTTAAAAATTATTCGTCCATCATGTACTCATCAACGTTATAAATCGAAAGTTGGTGCATGCCGTGAGGGCGTTAGTGGATCAGATCACGGAAGCGAAATATCTCGCGCAGGACAACTCGGACCGATACCGGCCGATCATCAGGTACTTGTTCGAACAGCACGAGATCTACCGCTATCAGGTGTTTAAAAGAGAGATTTACGAGCACGTGAAAAGTGCGTACCCGGAGATAAAGTACACCAAAGAAGAAGTCGAACAGGATCTCCGGATGCTTGTTAAGTGGGGCAACTTGATCGAGCGGCAAGTCAATCGAAACTTCAAAAGCATTGCCGAAATCAAACAAAAAACTTCCACTACCAGCTGACACCGCTGACAGTCGCAATCGAGCGCACCTTACTAGGATGGGAAAACACAGAACACACCGACCGTGGCGCACTAGACCGCGCGGTCTTTGATCGGCTGCTTGGCATCTTAAAACGCATCATCGAAACACATGCCCAACTTGAAGATGCAGAACTTCATTCGACATGGACTGAATTGTTCCACTGGTTGAATGAGCTCAGCAAAAATACTGTCGACTTTTTTGCTAAATCTGAACACCTCGAGAAAAGCATGTCGCAACCTTTCGAGAGTTTCCAAGAGCAGAATTCCGTTTTCATCGAGTATTTGAAAAGCTTCATCTTCACCTTGCAGCTCAAAGCGCCGTTTATCGAAGCTGTCCTCGACCAAGCCGATTCGCAGGATGTAGACATGAGCTTCGCGCGTGTGGTTCGCTAAAACCGGTCTGATGATCTGCAGCATTCGGTAGTACTCTGCGATCATAAAATTCACTTTATTGACTTTTGTAGAAGGTATTGTTTTTTCGTTCAAGAATGTAAAATATAACTCTTAGTACGATATTAAGATTGTATTCAAAAACTGAGACCCACTATTGGGGACGGAGGACACAATGCTTAAAAACTTACAGTTCGCAACGTACCGCTTTACACTGCAGGCTGGCAAACAAGGGGTCGAATTGCCTCCATGGAAGGCATCGACCTTTCGTGGTGGATTCGGGCATGTTTTCAAGAAGCTTGCTTGTATGAGAGCTGATGAAGCTTGCGTAAAATGCCAAGCGAGTTCTGTATGCGCATACGGCTATATTTTTGAGACAGCTCCAGAAGAAGAAACAGGGGGATTCATGGGTCGATACGAGCAGATTCCGCGTCCTTACTTGCTGGAAGTACCTGTGGATCGGCAGACCTATTACGAGCCTGGGGAAGTACTGACACTGCGCTTGCGCTTGTTCGGCAAGGGGATCGACTACGCTCCATTGTTCGTTTCGACTTTTCGGGAGTTAGGCAACTCAGGTATTGGCAAGGGCCGAAAACCCTACCGCCTGAATCACGTGGCATCGGAAGGCGTGAGGCGGGAAATGGACAGAATGGTTTACATGGAGGGAGGAGAACAAACACACAATCCAATAATCTCTACTGGTGCAGACGTAATCACCGATCTTGATAGCGCCAACTCAGACTACTCTCGTCTAATACTTTTCTTTGAGACTCCACTTCGAATGAAATGGCAAGGCCGCTATACGAGTGACCCGCAATTTCATATCATCTTCCGCAATGTACTGCGCCGCATAACCGGGCTGCTTCACTACCACCACGGACTTGATACCAGTTCCGAAAACTTCCAAGAATTATTGCAAAAAGCAGAACAGATTAAACTCGTTCGACAGGAGACTAAATGGGTCGATTATGACCGGTTTTCCGCACGGCAAGATGCCAAAATGAAGCTCGGCGGCATTATGGGATGGGCGCAGTATGAAGGCGACTGGAAAGAGTTTTTGCCTTGGCTACAAGTTGCAGAGTTGACTCACATTGGCAAAAATACGGTCTTTGATCTTGGCAGAATTCGAATTGGGTCATGAGAATGGACATTGGATTTCAGGAATTTTTTCAAGAAACGTTTGGCAATAAACCATATCCATACCAAGTACAAGTAGCCGAGCAAGTCCTGTTGGACAAAAACATGGTGCTTGTTGCGCCAACAGGCGCAGGCAAGACCTACGCTGCTTTGGCGCCGTTCCTGTATTCAAAGAAAATCGGAAAGCCGGTTGCAGATCGCGTAATCTATGCCTTGCCGCTCCGTGCTCTCGCCTCCTCGCTACATCAATCGACAGAAGAGATCGTTAAAGAAAAATTGGGGTTGGACGTCACTCTTCAAATGGGGAACCAACCTGATGACCCCTATTTTCAAGGGGACATCGTTTTTACGACGATCGATCAACTCTTGAGTGCCTATGTAGGTCTTGCATTCGGAACTTCTGCCCCGGCGTCAAATATACCGCCGGGTGCACTCATTGGTGCGCAAGTGATCATCGATGAATTCCATCTCTTGTCTTATCAGGAAGCTTTGCTAACGTTTTTGGAGATGATGAAACGGTTGAAGCACTTCACCCAATTTTTTGTGATGACTGCAACAGCCCCATCCGAGATCGTTGATCGCATCTCCCTGCATTTGAACACGACACCAATACGGCTGAGTAACATGAATCAACTCAATAGGACACGAAGTCTTCAGTGGCATGAGGAGCCCCTAAGTGTTGATGCGATCCTAAAGAGTCGCGGGGATAAAACTCTTGTTGTCATCAATACAGTTGACAGGGCGCAGCAGCTCTACCTAGAACTGCAATCTCGCCTTGTTGATGAGGGCATGCACCTTCCTGTCAGATGCCTTCACTCAAGGATGTTTGAGAAAGATCGACAGGACACGGAGAAATGGGTTCATGAGAGATTTTATAAAAAAGCGAAAGCCCCTGCTATCTTGGTGGCGACTCAGGTTGTAGAAGTTGGTCTAGACATCTCGGCTGATGTTCTGATAACGGATCTTTGCCCGGCCAACGCACTTTTGCAGCGTGCTGGACGTTGCGCGCGCTATGAAGAAGAAATCGGGAAAATACATGTTTTCTCGTTGGTAGATGCGGAGGGGGAGCGATTACCATCTCCATACGATGTTGAGCGGTTGTGCTTAACTGAGGAATTTCTAATCAGCAACGTCCCCAGTCAGATGACTCCTGAGTTTGAGCAGTCCATCGTTGAATACGTACACGGAACCTTGGATGTTAAGGAACTAAACGAAGCCTTTCTTGATTTGCCTGCCAGAGCTGATGTGATTGAACAGTCTTTGGTTTCTGGGGAGGGTAATGTCCAAGAGCTTGTACGTCTCATAGACAATGTGAGTGTATTGGTACATAACGCACCTGAGAGTTTACGATTGGAAAACAAACCGGAGCGTGTTTCGATTTCAACCTTCAGGCTCTACAAGTTGATCAAGCAGGAGCTGGAGAAGGTTAAAGAATACGATATCGGCTGGTATCCGATCTTTGAGAAGAGCCAATCTAAGGGGCTGGAAGTCACCTGGGCACCAATTCGATCAGAACGTGACATTAGGGGATGTTCACTGGTCTGTCTCTCTCCGCAGATTGTGAACTATCAAAAGGATGTTGGTTTGTTGCTGCCTCCTTTTTCCGGTAATCGTAAGTGCCTCATGTCTAAAGAGCAAAAAACAGATCACGCGAGGGCCAATCAACCTTTTCGTTATGTGCGAGAGACGTACTTGGAGCACGTAGAGCGAATTCGCTCCCTCTTTCAACATGAAGAGCAATTGCATATGTTTCGAGTCGCGAACGACAAGTTGAGTAAGCAGCTTCGGGGACAGGATGGTCAGCTTTTAATCGCTTACGTTGCGGAATTGGTCGGTGCTTTGCATGATGTGGGCAAACTCACAAAAAAGTATCAGATTGCTGTTAGGAAATGGCAAGTTCAGTATAGGAACAAAGACGAATCGGACCTGCTGGCACACACCGATTACGACGGTCTCAATCCAGCGGACCGGAAGGAATCGAAAAAGAAAATGTATGAGCGAGGGAATCATGCAGTCGAAGGGGCGCTGATGAGCCTTCCCATTTTCGATGAGACTGCCTTGAGGTTTGATGGTCAAGCACAGGAGCACGCATACTTTGCAATGGTTCTCGCAATCATGAGACACCACAACGCATTTAGTGAGAATTATAAAGAATTCTCAATTGCCAAGCGGGCGGAAGAAATAGTAGGGAAAAGTCTTTCTGGGTTATTTGATGGAGGGGTGCAACTGAATCATGAAGCTGAAGATCTGAGCAGCTACAAAAACAGGTTAATCAAACCTGACGTTCTCGCGTTGTACTGGTACTTGGTGCGAAGAGTGCGTCTTAATGACCAATTGTCCCAGCGTCTGTTGCACGAGGGAAAGGAGGATCAGAATGGAGCTCGTATCACAGTGGACTCTGTATAAGCGAACCGGCACGTATGCTGACACGTTAGCTGCGGTTGGGCTAGCGAAAATGATCGACTTTTTGTTGGACGGGGAGCAAGAGGTTTTCGTCTCGGAAAAAAGCGATTCATTTCTGATAACATCAGACCCGGTCGATCTGTCCAATCTGGACTATCAGAAATTGCAGGCACGTCCGCAGTTTCGCTATGCTCATTTGAGCGATGAGGATGGTGACATACCACCAAATGCCATTCTTTATGCGGAGCAAAAAAGACTTGCCGATGAAGAGCGGGAGTACAAGAAGAAAAATGCCAAAGCAAAGTCTGGGATTTTGAGTGATGATGAAACTCGACCGCGGGGTCCAGAACCACGGTTTCCTACTTTCCAGAAGATCAACCTTCTTCAAGGATTTGGTGCAAGGAACAAGCTATATCGCGAGATTGAAAATGCAGACCCGGAAGCATTTCGCACGACTTTGATCCAACGATTAATGGCGTTGGGAACAGGAACTGATCTTCAGGGTACGACGCCCTTTGCACCTAGCACTTCTCCGCTGCAAGTCTTCAATCCGATTGCTGGGAAAGGAATCAATCAAACAAAGGCACTGAGCACATCCAGAAAGTCGTTGCCAAATGATTTTTTGGATTGGTTTGAAGAGTGGCTACGTTACATTGCGAGCGATATTGCACTCATGGGTTATTCCATGAACAAGGATATCAAAATGTCGGTACCTGTTCCTAAAGAAATAACGTTTCGGACATATCAAGCCATGAATAAGGAAAAAGGGACACTTGCTTGGACTTCCCGCAAGTCAGACATTTTTGCAGTCCTCGACCAAGTCGGTTTCCTCCTCCAACATGCAGAAAAAGAGAGCGGAGTACGTTTAAGACTGGTTTTGAACAAGAGTCCAAGAGATCTGATCTCCTCGATCCAGACTACCTATTTCAAGTCACTCGGTTCCGGGCGAGCTGTCACAAACATTTCCAGCATTGGTGTACCTGACTGGTTCACTGTGAAGACACAGGCTGATTACGATCTTTGGAAACGCATCACCGATGACCATCGCAAAGTGTTGCAACTTTGGGACGAGGACAAAAGCGAAGAAGCGGACCTGCTTGGGGCGTATCGAGATTTTTTGTCGGCAAGTGATTGGCGTGCATTTCTACAGTTTCTTGGCGGCAATGGTATTTTACTGATGAAAAAACGAGAAAAGGGCAAACCAGCTCGGACGTTTACCTATTCGGATTTGGAGGCGTTGTTTTTGAAATCTCAAGAAAACAGCAAGTTGCCGATCGCAGAAGTTATCAGAAATGCTGGATTCAAAAGTGTAGCCGAAGCGATGCGCAAGGCTACTGTGACAGAGCAGTTTCATAAGTCCAGAGGCAATCAAAGTTTTGACATCCACTATGGACTCTTTCAAGAAATCAAGCAGAAGGCGAAATTCCGTGAGCAGTTGATTGAGCGTGTGGCAAGGTTCGTCAACGAATACAACGCGGAAAATGCACGTCGGGCTGAACGGATTAAAGAGGGGGCTGGACGACGCAGAGCCAATGTCACGCTTCAGGAGTTGGAGGAGCTGTTCTCCCTTTTTGACAAGTATCCGAAACAGACCGAGACGATTGCAATGCTGCTGATTGCCTTTGCATCGGCAAAAGACGATACGAAACAACAAAATGACGAGCAGTCACTTGAGGAGGAAATCTAATGAGCATTCCGTTCCAATCTTTTTCAATTTCCGGTCTTTTGACCTTGGACATGCACTCGCTGAACAATGAAGGTGCGGAAGGAAATCACCTGCAGACTCGTATGGTGCACATTTTGGATGGCGAAGGGGAGCCGACCGTTGTCAACGCGGTATCCGGCGATATGTTGAAGCATATCCAAGCGGAGCATTTGCATGGTCTGGCAGTTGATAAAGACTTGGCGCTCTGTGAAGGATGCAAGACGCTGAGCTCCAACCGTATCAACGCTGACCACGAATTTATAGAATCTTTAGGAAGTAAGGCTCCGACAGCTGATGTCTTGAGGAAACTGCTGAACCACTGTGCGATGGACGATCTTGAAGGCGTTTTGATCACCGCGAACAAAAACTCCGCTCCGAGAAAATCGACGGTTGAATTTGGCTGGCTGATCGGCCTCCCGGAAGTCACTCGTACAGAAACGTACTTTCACGTGAAGTTTGACAAAGATCGCAAAGAGGGGTCTGGTGACGACAGTGGAGCCAACTTGGGCCAAAATATTTTCTATCGGCCGGCGAGCTCAGGGAAATACGCGCTCGTGATGAACGCAGAATTGAATCGAGTGGGTTTTAACGATTTCACACGTGAATACGAGATTTCCGAAACTGAGCGCCAAGAGCGCGTTCAGGCATTGCTCGAGAGCGTGATGCTGACCTTCATCAAACCGCTTGGTGCTCACCGCAGCACTCAATTTCCGCACATTTTGAACTTTGAGGGCGTAGTAGCGGTATCAGGCTCTACCGTGCCTGCGCCGACGATTAGCCCGTTGAATGCGAAATACCAAGCAGAAATCGAGGGTGTTTCTAACAACCTGAATCGTCTGTATCCGAACACCATTCAAACGCATGTGTTCCACTCCCAATCTGAGTTCACGAAAATCATGGCTGACTTGATTGAGCAGGTGAGATAACTCCAATGTGGTTGCTGACAACCTATCGTCATACCGCACTGTTTTCCCTCCGATCCTCGATGGCGACGAGTTCTGGAGGAAAAACGAATCTTGTCCCGAGCATGTACAGCGTGAAGATGGCAATTTTGGATGCATCCTTTCGCATGGGACTGGACGGAGCTGATATTTTTCCATGGGTACGCGACCTGGAGATCCGTTTTGAGCCTCCCGCACATGCTGTCGTCAATAACAGTTTCATCAAAGTTTTGAGTGAGCCAAAAACCAAGGACCCAGAAGGGCTACCCTTTATCTCTTCGGTCGGTTATCGGGAGTTTGTCTCGTTTGAGGGAGATCTGTGTATTGCGATCTGTGTGGATGGGCTAGAAGGAGACAAGTTGTCTACCTTGAAGAGCATTCTGCTTCATATCAACTACCTGGGCAAGCGGGGAAGTTTTGTTCAAGTTGTGGAACAAGAAATGCAAGATGAGCTTCGGCATACGTTCAGTGTAGTTTTAGGCGAACGAAGCACAACCAGTTCCGTAGTCATGGTGCAATACTTAGATGATATGGGAGCTACAGCAACATTTGAAAGCATCAACTCGTATAGCGACGTTAAGAATACGCTAGGTCGCGACCGAGTGATGAGAATCGTGTTTCTTCCTTATCGGATAAAGTCTTCAAGTCGTGGATACACAGTTTACTCCCGATAGTAAAAGAGGTGCCGATATATCGGTACCTTTTTGTGCTTATTAACAGATGTTATTCATTTGGAGAAAACATTGTAATTCAACTGTCCTTTTTATTGTGATTGGGATATAATTACTTTAGTGACTGATAAAGGGGGGCGTTTCGTGGAACTCATTACGGTCGAAACAATTGGCGAAAAGATAAAGAGACTTAGGCTGGAGAAGGGCATGTCACAAAGTGAGCTCGCTGACGGTTTTGTGACAATATCGATGATTAGTCAACTCGAACGCAACAGGAATACAGCTTCTGTAGAATTATTGCGGCATATTGCCCGTAAATTACAAATTCCATTGCACGAGTTAGTAGAAGATGATGTTGGTCAGATGGCGATGGCATGCCAGCATAAACTGGTCAAGGTGTATCTTGAAATCAAGGAGCCTAATCAAGCTGAGCCGCTCTTGCACCAACTGAGAGCCAGAAATGATTTATCACAAGCAGAGTCGATTGAACTTACCGTGGAGCTTGGAGAATGCTGGTATCAGCAAAAGCGGTATGAAGAAACACTGGGATTGCTCATCCCCCTTTCGGATGAGTTGGAAGCGGTCAATTATGACGATGCGCGGATGTTGGCGCTGATCCGTTATACAATTGGGAATGTGTATTACGGCTTGCAGAATTATACGCATGCCAACTACAACTACCGTAAGGCGTATGACTATACGAGCCGGTTCACATTGTTTGATCTGCTAGCTGCAAAGATTTCGTACAACGTTGGGATCACCTTGAGGAAAATAGGTCATTCCCAAGAGTCGTTGTTTTTCTTGGAAAGGACTTATAAGTATTTTCAAGGCATTGGGGATATGAATAAGCTGGCGATGACCGTGTATGCGCAAGGAATCTCCTATAAAAACTTGAAAGATTACGCCGGTGCGGTTGATTCGTTCTCAACCGCTATGAATATCTTTTTTGCACTCAACTTAATGCACCAATATCACATCATTCAGCACACCATGGCTTCTACCGTGACTGCATTGGAAGATCCCCAACGGGCGTTGAGTCAATTAGAAAAATGTGCGGTAGCTTTTAAAGAGCAAGGCAGCATTTCGGATCTGGTTCGTGTGCTTACCAAAAAGTCCGCCATTCAGCTTGATCTGGAGAACTATGAGATGGCAGAAAGAGAGCTACAACAGGCGGAGGAGTTTGTGATTACTCACAATCTTCATGGCACTGACGAGGGTGCGGAATGTTTTCAGGCGTGTGCCCGTTATCATTTAAAGCTTCAAGATTTTAAAAAGTGCGTTGACTACGCTTTAAAATCGGCGTCAGTTTTTGATACAATTGGCTTATTGGTTGACCAAGTTGATTCCTTGCAAATTGCTGCCGAAGCATATGAAGCATTAGCGGACACAGGTAAGGCGTATGATCTTCAGAAGAGGTGTGTGTATCTTCTGCGAGTACTTAGTGACGGGAAGGAGGGGATATTATGAAACGACTAATCGGATTTGTTGTTGCAGTCGCTTTACTGATTTCTGCAGGATCGTTCCTGGCGCAGTCCGCTGCCTTGGCTGGTGACCGTGATATTGGACCCATGTCTTCCTCGAATACTTCATTCTAGGTCAAACCCATCTGCTCTAGTAAAATAGGGTGGGTGGGTTTGTTACACAAGGCTTGTACATCAATAGGTCCACGTTGAAAAATTAGCCGTATAAGGACGAACATGAGGTAAGAACCCATCAGTATCTTCAGATCGACCACAAGGTTGCGCTCCTTTATAGTTTTCGAGAAATTTTTCTACAATGGAGATACGCGATTTACTAATAGGCCATTTCAACATCTAGATAACAGAACATTCTTGGAAAAAAACAAAAGACCTTTGCTACCTATGCAAAGGTCTTTTTTCGATTCACCTCATACCTCACACAAATACACCGCTTCCGAATACAATCGCAGCGACTGCTTCCACCGATCACACAGCCCTGCCCACACATCCGCTTGAAAATCGGGCGCGGTGAGGAGGTCCAGCGGGACGCGGAGGTTGAGCAGGCGGCCTTGGACGATGCAGCGGGTGACGCCGGCCGGCATGACTTGGTTGGCGGTGACGAGGGCGTCGAGTTCTTCGACTGTGGTCGCCGGGTAGCGCAGGAGGACTTGGCCGTGGGAAGGCACTGCGACTTCACCTGCGGCGATCCGTTGGACGGAGTGGTCGCGGCAGTAGGAGGTGACGATTTGATGCCATGCGTTCAGGCGGGCTGAGGGATCGTCAACGTCTGTCGCCGGGTAGATGAAATGCTCGGTGCCTGTGGCAACGACCAAGGTCGCCACCGGTTGGACTGCGGAGAACGCTGCAGACCCGCTCGCCAGCGAAGCGGCAGGTGCGGCAGGTGCGGCAATCTGCAATGGTGCACATTCAATTCTGAGCAACGGGTCTTCCAGCAACTGATCCACCCAGGCTCCGGTCGGGACGATATGATGCCAGCTCTCCAATTGGAAGTAGTCGTCATGCACCACCTGCACGACGCTGCGCAGGCAGCCCAACTTCTGCAGGGAGCAGGTGCGGTGGGCGCCGTCGAGGATGAGGTAGCGGCCGTCTTTCATCTTCGCGGCGAGCGGCGGGTTGCGCAGGACGCCTTCGACGAGGATGGCTTGGCAGGTTTTATCCAGCCTTACGCACTCGTGGGTCTCATGCAGGCAGAGCTGATCGATGTCGACCACTTTCAACTGCGAGATCGCATCATACATGATCGTCACCTCCGAGGTACATGTGATCCGGGTGCGGGTGGCTCAGGAAGTCGTGGTGCGAGATCGACCAGCCGTATGCGCCTGCATACAGGAACAGGAGGACATCCCCGATCCGCAGGTTCGGCACGGTCACATCGGTCGCCAGGACGTCTTTCGGTGTGCAGAGCTGGCCGACGACGGTCAATTGCTGATCCGATACACCTTTGCGTTCAAATCCATACTCCCAGCGCTCGCTCGGCACGACGACGAACGGATGGCTGTGCTGCCAGGAGACGGGCAGGCGGAAGTGCTGGGTGCCGCCGCGGATGATGGCGTAGGTCTTGCCGTGGTTTTCTTTGATGTCGAGCACTTCGACCGCATAGTAGCCGCAGGACGCGGTGTTGTAGCGGCCGCATTCGAAGAGCACGGTCATCCCTTCCGGCAGGTGCGCTTCCAGCATCGGCTGCAGGTCGCCCACGAAATGCTCCCAGTCAAACTGCGCTTCCAGATCCGCATAGTTGACGCCGATGCCGCCGCCGGCGTTCAGGTAGGAAAGCGTGAGGTCGTGTTCGGCCGCCCAGCCTGTGACGCGCTCGATGTAATACTGCACCAGTTTGACGTGTTCGGCGGCGTTCAGGTTGTTGGAGAGGGAATGCAGGTGGAAGCCTTCGAGCTTGACGTGCGGCAGGCGCTTGGCGAGTTCGATCGCTTCTGAAATCTGCAGCTCATCGATGCCAAACTGGGTCGGGCGCCCGCCCATCGCCAAGGTCGCGGTCGGCAGCGGGCCGCGCAGGTTGACGCGGAGCAGGATCGGCATCACGGTGCCCTGCTTGGCGCAGAGTTCGTTCAGGCGGCGCAGCTCGTGCTGACTCTCGACATGGATCAGGGAGACGTGGTGCTCCAGGGCGCCGAGCAGCTCTTCGTCCGATTTGCCCGGACCGCCGAAGATGATCGGGGTGTCTTGGGAAACGGAGCGCACTTTCTGCACTTCGCCGATCGAAGCGACTTCGAAGCCGTGGACGATCGGGGCGAGGGCGCGGAGGATCGGGAGCTCGGAGTTGGCTTTGATGGCATAGAAGTAGCGCGTGTTGGCAGGCATCGACTCCACGCGCGCTTTGACATGCGCGCGCAGGTGGTCGAGGTCATAGAGGAAGGCACAGAACGGCTTGCTGCTCGCTTGCTTGGCAGTTTGGATGTAGTCCGCAATACGGTTCATGGGATGGGTACCTCCGTGGGGATCAGGTTGTGAAACGTTTTCCGGTGCGCGTTTAGTGCGCGAAACGCGATGCCCCGCTCATCGCCAAGCACAAAGGCGCGGACGCCGCTGAGATACAAGGGTTCGAGATCTTCTGCAGACCGCGGGATGGCGCAGTAAGGCACGCCTTTGGCCTGGGTGCGTTTTTGTACATGGCGCAGCGCGGTCTGCACAGTTTCGCTACGGATTTGCCAAGGCAGGCCGTAGGACTGGGAGAGGTCGGCCGATCCTTCGAGGATCATGTCGATGCCGTCCACCGAAAGGATGTCGTCAATGTTCGCCACGCCCGTGCTGCTTTCGATCATCGGGATGACGAGGATCTCTTCGTTCGCCCGTTTCATGTAGTCGACGAGGCTGCTTTTGCCAAACGCGCCGGGACGGCCTCCGTTTAAACTGCGCATGCCTTCTGGGTAGTAGCGGGCGGCGCGGACGATCGCTGCGGCTTGCTCTTTGGTCTCGACGTGGGGGACGACGATGCCCATGGCCCCGCCGTCGAGGGCGCGGAGGATCGTTTCTTTGCTGGGGTCGGCGACCCGCACCAGCGGCGTGATGTGCAGCGCTTCGGCGGCGCGGATCATGTTCTCCAGCGTTTCCGGGTTGACCAGCACATGTTCGGTGTCGAGGATGACAAAATCATAGTCGGCCAGCGCGATCAGCTCGACCATCACCGGATGCGGCACGGAGCAGAACAGGCCGAACGCGGGATCTCCCGCCTTCAGTTTCTGCTTCAACTCATTCGGTCGCAGCATGTGCCTTCACTTCCTCTCTGTTCAGAAACGACAAGGATAACGGATTGGGGACTTCTTGAATGCGAATCTCCGTCTCGGGGTAGAGGCGGCGCTTGGTCAACTGCTCGACATAGGAGGTCTCCGCGAACAGGTCGAACAGTTGGAACCGCTCGTTCAGCTCCGGAAAACGGGCCTGATACGCTTCGATCACACCGCGCAAGAGCATCCAGAACTTCGCTTCTTCGTACCCGAAATGGCGGTCGAGCAGCAGCGCCAGTTCGCCGAGGTTGATGAAGAAAAAGGCATCATGCATGAAGTCGCGCACGTGGATCAGATCGTCCGTCTCGAGGAAGGAGTTGCGGTTGACGCGCTGATGCGTTTCCGGCGTGGCGAGCAGGGCCGGGATCGCGTCAGGGTCGGCGACATGCGCGGGCGAGAAGCGGACGCCGTCGTGGAAGTCTTTCAAGGCGACGCGGACGGGGCGGCCGTTGTCATGCACCAAGATCATGTTTTGCGCATGCGTTTCCAAAGCGAGGCCGTGCGCGTAGAGCAGGTGCAGCACGGGCAGCACCGTTTTTTGGAACAGGTCGGTCAGCCAGTTTGTGATGCCGTATTGTTCGATCCACGGCGTGATCAGCGGTGTGCCGTCGAGGTCGAGGGCGGTCAGGCCGTTGTAGGGCACGGCCGCTTCGCCGGGCGCGAGGTAAGCGTGCAGGCTCTCCCGCCAGATGCAGCCGAGGATGCCGTAGGTGACGCTTTGCACGAGGTCGGACAACGGCTCCGGGTTGTAGGTGACGCCGAGCACTTCGCCGAGCAGGATCAGGCGGGATTCATCGCGCAGGAACGGGTCGTGCTCGGCGATGCCCTTCAGCCAGTCGGTCACGTGCGGCGCGTTTTGCACGGTGTGCGGCGCGAGGACGCGGCCGGTCGAGGTGTTGACGATGCTCATCGAGAGTTTGAGATAGGCGCGCCCCGGTGCGGTCGCGTTGCTCAGCGTGCGGATCGACTGCTGCGGGTGGTAGACGTCTTCGGACGCGCCGAGCAGGAGCAGCTTGCCTCTGCGCAACTTGTCGTGAAACGCCGGCTGGATGCGATGCTGCCACTGCCACGGATGGGCGGGCACGAAGTGGTAGTCGGCCGGATCGAAGCCTTGCGCGCAGATGGTGTCGTGGAAGCGTGCCACCTGTGCAGCGCCTAACTCTGAATTCCAAAATTGCGCCACGTCGAGGCGCTGCGAAGCGGCCAATCGCGTCTCAGATGTATGTACGGCCAGCCAGATCGGGCGCACGTCGGGGCGGGTCTCCGGACCGTACTGGTACTGGTCTTCTGCGTCAAATCCCATCCGGGACTTGTAGCTCGGATGGTACGGGTGGCCGTCCATCACGTAGGATTCCAGCTCGTCATAGGGGCGGCCTTCGAAGCGCAGGCCCTGCTCGTGGCGGTGATGCTGGGCCAACGTGTCGTTCAACAGCGTCTGCTCCAGCTCCCGGCAAAACGCGGCCAGACGGTCCGGGTCGGCACCGAGCTGGTCTTGCAGGTCGAGCATGAACTGGGTCAGCGATTCGGCTTCGACGGCAGCAGCGGCGGTGTCCGCATCGGCTGCCTGCGCATGACGCAGGAGCGGCTCTTTCGTCAGTTCGATGCGGCCAAACGTGTGCGTGCGCTTGCCGGTGCAAGTATAGGTCGCGCCATCGCTTTCGATGAGGAACTGGCCTTCCTGTTCCACAGGCAGCAACAGGCCCTCATAGATCAAACCTTGGACGAGCTGGCGGAAGATGCGGCGTCTGACCTGGACGTAGTGCTCCGACCGCAGGGCCAGGATCAGGGATTGTTGGGACTGGCTCATTGTGTCACCTCGCGTTTTTGAAAAAGAGGATTGGGAATCTCGACGTAGTGCGGCGTTTCGCCGCGTTCTTGGAAGCGGGAGATCAAGTTCGCTTTGGCTGCAAAATGCGGTGTGGTGAACAGGTCGCGCACGCCGCGCCGGGCGCGCTCCGAGGCGAACCCTTCATGGCCCTGAATCGCCGCGCCCACCACGTCCCACAGCTCTTGCTCGGAAACGCCCGTATCATGCGCCAAAGCATGGAGCAAGTGCCCGGTGTGGTTGACGAGGATGTAGTACTTGAAGCGGTGCCAAGCCTGCTCGTCATCGTACAGCGCCACGCTGCCCGTGGCGAGCACATCGCCTGCCACCGCGCGGGAGACGGAGACGCCTTCCAGATCGCGGACGTAAAAACGGGCCGGCCAGCCGTGATCGAGCGTGACCATCGAGTTCTGGACATGCGCTTCGGCGCTGTAGCCGTGGCGGAAAAACAGGTCGAGCAGCGGGAGCAGGGAGATCGCGACGTACTGCTGCAGCCACGCTTTGACAAAATCGGCATCGAGCGCCGCACCGCGCGCTTGGGCGGCCTGCTCGACAAAACGGTACAAGGGAGCAGTCGCTTCGCCGGGGCGCGTTTCCAGCAAGGAAGCGACCACCACCGGTGTCTCGTCGTCGGCGTGTTCGGCAAGAACCGGATTCTGGCGGAAGATCACGGCAAAGCTTTCGATCAGCTTCAGGCGTGCCGCTTCCGGCAGTTGGTCGGCGACGAGCGTCCGATAGCCCGCCTCGGCGAGAATGGTCAACCCTTCGTAGGGCAGGGGACGCAGGCTCTCCGTATAGGTCGCCGCATCGAGCGTGCGTTCCAGCTGGTCGAGCGGGTTGACGCGGATGAAGTTGGTGATGCGGACGTTGAGCGGGAGTTTCAGGTACGCGGCCAGTTCCGGTGACCAGACGGTGCGCACCGAGGAGGTCGGGTGCACCGGCACGCCGAGCGGTCCAAGGTAGACGAGCTGGCCGCTTTGGATCAGCTCCTGCACTTCCGGCCAGGTCAAAAGGTGTTTCGCCTGCCACGGATGACAGGGCAGCAGTTGGTACTGCTGACGGTCAGTGGCGAGCTTCTGCTGCGCTTCTGCCAGCAGCGCGGGCGGGAACGGGTCGATCCCTGTGCCTTCCACCCACGCTTCCTGCACCAGTTCCGGTGCGGCGGCGAAGTAGCAGAGCGTAAACGACGCGTGCAGCTCCGGCGCATACAGCTCCAGATCTGCCGCGGAAAAACCTTCCGAGCTCTTCGGCGTCGGATGGAACGGGTGGCCGAACACGAGCCCGCTTTCGGCGCGTTTCGTGCGCTCACCGCCGGTCAGCTCCCAGAGCTTCGCGCCATGCTCGGCGTGGTGCTCGACGAACCGGGTCGTTTTTTCAATCGAGTTTTGCACTTGTGCCACGAGATCGGCGACGCGGCGGCTGCGCGACTCGGAGTCCGCGTCGCGCTGGCCGACTTCTGTCAGCAGGGGTTCGGCCAACTGCGCACCGTCCGCTGCTTGCAGCGTGGCGTCTTCCGTTTGCCGCCAGAAGCGATGACCGTAGCGGTGATGTCCGAACAGGGAGGCATAGGTGACCGCGCCGTAGATGCGCGTGCGGGTCGCAGGCAGTTCGAGGCAGAACGGATGTCCCTGAGCCTGCAGCTCTTCTAGGATTGGCGCGGGCAGGACAAGCAAACGCCGGTCGTCTGCCGCGAGGATGGGGGCCGGTTGGCCCGTCTCGCGAAAGAAGGTGTTCAGGAGGCGTTCGGCAGCAGCAGCAGTGGCTGCCGAACGGGCCTGAGGAATGGTAATCGCCATAGGGATGCCTCCTAGTACAAGTTCAGGCGGGTGCCTGCGTTTTCACGGACGGCGCGCTGGTACACTTCGTGCGCGGACGCGATGTCTTCGATCGCGAGGCCCATCGGGTTGAGCAGGATGATCTCGTCTTCGTTTTCACGGCCCGGTCGCGCGCCGGTCAGGATCTCGCCGAGCTCGGCGTGCAGTTTTTCGCGGGAGAAAGTGCCTTCGAGCACGAGCTGGTTGATCACTTTTTTCTCGCGGTTGCACTGATCCCAATCGTCGACGACGACTTTGTCCGCCTTCAGGAAGACTTCTTTTTCCACGTCCATGATCGAGATGTTGGAGACGAACGCCCCTCTTTTCAGCCAGGAGAACGGGATGTACGGCTTGTCGGTGACAGTGCAGGTGACGACGAGGTCGCCTTGGCGGACGGCGCTCTCCGCATCCGGGGCGACGATGACTTGCAGGCCGCTGTGTTTCGCGGTCAGTTCGTTCGCCAGGCGGGTCGCCGCGTCCGGGTTGAGGTCGAACAGGTGGATCGTGGTGATCGACGGGAACTGTTCGAGCAGGGATTGCAGCTGCATCCGCGCAATGATGCCCGAGCCCATGCAGGCGACGGTGGTGAAGCCGGGGCGGGCGAGGTATTTCGCGGCCAACACGGTGACGGCCGCCGTGCGCATGCCGGAGATCAGCGAGCCTTCCATGACGGCGATCGGGTAGTTGGTCTCCGGATCGTTCAGCACGATCAGAGCGGAAGCGCGCTCCATGCCGCGCTTTTGCGGATTGTCAGCTTTCGAGCCGATCCACTTGATGCCGGACACTGGCGCTGCGCCGCCGACGTAGGCCGGCATGGCGATGATGCGGTCGGCGATGTGGCCGTTTTGTTCATCGACGCGCAGGTAGGGCTTGAGCGGCTGGACGATGTCTTTTTGGGCGTGCAGTTCGAGCGCGTTGGTCAGCGCTTTGACGTACAGGTCGGAGCTGCCGCCGCCGACGGAAATGATGTCTTGTTTGCTCAGGTAGAGAATGGACGGGTTGTTCATGTTTGGGTTCTCCTCTCAGGGTTGGAAGTCATAGGATTTTAGGTGGACAGACTAGCTGCGGCGCAGGGTCTTGACCCAGTCGGCGTCATACACGGTGTCGAGGTAGCGGTCGCCGCGGTCGGGCAGGATGACGGCGATGCGGGCACTCTCCGGCAGCTCGGGCAGGAGCTGTTGCAGGGCGGCGATCACCGAGCCGGACGAGCCGCCCGCGAAGATGCCTTCCTGTTCGAGCAAGGTGTTGCACCCGGCGACCGATGCGAGGTCATCGACATGCACGACCTGTTGGAGCTCCGCCGGGGAGAAAATTTCCGGCACGCGTGACGCGCCGATGCCGGGCAGTTCGCGCGGGCCAGGCTTGGCGCCGAAGATGACCGAACCGACGGCGTCGACGGCGATCACTTGCAACAGCGGGAACTTTTCGCGCAGGCGGCGGGAGATGCCGAGGATCGAGCCGGTGGTGGAGACCGGGGCGAACAGATAGTCGAGCTGGTCGAGGCTGTCGGCGATCTCCGTTCCTGCGCCGTGGTAGTGGGCCTGCCAGTTTAACTCGTTGGCGTATTGGTTGATCCAGTACGCGCCGGGCACGGTCTGGATCAGCTCCTGCACGCGGTTGATCCGCGTCTGCAGGTAGCCGCCGGCCGCATCGGGGACGCTGACCATGTCGACGTTCGCGCCGTATTGGCGGATGATGTTCAGGTTGGTCTTGGTGATCTTCGGATCGACGACAGCGGTGAAGCGCAAGCCATACAAGCGCGAGACCATCGCCAGCGCGATGCCGAGGTTGCCGGAGGTGCTTTCGATCAGATGCGTGTCTTGGTTCAAAATGCCGTCGGCCAAGCCTTTTTCGATGATGTGGCGGGCGGGGCGGTCTTTCATGCTGCCGCCGGGGTTCATCAGCTCCAACTTGGCATATATGTCACGGCCGGGAAACAGCCGGCTGAGCTGCACGAGCGGCGTATGGCCGATGCAGTCGGCGATCGAGTTCAGGGCCGGGCGGTTGCGCTCCGGCGTAAGTACGGAGGATGCGGTCAACGGGGACACCTTCCTTTTTGTCGTGGGAATGAGAATCATTATCACACCAACATATATTGAATGATAACGATTCTCATGTCAATATATTTGTTACTGAGAATTGTTATCATTGACAATCTTTTGATGTTCAAGTACCATGCAAATGAGAATGATTCTCTTTGATAAATGGAGCCCGGAAGTGAAAGGGGACATGAGGATGAAAAATCGAGCGACCGGCGTTGCGGCAGGAGGCAGGCTCGAGATCGAACGCATGGCAGAAGAGCAGGTGCTGCTCGATCTGATCGGCGCTCTGCTGGCTGAGAACGTCTGCGGGATGGCCGAGACGGCGGTGGAAGTCATGCTGGATGAGGAATTGTTTGTGCGCGTGGACTTGGAGGGGGAGCGGCGCTACTTGCTGCTGCCGGTGCGTCCGGGGTTCACGACGCGTTATATAGGCCGGTCGGCCGACGTGGTGGAGGTGCAGGCGGGGGAGTACGGCGCGGGTGTCAGTGCACGGCTGACTCCGCTGCAGCTGTTGCGCCGCGTGGGAGAGCTGGCCGAGGCAATGGGGGAACGCTTGCCGGGCTTGGAGGTGTTTGCACGGGATGTGGAGACCTCGTTGCTACATACGCGGCTGTCGCTGGAGGCCGTGCTGGAGCGGGGCGGGACGGATGTTGATCCGTTCGCTTCGTTCGCTGCGGCCGAGCGGTATGCGGCGTATCGCGACCGGCCGTTTCATCCGATCGCCCGGGTGAAGGGCGGATTTGAGGCGGAGGAGTACCGCAAGTACTGCGCCGAGTACGGCGGGGAAGTGGTGCTGCGCTGGTTGGCGGTGCGTAGAGATGTGGTGCTGGCGGGGGGGAAGGCAGGAAAGGCGGCTGCCAAGTTTACGCTTTCGGAAGTGGACGATTTGCGTCGATTGCATGCCGATGTGGCAAGTCCGGCAGAGCCTGCGGAACTCATTTTGTCTGCTGACGAGCGCGCGCAGCTCTGGACCGTTTTCGAGAAAGCGGGGTTATCTCGTGCCACATACATCGCGCTGCCCGTGCATCCGTGGCAGTTGGAGCGGGTGGTGCTCAAAGAATTTTTGCCTGAGCTGGGGGCGGGCGTGTTTGTGCCTTTGGAGTTTGCCGGCGGGGCGTTTACGGCGACTTCGTCTGTGCGGTCGCTGGTGCCGGTGGCAGACCGTCTGGATCATGTGAAGGTGCCGATCGGCATCACGTCGCTTGGGGCGATGCGCTTTTTGCCGGCGCTGTACATGCTGAACGGGGAGCGGGGGCAGCAGGTGCTGGCCGACGCGATCCGGACGGATGAGGTGCTGGAGCGCACGTTGCAGCTGTGTGACGAAGGGATCTGGTGGGCGTATTTTGTGCCGGGCAGCGATCTGTTTGAAGACCGTCCGCGGCACGTGTCGGCGCTGATCCGCCGCTTCCCGGCGGAGGAGCAGCTGCTTCCGATGTCTGCGCTCTGCGTGTACGGACTGCCGAACGCGGACGATCATCTGTTCAACGCCTGGCTGGCCCGGCGCGGCGAAATGGTGACGCCTGCTGCTGTCCGCAACCTGTTTGGCGAAGTTTGCGAGACGTTCTTGCACACCGCGCTGCGCCTGCTCCGTCTCGGCATGCTGCCGGAGTTGCACGGGCAAAATGTCGTGCTTGTGTTAAAAGACGACCGGGTGCAGGGCCTGCTGTTGCGCGACCATGACACGGTGCGCCTGCATCTGCCATGGCTGGAAGCGGCCGGGCTGCAAGACCCGGGCTACATCGTCAAGCCGAACCGACCGAATTCGCTCTACAACCAAACGCCGGAAGAGCTGGTCTACTACCTGCAGACGCTCTGCATCCAAGTCAACCTCTACGCCATTCTCGATGCGCTTGTCCGCACCTACGGCCTCGCCGAGGAAGAGCTCTGGCAGGAGCTGCGTGAAAAATTGGAGTCTGCGCTTTCCGACGTGCCGTTCACCGCGGCGCAGCGCACTGTGATCCACCGCCAGCTCTTCGAAACGGCGGAGTGGCCGACCAAGCTCCTGATCACGCCCTTGCTCCAGCAGGACGGCCCGGCCGGGGGAAGCATGCCTGCAGGCATCGGCCAGGCGGTCAATCCGTTCCGGCAACTGGTGGCTGCGCAATGAACAGCTGGCTCTGGAACTTCCGCGTGCTGTGGAGCGCGCACTTTTTCTCGGTCGCCTCGCTGACCGTGCTGGCGCCGCTGCTGCCGTTCTACCTGAACGAGATCGGCGCGGGCGACACCAAGCAGGTCTTGATCTGGAGCGGCCTCGCCCTCGCCGCGCCTGCGGTGTCGTACACGCTGACCGCCCCGCTCTGGGGCAAGCTCGGCGATCAATACGGCCGCAAGCTGATGGTCGTCCGCGCCTTGTTCGGTCTGGCGCTGACCCTGCTCTTGATGTCGATCGCGAGGAGCCCGTTTGAGTTCTTCCTCTACCGCTTGTTCCAAGGCGCGTTCGGCGGCGTCGTCGACGCAGGGGCCGCCTTCGCCGGATCGCAAGCGCCGGAAGATCAGCGCGGCCGCGTGTTTGGCAAACTGGAGAGCGCCGTCTCCGCCGGCTCGCTGATCGGCCCGTTGGCCGGCGGCCTGATGGTCAGTTTTTTCGGCTTCCGGCCGCTTTTGCAAGGACTGGGCGTGCTCGTCGCGCTGATGGCGGTCGCCGCGATCTTCCTGCTTCATGAAAAACGGACGCCGGCAGCGTCCGAAACGGAAGCGGTGCCGGAAGCGTCCGGCGTGTTCCGCACTTTGCAGTCCTTCCTGCGGTCGCGCCGCCTGACCGCGTTTCTCATCGGCGGACTGTGCGCCAACATCGCCGCCTACGGGCTGATCAACGTCTTCGCGCCGCATGTGCAGAACTTGACCGGAGGCGATCCGGACCGCGCGGCCGCCACGGTCGGGATGCTGCAGGCGGTGATGTGGGGTGCCGCTCTGTTTGGCGCGGCGTGGTGGGGACGGCGCAACGACCGATTCCCTGTCGAGCGCAATTTTGCCTGGGCGGCGCTGCTCTGCGGACTCGCCGTCATTCTGCAGGCGGTGCCGGAAACTGTGGGATGGCTGTTTGCCTTGCGTCTGCTGCAAGGGTTTGCTTTTTCTGCGCTCCTGCAGTCCGTGTCCTTCGAAATCTCGAAAAGCTCCACCGCCGCCAACCGCGGCGTCCGGATGGGCAGCGCCTCGTCGATCCTCGTCGCCGGACAGGTCGGCGGTGCGCTGCTTGGCTCGACGCTCGGCGGTTTTCTCAGCGCGCCGTACGTGTTCCTCGCGCTCGGCTCTGTGCTGATCTTGGGCGCCTTGGTGGTGAAATTCGCTGGCCACCTGCCGAAAGTGTCTTCGGTGCGCTACGGCGGCGGGGTCTTCAAACGATAAAAAATGGTTGAGGTGACGGTGATGAACACAAGCCTGTTAGCAAGCGCTTTGGAATCTGCACAATGGACAGAAGTGCGCAGACGAATATTCCGCCAGTTGATCGAATCGCTGATCTACGAAGGCATCGTGCATCCGGAGACGGAGCAGCACGCGGACGGGACGGAGACGTATCGCTTCCACGGCAGAGACGCGGCGGGCGACGACGTGACCTATGTTTGCACGGGACGCCGCGCCCTGTCGTTCGGGCGCATTCGCCTGACGCGCGACCCGGTGCTGCGCCAGGCGAACGGGGCGGAGCGCGAGGCGGACTCGCTGTCCGCCTTCCTGCTGGAGACGGCTGAACTGCTCGGTGCGGATGACGACAAGCTGTCCACGTTCCTCGAAGAGATCTCAGAGACGTGGCTGAAAGATGCGGCCGCGCAAGAGCACCGTTTTGCACAGCCCGCTCCGGTCAGCGCAGCGACCCCTTACGACGAGCTGGAAGCGGACGTGATGGAAGGCCACCCCTACCACCCGTGCTACAAATCGCGCATCGGCTTCGACCTGCAGGACCATCTCGACTTCGGGCCGGAGTTCAAGCCGGGTCTGAAGCTGATCTGGCTGGCGATCTTGCGCGCCGAAGCGAAGTGGTCGCATCTTTCGTCGTTCGAAGCGGAAGACTTCCTGCGCGAAGAGCTCGGCGACGAATACGACCGCTTCCAAGACATTCTGCGCGAAAAAGGGCTCGATCCGGCGCAGTACGTCTTCGTGCCGGTGCATCCGTGGCAGTGGCGGGAAGTGGTGGCGGGCGGCTTCCTCGACCAGTTCCGCAAGCAGAGCATCGTCCTGCTCGGCGAGGGGCGTGACGAGTACCGCCCGCAGATGTCGATTCGCACGTTGTCCAACGCTTCGGTGCCGGAGCGGGCGTATGTGAAATGCCCGCTGTCGATGACCAATACCTCCACGGGACGCATCTTGGCACAGCATACGATCCTGAACGCGGCGACGCTGTCCGAGTGGCTGGGCGAGCTGCATCGTGGGGATGCCTACTTGCGCGATGAGCTGCGCGTCGTGCTGCTCAAAGAAGTGATGGGCGTCTCCTACCACCACCAAGGCCTGCACCCGCTCTTGGAAGCAAAAGTGTACGGGGTGCTCGGCGCGATCTGGCGCGAAAGCCTGCACGGGCAGCTCGCGGCGGGCGAAGCGGCGGTGCCGTTTAACGCGCTGTGCCATCTGCGCACCGACGGGCAGCCTTTGATCGCTCCGTGGGTGGAGCGCCATGGCTTGGAAAGCTGGCTGCAGGCGGTGTTGCAGGTCGCGATCACACCGTTGATTCACCTGCTGTACGCGCACGGTGTGGCGATGGAGTCCCACGCGCAAAACATGATCCTGCTGCATGAAAACGGCCTGCCGACGCGCGTGGCGCTGAAAGATTTCCATGACGGGCTGCGCTACTCCCGCGCCCATCTGGCCGACCCGAACTGCCGCCCGCAGATCCAGTATCCGCCGGCGAACCATCCGCGGTTGAACCGCAACTCTTTTATCGAAAAAGAAGATCCGGCGGAGATCAAAGACTTTTTCCACGATGCGTTTTTCTTCATCAACATGGGCGAGCTGGCGTTGTTCCTGGAGGAGCAGTACGGGCTGTCCGAAACGCGCTTCTGGGAGCTGGCGGCCGGTGTGATCTATGCGTATCAGCGCAAGTTCCCGGAGCTGGCGGAGCGGTTTGCCACGTTTGATCTGTTCTCCGGCACGATCGAAGTCGAGCAGCTGACCAAGCGCCGGCTGTTCGCAGAAGGCGGCGTGCGCGTGCATGCGGTGCCGAACCCGCTCGCGCTGTTCCGTACAGGGGAGGGGCGATGATGAGCGTCCTGGAGCAGATCGCCGAATTGAAAAAAGACCTGGGCGGCAAGCCGCTCAAAGCATATTTTTACGACCTGACCGCACTGACCCGGCATGTGCAGCGCTTCGTGCAAGCGCTGCCGCCGCAGTGCCGGTATTTCTATGCGATCAAAGCCAACTCTGAGCATGCGATGCTGGAAGCGCTGGCTCCGCACGTGCATGGATTTGAAGTGGCTTCGATCGGGGAAGTTCACAGAGTCCGGGCGGTGAGCCTTGAGGCCCCGATTATCTTTGGCGGTCCGGGCAAAGCGGACGAAGAGCTGGAAGGGGCGATCGACCAGCGCGTGACGCTGCTCCATGTGGAGAGCCTGCATGAGCTGGCCCGTCTGGAAGAGATCGCCGGGCGCAAAGGCGCGGTGATGGACATCTTGCTCCGCGTGAATCTGCGCGGTCCGCTGCCGAGCGGCACGTTGCAGATGGCTGGGGTGCCGACGCAGTTTGGCATCGATGAACAGGTGATCGGCGCGGCGATCCGGCAGGCGCTGCGCTGTGCGCATGTTCGTTTGCAAGGCTTCCATTTCCATTCGCTCTCCAACAACCTCGATGTCGAGCAGCACTTGAAGATGGTCGGGCACTATGCCAGAAAAGCCCGCAGCTGGGCGGATGAATACGGGTTCGAACTCCGCTACATCAACGCAGGCGGCGGTGTCGGCGTCAACTATGCGGACCTTGCCGCCCAGTTCGATTTTGAAACGTTCGCCGCCGCGCTCCCTGACCAGCTCCAAGCGGCAGGCGAGGGTGTGACTGTGCTGTTCGAGTGCGGGCGATATGCGGTCGCCTCCTGTGGCTATTACGCCACAGAAGTCCTGGAGATCCGCCACAACCACGGCCAGTGGTATGCGGTCGTCGAAGGCGGCCTGCACCATTTCCTGCTCCCCGGCGCCTGGAAGCATACGCACCCGATGACCGTCGTCCCGGTCGAAAGATGGCCGTACCCGTTCGAGCGTCCTGAGGTGCAGCATCAAGCGGTGACCGTGGCCGGAAAAATGCACATGCCAAAAGACATTCTGGCGCATCAGGTACAGATCGAACGGCTACGTGCGGGCGATCTCCTCTTGTTTCCGTACGCCGGGGCGTATGGCTGGGCGATTTCGGCGCACGATTTCAGCGATTTGGAATATCCCGAGTTGATCTACTATACGTAAAAAAAGCCTTGGCTTCCGAAGAAGCCAAGGCTTGCTCTGTTCTGTTAGGCATGATAGGCGGTCAGCAGCTCCGCACGCTCTGCGCTGCACACCAGCGGGCAGGTCGTGCAGGACTTGTTGCCGGGGAATTGGTTCCACAGGCAGCAGGAGTTGCGCACGCGGATCTTGCGGGCGGGGGTGATCTCTTCGAACCACTCCTCGCGGAACGTTTCTGCCAGCGGCGGCGCGGTAAAGCCGACCGAGTTGAACACCAGTTCTTTATCTGCCGCTGCGCCATGCTTGTAAATCGCGTGCTCGCACAGCTCGCCGTACAGATAGCCGACGAAGTTCCCGACATTGCCCCACATCACCTTCGGGGACAGGTTGAACTCCGAGGCGATCTGGTAGATCAACGGTCCCAGCGTGTTGTCGAACACCGCCTTCAGCACATGCTGCACCGCCGCCAAGTCGTCATGCACATGACCGCCGAGGTTCTGCACATCTTGCGGCAGACGGTTCACCAGTAGCAACTGCTGTTTGCCGCCCAAGATGACGCTCGCAGGCATGTTGTCGACCAGCACGATCTCCGTCGTATCCGCATCGACGATCAATCCCAAGCCCACCGTCGAGAGCGGTGTCAGCACCGACGCGAGCAACACGCTGGCCAGACGCTTCTGGAACAGGGAAGCGGCGGCGACCAGGTTGTCAGATTGCATCTGTTGCGCGACCTTGTGCATCAGCTCGTGCAACAGTGCCGGATCTCTCAGCAGCCGCCCGATCGCGACGCCTTCCGCCCGGTCTGCTTCTTCTGCAAATTGGAACGGCAGGCGCATCCCTTCCTCGCGCAAACGCTCCAAGACTTTCAATTGCTGGTGTAACTCGTTCATGCTCTATCCTAACTCCTTTCAAGGAAAAGAGGTTTCGGTATTTCTCATTACACCCAGCATAGTTGATAATGATTCTCGTTGTCAAGGTTTCAGCAAAAAAGCAGTCGCCGATTTTTCCAGGGCGCCTGCTTTTTTGCTTACGTGTAGAGTCCGTTCTTCAACAGACTCGCATATTCATCCAGTTCCAAGCCAATTTTATCGGCGTCGAGATGCAGCCTGCCGTCGGCATCCGTATTCTCCGCCACGTATTTGTTCCCGTAGTGCTCAGTCGTGCACATAATGATCTCCAGCGCTTTCTGCACATCCACGCCCGGGCGAAACAGCGTATGGTCGAGTCCGGCAAAAAATTTGCCGAGAAAATGGCCTTTCAATTCGGCGGTCAACTGCGCGTATTCGGCCATCAGCTCCGGATCGGTCTCCCGGGCCAGCTTCAAGAGCAGGTCGTACTCTTGCGGATAATGCTTCATCTGATGGATCTTCATCACCGTCAACTGCTTGATTCGCTCGAACACATCGGAGGACGTGGTCGGCAATACATCTTCATACTCCTGCCCGAGCACTTTCATGCAGTGGCGGAGCAGGTACGCATACAAGCCCTTTTTATTGCGAAAATAATGGAACAGGAGCCCCTTGGAGATCTCCGCCTTCTCCACGATGCGGTTGGTCGAGGCGGACGCATAGCCCTGCTCGGCAAACTCATCGAGGGCGGCGGACAGCACTTTCTGCCGTTTCTCTTCGGGGAGATTGTCAAACACCGTACTCAACCTCTCACCTCTAGTCGCGTTGCATTTTCAAGCTCTCCGCCATCGAGACGGACAGCACTTTCTTCTTGGATAACAGCTTCGACATCTCGTAGGTGCCGTAGATGATCACAAAGCCGAACAGCAGATGCAGCGGGTCGATCTGGATCGGGATCGCCATGTCGATGCCTTGCAGCGAGGAGTTCAACAGCGACTGCAGCGAGCTGATCGTCGCGGGAATGCCCAGCAGGTAACCGAGCACCACCGGCAGCTGCCCGGCGTTCAGCACCAGCCCGTTGATCTCTTTTGGCGTGTACCCGAGCACTTTCAGCATCGAGATGTTGCTTTTGTTCTCTTCGATGATCAGCGAGGTGATCACATAGATCACGATCAGGGCGATCACAAACGCAAACGTGCCGGTCAGCAGCAGCGTGTACCGCATCGGCTCCAAGGCCGAATCGAGCGCGCGCTGCACATCGGCGCGGTTCTCCACGCGCAGCACTTGTGACGGTGCGGCCTGCAGCGGCTGCAGCGAATACACCCCGAGATAGCTCGTCGCCGGCAGTTTCAGCAGCTCGTTTAGCGCCGCCAGCGGCAGATAGACCGCATTGCCGGTGTACACTTCGGCGACCGCATCGATCTGCAGTTCGTACGTCTGCTCCTCTTTCAGCAGATTGCGCACCGTAAGCGTATCGCCTATCCCGAGCCCGGTCGACTCGGCCAGCGCGCGGGTGATCACCGTCTTGCCGGCCAGGGCGATCTCCCTGCCGTCCGCATCTTTCAGCGACAGCAGCTGTCCGTCAGGCTGCACCCCGTACAGCGAGAATTTCACATCCGCATCCCCGGTCAGCGCCACAGGCAGCACGTTATAGACTTCGCCGCCGTACCTGTTTTCCGTCTGCAGCTTGTTGAACATCGTGTTGTACTGATAGGTAAAAGTATCTCCAAAACTGTCTTCTACGATCGAGTTGATCGAGCTGTGCGCCGCGAAGCCGAACAGCAGGAACACGGAAGCCATCATCACGCCAACCAGCATCAACAGCGATTTCGGCGTGTTGCGCATCAGTTCGCGCACTTTAAACTTCGCCGTGAAGCTCAGCTGCGAAAGGTTGACGGCGCGCATCA